>NZ_JBHYQH010000050.1:0-44506 GCF_042746715.1 Streptomyces sp. NPDC058741 | reverse complement strand
GAGCCGGTACGGCCGGCTCCGCCGACGGCGCCGTGTCGGGGCGCTTGATCCGGAGCGTCTCCAGGCGAACGCCCGGAGCGTCCAGCGCCGCTCGCCGCAGCACCGCCTCGGCTGCCCGCTCGGCGATCCACGCCCCGTCCCGCGCGTCACCCAGCGGCAGCAGTCTGCCGATGCCCAGCTGATGTCTCACTGCCTGCGTCCACCGGTCGGCCGTCATTCCTCCAGCCTGCCGTATCAGAGGCGCGCTCCCCGGTAACCATGCTTACGGTGGTCGCAGGACGACGACCGAAAAGGACGTACGGCGATGACAGACATGACGGAGAACCGGGGCGGGGAGAGCGAGACCCCGGCGGTGCGCAGGAGCCCGCTGGTCAAGCGCGACGGCGGGGACCCGGGCTCCCGGGGCCGCACCACCATCGCGGACGGCGTCGTGGAGAAGATCGCCGGTCTGGCCGCACGCGACGTCGACGGCGTGCACGCCATGGGCAGCGGCCTGTCCCGCACCTTCGGCGCCGTGCGCGACCGCGTTCCCGGTGGCGCCAAGTCGGTCACGCGCGGCGTCAAGGCCGAGGTCGGCGAGGTCCAGGCGGCCCTCGACCTGGAGATCGTCGTCGACTACGGCGTGTCGATCGCCGATGTGGCCCGGGACGTGCGGGAGAACGTCATCACGGCCGTCGAGCGGATGACGGGCCTGGAGGTCGTCGAGGTCAACATCGCGGTCAGCGACGTGAAGCTGCCGGACGAGGAGGAAGAGGAACCGGAGCGCCGGATCCAGTGAGGCACGGACCACGGGACACGACAGCGGCTGAGGAGCTGAGGACCGCATGAGCATGGGCGTGGCTGGCATGATCGCCGGCATGGCGCTGGCCTTCGCCGGGTATTTCGGCGGATTCGGAGCCTTTCTGCTGGTGGCGGCGCTGGGCGCCGTCGGTTTCGTCGTCGGCCGGTTCCTGGAGGGGGACATGGACTTCGGCGACTTCTTCCGGTCCCGCGGCGAACGGCGGCGGTGACGCCTGTGAGCACGGGGGCCGGTGAGCTCGACAGACCGCCGACGGTCGTACCGCCGGGCGAGCGCGGCGCGACCCGCATCGCGGACCGGGTCGTCGCCAAGATCGCCTCGCAGGCGGCCCACGAGGCCGTCGGCAAGCTGCCGCCGGACGCCGGACGGCCCTCCGCCACGGTCGCCGTCCATCACGAGGTCGCCCATGTGCGGGTCCAGGTCGAACTCGACTACCCCTGCGACATCGGCGCCCGCTGCCACCGGGTGCGTCACCACGTGGTCGAGCGGGTAGGCGACCTGGTGGGCATGCAGGTGCCGGAGGTCGTCGTCCAGGTGGAGCGGCTGCACCTGGTTCCGGCACACGGCGCGGTAAACGGGAGGACGCGATGAGCGAACCCGGGGACACGGAAGCCTCCGACGGAGCGACCCAGCGCCTGCCCGTCCTGGAGAAGTCCGGGGCGGGCGACGGCACCGGACCCGACCAGTCGGCCTCGTCGTCCGCGTACGGGCCGCCGCCCGCACCGGACGGCGACGGCGGGCGCGCGGGCCGCTTCTGGTCGGCGCGCCGCATCCCCGCCGGCATCGTCGCCGTGCTGCTCCTGGGCCTGACCGGGCTGTTCCTGTACGACATCGTGTCCGTGCGCGCCGGCCGCCCCGGCATGGCCTGGCGCAAGGAACTGGCCCGGCAGCTCGCCGAACGGCCCCTGGACGACACCTGGGTGCTGGTCGGCGCCGGCGTCGCCGCCGTCCTGAGCCTCTGGCTGCTGATCCTGGCCGCCACCCCGGGCCTGCGGCGCGTGCTCCCGATGCGGCGCACCCACGCCGACGTCCACGCCGGCCTGCACCGCGACGCGGCCGCCTTCGCCCTGCGCGACCGGGCCATGGAGGTGGCCGGTGTCCGGACGGCGCGGGCCCGGGTGCGCCGGAGGCGGGCGGACGTGCGCGCCGTGTGCCACTTCCGCGAACCCGACGACGTACGAACCGAGCTGGACGCCGTGCTCGCCGACGCGGTCCGCGGACTGGGGCTGGCCAAGCCGCCCTCGCTGTCGGTGCACGTCCGGCGTCCCGGCCGGAAGGGGTGAGACAGCCGTGCTCAGGGTCGTCAACCGCGTGTTCCTCGGCCTCCTGGGCCTCGTCCTGCTGGTCGCCGGCGGATCCGTGCTGGCCGTCGGCCTCGGCGCGCCGGTGCCCTCCTGGTGGATCCACGACAGCAGGCACGACGTGCTGCTGAGCGACGCCGAGCGCACCCGCTGGCAGGACGAGGGCTGGTGGTGGCCGGTCGTCATCGCCGCCCTCGCGGTCCTCCTGCTGCTCACCCTGTGGTGGCTCGTCTCCGTGCTCCGCCGGCGCCGCCTCGCCGAGGTCCTCGTCGACACCGGCGACGGCGAGGGCGCGCTGCTGCGCGGCCGGGCCCTGGAGCACGTCCTCACCGAGGAGTCCGCCCGGATCGACGGAGTCGACCGGTCGCGCGCCCACCTCAGGGGCCGCCGCCACGCCCCCGAGGCCCGAGTGCGCCTCGTGCTGGAGCCGCACGTGGACCCCGGTACGGCCCTGACCGACTTCACGGCCGGCGCCCTGACCCACGCGAAGAGCTCGGCGGGCCTGGACTCACTGCCCGCGGAGGTGCGGATGAAGGGCGTCAAGCACCGCGAGGAAAGGGTCAGTTGAGCACGTGGCCGGACGGGGCGACGTGCTCAGAAGCCGTGCCGCGCTCCGCCGTCGACGGGCACCATGACGCCCGTCAGGTAGGAAGCGGCCGGCGACAGCAGGAACGCGGCCGTCCGGCCGAACTCCTCGGGCGTCCCGTACCGCCGCAACGGGATCCTCGACTCGGCCGCAGCCCTGGTCGCCTCGGGATCCGCCGAGAGCGCGTCCAGCTCCCGGACCCGGTCCGTGTCGATCCGCCCGGGCAGCACGCCCACCACCCGGATCCCGCGCGGGCCGAGCTCGCCGGAGAGCGACTTCGCGAAGCCCGCGAGACCCGGCCGCAGCCCGTTGGAGATCGTCAGCCCCGGGATCGGCTCGTACACCGACCCGGACAGCACGAACCCGACGACGCCCCCGGCCTCCAGCTCCTCCGCCGCGGCCCGGGCCAGCCGCACCGCGCCGAGGAACACCGACTCGAACGCCGCCTGCCACTGCGCGTCCGTGTTGTCCGCGACGAACCCCGCCGGCGGCCCGCCCACGCTCACGAGGACGCCGTCGAAACGGCCGAAGTGCTCCCGCGCGGCCCCGATCAGCCGGGCCGGCGCGTCCGGGTCGGCGTTGTCGACGGCCACGCCCACCGCGTTCGGGCCCAGCGCGGCCGCCGCCTCGGCGACCCCCTCGTCGCCCCGGCCCGAGACGACCACCCGCGCCCCGTCCTCGACGAGCGCACGCGCGGTGGCGTTGCCGAGGCCGCGTGTGGCCCCCGTGACGACGTACACCCGGTCCTTCAGTCCAAGATCCATGGCCCCTATCCTGCCCCGTCCGCCCCGTACAGGGCGAGGGCGGTGCTCACCAGTCCGATGTGGCTGAACGCCTGCGGGAAGTTCCCGAGCTGCCGGCCGGAGACCGGATCGAACTCCTCGGACAGCAGACCGACGTCGTTGGCGAGCCGCACCAGCCGTTCGAACAGCTCGCGGGCCTCCTTCGTGCGGCCCGTCATGTGCAGGGCGTCCGCGAGCCAGAAGGAGCAGACCACGAAGACGCCCTCGCTGCCGGGCAGTCCGTCGACGTCCTCGTCGCCGGGGTCCCGGCTGCTGTAGCGGCGCAGGAATCCGCCGTGGTCCAGTTCCTCGCGGACCGCGTCGATGGTGCCCAGCACCCGCGGATCGTCCGGCGGCAGGAAACCGACCCGCGGGATGAGCAGCAGCGCGGCGTCCAGCTCCCGGGAGCCGTAGGACTGCGTGAAGGTGTTGCGCTCGGCGTCGTAGCCCTTCTCGCACACCTCGCGGTGCACCTCGTCGCGCAGCTCGCGCCAGCCCTCCAGGTCGCCGCCCAGCTCCGGGTGCTCCTCCAGGGTGCGCACGGCACGGTCGGCGGCCACCCACACCATCACCTTCGAGTGCACGAACTGGCGCCGGCCGCCGCGCACCTCCCACAGCCCCTCGTCGGGCTGCCGCCAGTTCGCGCGCAGGAAGTCCATCAGGGCCGTCTGCAGCGCCCACACGTCCGGCTGGGCGGACAGGCCCGAGGCGCGCGCCAGCGACAGGGAGTCCATCACCTCGCCGTAGACGTCCAGCTGGAGCTGGTTCACGGCGTCGTTGCCGATACGGACGGGGGAGGAGTCGTCGAAGCCGCCCAGCCACGGCAGCTCGAACTCGGGCAGCCGCCGCTCACCCGCCAGGCCGTACATGATCTGCAGATCGGCCGGGTCGCCGGCGACCGCGCGCAGCAGCCAGTTCCGCCAGGCCTCGGCCTCCCCCTGGTAGCCCGCCGCCAGCAGCGCGCTCAGGGTGAGGGTGGAGTCGCGCAGCCAGCAGTAGCGGTAGTCCCAGTTGCGCACCCCGCCCGGCTCCTCGGGCAGCGAGGTGGTGGCGGCGGCGACGATGCCGCCGGTCGGGGCGTAGGTGAGGGCCTTGAGCGTGATCAGGGAGCGGACGACCTCGTCCCGGTAGGGCCCGTCGTAGCGGCAGTGCGCCACCCAGGTCCTCCAGTCCTCGACGCTGTGGCGCAGCGCCTCGTGGGGGTCGACGAGCGACGGGCGCGGCTCGTGGGAGGGGTGCCAGGTCAGGACGAAGGCGACCTTCTCGCCCTTGCGCACCGTGAACTCGGCGTGTGTGCCGAAGTCCTCGCCCCAGCTGCGCACCTCCGGCTCGCTGCGCAGCCAGGTGGAGTCCGGTCCCGCCACGGCGACGCGGTGGCCGTCGGTCCTGCGCATCCAGGGGACGACCGAGCCGTAGTCGAAGCGCAGCTTGAGGACGCTGTGCAGCGTCACCTCGCCGTCCAGGCCCTCGACGATCCGGACGAGGTCGGGGGCTTCGTCGCGCTGGGGCATCAGGTCGGTGACCCGGACCGTCCCGTGTTCGGTCTCCCACTCGGTGTCCAGGACGAGGGTGTCGGGGCGGTAGGCGCGCCGGGTGCACCGGTCCGCCCCCACGGGGGCGATGCGCCAGTGCCCGTTGTCCTCGTCGCCGAGCAGCTTCGCGAAGCAGGCGGCCGAGTCGAAGCGGGGCAGGCACAGCCAGTCGACGGAGCCGTCCGTGCCGACCAGGGCCGCGGTCTGTTCGTCGCCGATGAGCGCGTAGTCCTCGATGCGGGGGTGCACGGAGTGCGGATGCCCGGCAAGTCGGCGCCGCAATCCGGTCGGGGGCCGCGGGAGTGACGGGCCGTCCCGGCGGCCGCCGGCCGGGTGCCGTGCGGTGTGCGGGGGCCGGACTTCACCCCCGCCGGTCAGGCCCGCGGCCGGCTCGGGCCGGGACGGTCCTCCCTGGACTCACCCTGGGGCTGGGGCTGGGGGTGTGTCGTGGGGTTGTGGGTGCGGTTGTGGTCGTCCGCGCGGTTCCCCGCGCCCCTGAGGGGCGTGTCCCGGCTGGGCTGTTGGTGGTGATGTCGTCGGGCGGTGCGCCCATGGCTCCGGCGCTCGTGCCGGCACTCATTGCGGGGGCGCGGTTCCCCGCGCCCCTGAGGGGCGGGGTCACACCGAGGCCGGCTCCGATGTCTCGGCGTCGGCCGCCGAGGCCGTCTGCTCGGCGCGCTCCCGGGCCTCGCGGCGGGCCAGGACCACCCAGCCGACCGGGACGGCGGCCGAGAACAGCCACCACTGGACGGCGTAGGCGTAGTTCAGCGCGGCGTCCTCCTTGCCGGGGTCGCCCAGCAGTTCGGGGGAGTCGCCCTTCGGCTCGGGGGCCGTCTGGGCGATGTAGCCGCCGAGCACCCGGGCGTCCAGGCGCCGCGCCTCGAACTCGCTGTTGATCAGCATGATCTGCCGGTCCGGGAGACCCTCGAGGTTCCTGATGCCGCTCGTTTCGGTCGTCTCGTCGGGCATCAGCCGGCCCTTGATCGTCACCTCGCCGGACGGCGGGGCGGGCACCTCGGGGAACGTGCTCTGGCTCGGCCCGGAGGAGGGGATCCAGCCCCGGTTGACCAGCAGCACCCTGCCGTCGTGGAGGACGAACGGGGTCAGGACGTGGTAACCGACCTTGTCGTCGGCGTTGGTGCGGCGGCGGACGACGACCTCGTCCTCGGCGTCGAAGCGGCCCTTCGCGGTCACCGTGCGGTAGCGCTCCGCGCTGGTGACGGTGTGCCCCGGCCCGGTCAGCGCCTCCACGGGCACCGGCTTCGCGGCCAGGGCGTCGGCGACGCGCTCGTTGCGGGCGGTGCGCTCCTCGTAGCGGTGCATCTGCCAGATGCCCAGCCTGATCATCGTGGGGATGAGGAGCAGGGCGATCAGTGTCAGGATCACCCACTGCCGGGACAACAGGAAGCGGTACACCCCACGACCGTACAACTCGGTCGTGGGGTGCATTCAGGCGGGTACCGGCTCACACCTTGTCGACGATGCCCGCCTTTCCCTCCGCGCGGGCGCAGTGGGCGCCGCAGTACCAGTGGCCCTCGGCCTCCACGCCCTGCCCGATGATCTGCACCCGGCAGTGTTCGCAGATGGGGGCCATACGGTGGATCGCGCAGGCGAAGCAGTCGAAGACGTGCACCACGCCCTGCGCGTGCACCTCGAAGGTCATTCCGTACTGATTGCCACAAACCTCACAGGTCGCCATGCGCCACAGGGTGAGCCGTCGCCCCCGCCCGGGCGAGCGGCGGCCGGGCGAGTCGCCCGGCAATCACCCGTCCGTACGGTCGGGACCTGCGGTGACCGGTCACTCCCGCGGTGCGGGCTCCACGTCCGCGAGGAGCTGGCCGAACGCCGCCTCGTCCACGACCGGGGTGCCGAACTGGCGGGCCTTGACGACCTTGGAGGTGCCCGAGTCCGGGTCGTTGGTGACGAGGAGGCTCGTCAGCCGGGACAGGCTCGTGGCCACGTGCAGCCCGGCCTCGGTCGCGCGGTCCTCCAGCAGCTCCCGCTCGGTCGAGGTGTCGCCGGAGAAGGCGACCCGCATCCCCTGCTTGAGCCGCCCGCCCGGCTCGTACCGCCCGGGGTTGGGGTAGGGGCAGGCGGGCCGTTTCCGGGCGGGGCGCCACGTCGTGGCCCGGTAGCCGCCGTACCCCGCCTGCTGCCCGATCCGGGGCGTGGCCGGGCGGTCCGTCCACTCGGTCAGCGGCCGGCACTCGTGCAGCGGCAGCGGTACGTTCTTCGCCGCCGCGGCCAGGAGGCTGGGCCGGAACGCCTCCGCGAGCACGCGCGCGTCGTCCAGCGCGTGGTGCGCCCGCTGCTGGACGACGCCGAAGTGCGCGGCGAGCGACTCCAGCTTGTGGTTGGGCAGCGGCAGCCCGAGCTCCTTGGAGAGCGCGATCGTGCACAGCCGCTGCCGCACCGGCGCCTCGCGGTTCGCGCGCGCGTACTCCCGGGCGATCATCTGCCAGTCGAAGACGGCGTTGTGCGCGACGAGCACCCGTCCCGCAAGCCGGCTGGTGAACTCCTCGGCGATGTCGGGGAAAAGGGGCGAGCCCTCCAGTGCCTCGCTGGTCAGACCGTGGATCCAGACGGGGCCCGGGTCGCGCTCCGGATTGACCGTCGTGTACCAGTGGTCCTCGACCTCGCCGCGCGCGTCCAGCCGGTAGACCGCCGCGGAGATGATGCGGTCGTCCCGGGCCAGGCCCGTGGTCTCCACGTCGACGACCGCGTATCCCTCGGGGTACGCGGCCGGCCACGACGTGGGGGAGAACGCTGCGGTCGTCAGGTCTTCGAGCATGGTCCCTGAGGATACGGGCCGCGACTGACACCGCCGTCCGCCAGGTGCGCCCGCCCCGCCTCTCCCGATGCCCCCTCAGGCGTGCTGTCCGGTCTGTCCGTTCGCGAGGGGTACGTCTGACCCATGCTCAGGGTTTCGGGGCCAGGGGCCGCCCGTTCGGCGCGCTTGGCCGGGATCGCCAGGAAACAAGCGCGTACCGTCGGTAATACTCGTTGGTGGCAACGTCTGGTCGCCGGCGTGACGACGGTCCTACGGTGCTGGCACGCCGAACCTGCCCGATGTCGTGCTGTGGTCGATCCCCTCCTTCGTGCTGCTCACCGTGGTGGAGATGGTCAGCTGTCGGCTCCACCCCGACGAGGACGCCGAGGGCTACGAGGCCAAGGACGCCGCGACGAGCGTCGGCACGGGGCTGGGCAGCCTCGCCTTCGACTTCCTCTGGAAGGTCCCGATCGTCGCCCTCTGCACGGTCCTGTACGAACTCACGCCCCTGCGCGTGCCCGTTCTGTGGTGGACCGTCCCCCTGATGCTGCTCGGGCAGGACTTCTTCTCCTACTGGTCCCACCGCGGCCACCACGTCGTGCGCATCCTGTGGGCCTGCCACGTCGTGCACCACTCCAGCCGCAGGTTCAACCTCACCACCGCGCTGCGCCAGCCCTGGACGTCCCTGACCTCGTGGCCGTTCTACGTGCCGCTCGTCCTCGCCGGAGTCCACCCGGCCGCCCTCGCGTTCTGCTCCTCGGCGAACCTCGTCTACCGGTTCTGGATCCACACCGAGCGCATCGACCGGATGCCCCGCTGGTTCGAGTTCGTCCTCAACACCCCGTCGCACCACCGCGTCCACCCTGCTTCCCAGGGCGGCTCCCTGGACCGCAACCTCGGCGGCATCCTCATCGTCTGGGACCAGCTGTTCGGCTCGTTCGTCGCCGAGACCGAGCGGCCCCGGTACGGGCTGACCAAGAACATCGACGCGATTGCCCGCGGCCACGACCGAGGCGAGCGCGAGGGCGGCGAGGAACCCGGCGGCGGCCGCGTACGCCGACCAGCTGCGGGGCACGGCCGGGACGGTGGCGGTCCCTTCCGGGGCCGTCCCCGGCACCGACCGCGCCAGCCGGTCCACGAACAGCTCGCCGACGGGTACGCACAGCGCCGCGAACAGCACCGTGCGCAGCAGCGCTGTGCCCCCGGCGCCGGGCGCTTCGGCCTCCCCGGTGCCGTGCAGTGCGGTGGACGGGCCGAGCAGCGGGATCAGCGCGCCCAGCACCAGGACGGCGGCGGCACGGCCCGCACCGGCGCGCCGCGCGGACCCGCGTGCACCGGCGGTCCCGCCCCCGGGTCGTGTCAAGGTCACCCCAGGATCCTCACCAGCCCTCCCAGGAGGGGGCAAGTCCGGAAGCGGTGAACGGACAGAACCGGAACAGCTCGGTCGGCCCCGGCCCTGAACCGCCCTCACGAACGCAGCGGGCCGGGCAGGTCACCCCGCCCGGCCCGGACCGCCCTCACATCAGCCCTGCTTGGTCACCGCGTCCAGCGCGTCCGCGATGCCCCAGCCGTAGAAGCCGTTGCGGTTCTTCGTGCCCTCGCACACCGCGTCGACCTTGCCGTCGGCGTCGATGTCGTACGGGTCCGTGCACGCCTTGCCGTCCGCCTGCGCGTACAGCAGCGCCTTCACCATGGCCGGCGGCGCGTCCGGGTGCGTCGACTTGATGAGTGCGGCCACGCCCGCGACATGCGGGGACGCCATGGACGTACCGGCCATGTAGCCCCACTTGCCGCCCGGCAGCGTGCCCAGGATCAGTCCGCTCCTGGCCGGCGGCTCCGGCTTCTGGTAGGCCGTCGAGTCGCCGCCCGGCGCGGCTATGTCGGCCACGCCCAGACCGTAGTTGGAGAAGGACGACTTGAGGCCCTTGGCACCCGTCGCGGCGACGGTGACGACACCCGGCAGCTGGGTCGGGATGTCCAGGCACTCCGAGGGGTCGACGACCCGGTCGCCCGGGGTGGTGTCGTTCGGGGAGGCGGGGTCGGTGATCTCGTCGGACGACAGGTCGTAGTTCTCGTTGCCGGCCGCCGCGACGTTGACCGCGCCCTTCTTCTCGGCGTACCGCGAGGCGCGGGTGACGGCCTCCACGAGCGCCTTCTGGTCCGGGTCGTCCGTGCAGTTGAAGTACCAGGGGTCGGTGTAGTAGCTGTTGTTGGTCACGTCGACCCCGTGCTCGGCCGCCCACACGAAGCCGCAGACCACGGCCTCCGTGTAGAAGAAGCCGTCCGGGTTCGACACCTTGATGCCGGAGACCTTCACCCCGGGCGCCACACCGGTCATGCCGACGCCGTTCTTGGCGGCGGCGATCTCACCGGCCACGTGCGTACCGTGCGGGCTCTCCGAGGCGGCGGGCCGCCACGCCCCGTCCGCGGTGTCCGGCTTGCCGGAGACGCAGTTGACGGAGGCCTCGCGGTCGAAGTTGGGCGCGATGTCGGGGTGGGTGTCGTCGACGCCGGTGTCGATCACGGCGACCGTGACCTTGCTGCTGCCCAGCGACTTCTCGTGCGCCCGGTCCGCCTTGATGGCGGGCAGGTCCCACTGCAGGGACTGCAGCGGGTCCTGCCCGTCCGCCGCCTCGGCCTCCGCCACCTCGGCCGCGCTCAGCGTCCTGGGCGTGCCCAGGTCGGTCGTCGCCGCCGAGGGCAGCGGCGCCGTGCGGGTGGCGCCCGCCGACTGCACGCCGCGCACCGTGCGCATGGTCTTGGCGAAGTCGGGGTTCGAGGAGTGGACGACGAGGACGCCGATCTGGTCGTACGACGTCACGATCGTGCCGCCGGCCGTGCCGACGGCCTTCTTCACGTGCCCCGAAGCGCCGTGCCCGGGCTTGACGTTGACGACGTAGCTGAGCGGCGTGGCGTCGGCCGAGACCACCGCGGGGGCGGCGTCCTCGATGGCCGTGGCCGCGGTGTTCGGCAGGAACGCCAGCGCCGTGGCCACGGCCATCCCGGCCGGTATCGCGACGGCGCGGCGGTAGCGCGCGTGCGGCGCAGTCATGGTGTCTCCAGTTCGTTCGCGGTACGAGCTGATGGTGCGGAAGGTCTCAGCGGCACGGGCGGGTCACTTGACCGCGCGCAGCGCGTCGACGATGCCGTGTCCGTAGAAGCCGTTGAGGCGCTCGCCGCCCTCGCACACCGCGTCCTGCGTGCCGTCGCCGTCCTGGTCGTAGGACGTCGGGCAGGCGGTCTCGTCGGCCTGGGCCTTCAGCATCGCCTGCAGCTGCGCAGGGGAGGCCCACGGGTGCTTGGACTTCAGCAGCGCGGCGACACCGGAGGCGTGCGGCGCTGCCATCGAGGTGCCCTGCAGGAAGGCGTACGCGCCGTTCGGCATGGTGGACAGGATGCGGCCGTCCTTGGACGGCGTGTCCGGGATCTGGTAGCGGCGGTCGCCACCCGGCGCGGCGACGTCGACGACGCCCTCGCCGTAGCTGGAGTAGTACGACTTGACGTTCTGGACGCCGGTCGCGCTGACGGTGACGACACCCGGCAGCTGGGTCGGGATGTCGAAGCACTCGTGCGGGTCGATGGTGCGCTCGACGGGCGTGGTGTCGTTCGGGCTGGAGTCGTCGAGGATCGCGTCCGAGTCGAGGTCGTGGTTGGAGTTGCCCGCCGAGGCGACGTGCAGCGTCCCCTTGCGCTGGGCGTACCGCTGCGCCCGGTTGACCGCCTCGACGATCGCCCGCTGGTCCGGGTCGTCCATGCAGTTGTACAGCCACGGGTCGACGTAGTAGCTGTTGTTCGTGATCTCGACGCCGTGGTCGGCGGCGAACACGAACGCGCACACGACGCTCTCCGGGTAGAAGAGGCCGCTGGCCCGGTCGGTCACGTTGATGCTGGACACCTTGACGCCGGGAGCGACACCGGCGACGCCGACCCCGTTGCGGGCGGCGGCGATCTCGCCGGCCACATGGGTGCCGTGGTAGTCCTCGGGCGTGTACGGCCGCCAGGAGCCCTCGCTGGTGTCGGCCTTGCCGCCCGCGCAGTTCGCGGACTGCTCCGCGGAGAAGTTCGGCGCGATGTCCGGGTGGGTGTCGTCCACGCCGGTGTCGATCACGGCGACGGTCACCTTGCCGCTGCCCGGGTTGATCTTCGCGGCCTGGTCGGCGCCTATCGCGCGCAGGTCCCACTGGTCGGCCTCGAGCGGCTCGCTCCCGGGCTCCTGTGCCGACGCTGCCTCGGTCCGCTCCGCCTGGGCGGCCGTCAGGTACTCGACCGCGCCCTCCTCCCTGGTCCCCGCGGCGGCCAGCGGCGCCGTGCGGGTGGCGCCCGCCGACCGGACCCCGCGGGCCTTGCGTATGGACGCGGCGAAGTCGGGGTTCGAGGAGTGGACGACGAGGACGCCGATCCGCTCGTACGTGGCCACGACCGAGCCGTCGGCCCTGCCGATCGCCTTCTTCACCGACGCGATCGTGTGCCGGTCCACCGAGGTGTTGACGACATAGGCCAGCGTCGGCGACTCCGCAGTCCGGGTGGCCGACTCCGCGTGCGGGGCCGCCGACGCGGCAGCGGGCAGGAAGCCGAGCGAGGCCGTCAACGACAGCACGACGGGCACGGCGAGAGCGAGCCGGCGCCTGGAACGCAGATGAGACATGGGGTCTCCACATCCTCCGGAAACGAAACCGGCCCGAGACGCAGATGGTGCTCGGGCAGGTACATGACGAGGTGGTGCAGGGGTGAAGCTATCCCGCCCTCTCGCTGGCCAGCAACGTTTTGTCGAAACCACTTCGGAAAGAACGCCGCCCGGTTGAACCGCTCCTCGCGTGCCGCCGTGACGTTGGACAAGGAGTGCGAGGACACTCGCCTCCGCCCCCGTATCCACCGCTCACGTCATTGCGAGGAGACTCCGTGGCAACCGACGCACCGCCCCCCTCGAAGGAGCAGCACAAACTCCCCTCACCGGAGGAGTTCGCGGAGGTGCATCAGAGCGCGGAGTTCGCTGAACTGCGCCGCTCCTACCGCTCCTTCGCCTTCCCGCTGACCGTCGGCTTCATCGTCTGGTACCTGCTGTACGTCCTGCTGTCGAACTACGCGGGCGGCTTCATGGGCACCAAGCTGTTCGGCAACGTCAACGTCGCCTTCGTCCTCGGCGTCGCCCAGTTCGTCACCACGTTCCTCATCGCCTGGTGGTACTCGCGGCACGCCGCCGCCAAGCTCGACCCCAAGGCCGAGGCCATCAAGTCCCGGATGGAGGGCGGCGCATGAGCCCCGCACAGCAGACCCTGCTCGCCGCGAACGAGGCCAGCGAGCACCGCCCGCTGATCATCACCCTGTTCGCGCTGTTCGTCCTCGCCACCCTCGGCATCACCGTCTGGGCCGGCCGCCAGACCAAGGACGCCGCCGACTTCTACGCCGGCGGACGCCAGTTCAGTGCCTTCCAGAACGGCCTGGCCGTCTCCGGCGACTACATGTCCGCCGCGTCCTTCCTGGGCATCGCCGGCGCCATCGCCCTCTTCGGCTACGACGGCTTCCTGTACTCCATCGGCTTCCTGGTCGCCTGGCTGGTCGCCCTGCTCCTGGTGGCCGAACCGCTCAGGAACTCCGGCCGCTACACCATGGGCGACGTCCTGGCCTACCGCATGCGCCAGCGCCCCGTCCGCACCGCCGCCGGCACCTCCACGATCGTCGTGTCGATCTTCTACCTGCTCGCCCAGATGGCCGGCGCGGGCGTCCTCGTCTCGCTGCTGCTCGGCATCACCTCCGACGCCGGGAAGATCCTCATCGTCGCCCTGGTCGGCGTCCTCATGATCGTCTACGTCTCCATCGGCGGCATGAAGGGCACCACCTGGGTGCAGATGGTCAAGGCCGTGCTGCTCATCGGCGGCACCGTCCTGATCACCTTCCTGGTCCTGCTGAAGTTCGACTTCAACATCTCCGACCTGCTCGGCAAGGCCGCCGAGAACAGCGGCAAGGGCGCCGCCTTCCTGGAGCCCGGCCTCCAGTACGGCGCCACCGGCACCTCCAAGCTGGACTTCATCTCCCTGGGCGTCGCCCTGGTGCTCGGCACCGCCGGCCTGCCGCACATCCTGATCCGCTTCTACACCGTGCCCGACGCCAAGGCCGCCCGTAAGTCGGTGAACTGGGCCATCGGCATCATCGGCGGCTTCTACCTGATGACGATCGCGCTCGGCTTCGGCGCCGCCGCGCTCATCTCGCAGGACGAGATCATCGCGTCCAACCCGTCCGGCAACACGGCCGCACCCCTGCTCGCGCTGCACCTGGGCGGCGTCGACTCCACCTGGGGCGCGATCCTGCTCGCCACCATCTCGGCCGTGGCCTTCGCGACGATCCTCGCCGTCGTCGCCGGCCTCACCCTCGCCTCGTCGTCCTCCTTCGCGCACGACATCTACGCCAACGTCATCCGCAAGGGGAAGGCCTCCGGCGCCGAGGAGATCCGCGCCGCCCGCTGGGCGACCGTCTTCATCGGCGTCGTCTCCATCGGCCTCGGCGCCCTCGCCCGCGACCTGAACGTGGCCGGCCTGGTCGCGCTCGCCTTCGCGGTCGCCGCCTCCGCCAACCTGCCCACGATCCTCTACAGCCTGTTCTGGAAGCGGTTCACCACCCAGGGCGCCCTGTGGTCGATCTACGGCGGCCTGATCGTCGCCGTCGGCCTGGTGCTGTTCTCGCCCGTCGTCTCCGGCGACCCCAAGGCGATGTTCCCCGACGTGGACTTCGCCTGGTTCCCGCTGAAGAACCCGGGCATCATCTCCATCCCGTTCGGCTTCCTCATGGGCTGGCTCGGCACGGTCCTGTCCAAGGAGAAGCCCGACGCCGAGAAGTACGCGGAGCTGGAGGTCAGGTCCCTGACCGGCACCGGCGCCCACTGAGCACGACTCCGTCCGCGCGGCCGCCTCGTAGGAACCTCCAGGTCCCTGCGGCGCGGCCGCGCCGTTCGTCGTGGGATCGCGGTCTGTGGTGATGTCGGTGCGGTCACGTAGGCTCACAGGAGTCGGAGGAACACTGCTCCGGGCACGTCCGCGTCGAGGGAGGGGGCCCACGTGCTCATCGACACCTACGGCCGAGTGGCCACCGATCTGAGGGTCTCGCTGACCGACCGCTGCAATCTGCGCTGCACCTACTGCATGCCCGAGGAGGGGCTGCAGTGGCTGGCCAAGCCGGATCTGCTGACGGACGACGAGATCGTGCGCCTCGTCCACGTGGCGGTCACGTCCCTCGGGATCGAGGAGGTCCGCTTCACCGGCGGCGAGCCCCTGCTGCGCCCCGGCCTGGCCGGCATCGTGGAGCGCGTCGCCGCCCTGGAGCCCCGCCCTCAGATGTCGCTGACCACCAACGGCATCGGCCTCAAGCGCACGGCGGCGGCCCTCAAGGCGGCCGGCCTGGACCGGGTCAACGTCTCCCTCGACACGCTCCGGCCGGACGTCTTCAAGACCCTCACCCGCCGCGACCGCCACCGGGACGTCGTCGAGGGCCTGCACGCCGCCCGCGACGCCGGCCTCACCCCGGTCAAGGTCAACTCGGTCCTGATGCCGGGCCTCAACGACGACGAGGCCCCCGACCTCCTCGCCTGGGCCGTGGAGCACGACTACGAGCTCCGCTTCATCGAGCAGATGCCGCTGGACGCCCAGCACGGCTGGAAGCGCGACGGCATGATCACGGCAGGCGACATCCTCACCTCGCTGCGCACCCGCTTCGAGCTCACGCCCGAGGGCGAGGACACGCGCGGCTCGGCCCCGGCGGAGCGCTGGCTGGTCGACGGCGGCCCGCACGTGGTGGGTGTCATCGCCTCGGTCACCCGCCCGTTCTGCGCGGCCTGCGACCGCACCCGCCTCACGGCCGACGGCCAGGTCCGCACCTGCCTGTTCGCCCAGGAGGAGACCGACCTGCGCGGCGCCCTGCGCTCCGGCGCACCGGACGAGGAGATCGCCCGCATCTGGCGCCTGGCGATGTGGGGCAAGAAGGCCGGGGCGGGCCTCGACGACCCGGCGTTCGTCCAGCCGGACCGCCCCATGTCGGCGATCGGCGGCTGACTCAGCCGCGGCTCGCTTCCCACTCCCGAAGGGCCACGACGTCCTTCAGGAACCCCCGCACGCCGAGGAACCGCGACAGATGCTCGCGGTGCTCCTCGCAGGCCAGCCACGTCTTGCGCCGCTCCGGCGTGTGGACCTTCGGGTTGTTCCACGCGAGCACCCACACCGCGTCGACGCGGCAGCCCTTCGCGGAACAGACAGGCGTCTCGTCACTCACAGGTTCGTCTCACCACTGCACACAGAAAAGGCGACGCCGAGCAGCCACGGGGGGAGCTGCCCGGCGTCGGTCCGTCGCTCCGACGGGGGATGCGGAGCGCGTACGAAGTATGTCACGGGTACCCCCGCACCCGGCACCGGAACAGCATGATTGATCTCAGGTCTTCTTGAGCTTGGCGGGATTCCGGCTTGCGCCGCGTCCCGTCCGCTCCTCGGGCGCCCTACCGCTCGCCCGGCTCGCGCCGCGCCCCCGGCACCGGACCCGACGCGGCATCCTCCGACTCCGACATGGAGTCCGCCCGGGCGGACTCCCGCTCCGGCGGCGCGATCATCGGCCGTGCAGGGGGCCGCACGAACGTCGACGGCAGAGACGGCGCGTTCTCGCGCCCCGCGTTGGCGATCACCACCGCGATGTACGGCAGGACCAGCCCCAGCGCCAGGGCCACGATGGCCACATGCCGTTCGACGTTCCACAACGTGGCCGCGAGGACCACCGAGACCGTGCGGATCGTCATCGAGATCACGTAGCGGCGCTGCCGCCCCCGGACGTCCTCCTGGAGCCCCGTGCGGGCGCCGGTGATCCGGAACACCTCGACGTTGCCGCCGCCATGCCGCTTCCGCATCGCATTCCACCATCCGCCCGCATCCGACTCTCGCCGCCCCGTCACCGTCCTCGGCCGGTCGTGACCCTGACCGGGACAACTCCTACGTTACGCCGCGTCCGCGGCCGCCACGAGACCGGGTCCGCCCCCGGACGGCGCACACCGACCGCCGGAGCGCGGACGCCACGCGTCGGCATGCGCCGCAGCGCATCTGGGCCGACACTGGCGGTAGTCCGTCCGCCGAGCCGTACGAGGAGGCAGCGATGGGCTGGTTCTGGGCGATCATCGTAGGACTGGTTCTCGGCCTGATCGCGAAGGCGATCATCCCGGGCAGGCAGCACCTTCCCCTGTGGCTGACCCTCATCCTGGGCATGATCGGCGCGGTCGTCGGCAACGCCGTCGCCCGGGCGGCCGGGGTCGACGCGACGGAGGGCATCGACTGGTGGCGGCACGTCTTCCAGCTGGTGACGGCCATCGTCTTCGTCGGTCTCGGCGACCGGGCCTGGACGGCGGCCAGGGGAGAGCGCGCATGACGGGTCACACGGAAGGGGGCGGTCTCCGCGCCGGAGACCGCCCCCTTCACCGTTGTGTTCAGCCGGTCGTGACCTCGACCGCCGCCAGGTTCTTCTTGCCCCGGCGCAGCACCAGCCAGCGGCCGTGCAGCAGGTCCTCCTTGGCCGGGACGGCGTCCTCGGCGGTGACCTTGGCGTTGTTCACGTACGCGCCGCCCTCCTTGACCGTGCGGCGCGCGGCCGACTTGCTGGCCACCAGGCCGACCTCGGCGAACAGGTCGACGACCGGGCCGAGCTCGGCGACCCGGATGTGCGGCACCTCCGACAGGGCCGCCGCCAGCGTCCGCGCGTCGAGTTCCGCCAGCTCGCCCTGCCCGAACAGGGCCCTCGACGCGGCGATCACGGCGGTCGTCTGGCCGGCGCCGTGCACCAGCGTCGTCAGCTCTTCGGCCAGCGCGCGCTGCGCGGCCCGGGCCTGCGGGCGCTCCTCGGTCTGCCGCTCCAGCTCCTCCAGCTCCGCGCGCGAGCGGAAGGACAGGATGCGCATGTACCGGGAGATGTCCCGGTCGTCCACGTTCAGCCAGAACTGGTAGAACGCGTACGGCGTCGTCATCTCCGGGTCGAGCCAGACGGCGCCGCCCTCGGTCTTGCCGAACTTGGTGCCGTCCGCCTTCGTCATCAGCGGCGTCGCCAGCGCGTGCACGGTCGCGTCCGGCTCCAGGCGGTGGATCAGGTCCAGGCCCGCCGTGAGGTTGCCCCACTGGTCGCTGCCGCCCTGCTGCAGCGTGCAGCCGTAGCGGCGGTAGAGCTGGAGGAAGTCCATGCCCTGCAGGAGCTGGTAGCTGAACTCGGTGTAGCTGATGCCCTCGGAGGACTCCAGGCGCCGTGCCACGGAGTCCTTGGTCAGCATCTTGTTGACGCGGAAGTGCTTGCCGATGTCGCGCAGGAACTCGATCGCGGAGAGGCCCTCGGTCCAGTCGAGGTTGTTGACCATGACGGCCGCGTTCTCGCCCTCGAAGTCAAGGAACGGCTCGATCTGCCCGCGCAGCCTGCCGACCCATCCTGCGACCGTCTCCGGGTCGTTCAGCGTGCGCTCCGCGGTCGGGCGCGGGTCGCCGATCAGGCCCGTGGCCCCGCCGACCAGCGCCAGCGGCCGGTGCCCGGCCTGCTGGAGCCGGCGCACGGTGAGCACCTGCACCAGGTGCCCCACGTGCAGCGACGGAGCCGTCGGGTCGAAGCCGCAGTAGAACGTGACGGGACCGTCCGCGAGCGCCTTGCGCAAAGCGTCCTCGTCGGTGGACAGGGCGAACAGCCCGCGCCACTTCAGCTCGTCGACGATGTCCGTCACGGTTCTCGCATCTCCTCGAATGGGCCGGCTCGCAATCAGGTACGAGGTTATACGCCCTGGCTGACAGAGCTCATATTGAAGTCCGGCACCCGCAGGGCCGGCATCGCCGCCCTGGTGAACCAGTCGCTCCACTCCCGGGGCAGCGTCTTCTCGGTCCGGCCCGCCTCCGAGGCCCGGCCCAGCGCGCCGACCGGCGACTCGTTGAACCGGAAGTTGTTCACCTCCGCCGTCACCTCGCCGTTCTCCACGAGGTACACGCCGTCCCGGGTCAGGCCCGTCAGCAGCAGCGACGCCGGATCGACCTCGCGGATGTACCACAGGCAGGTCAGCAGCAGCCCGCGCTCGGTGGCGGCGACCATCTCGTCCAGGGAGCGGTCCTCGCCGCCGTCCAGGACGATGTTGTCGATGCCCGGCGCCACGGGAAGCCCGGTCAGGCCCGCGCTGTGCCGGCTGGTGGTCAGGCGCCGCAGCTCGCCCTCGCGCATCCACTCGGTGGCCGCGAGCGGCAGCCCGTTGTCGAACACCGACTGGTCGCCCCCGGAGGAGTGCGCGATCACGAACGGCGCCGACTCCAGGCCCGGCTCGTGCGGGTCGCTGCGCAGGGTCAGCGGCAGATCGGTCAGCTTCTCGCCGACCCGCGTGCCCCCGCCCGGCTTGGAGAACACGGTGCGGCCCTCCGCCGCGTCCCGGCCCGAGGCCGACCACAGCTGGTAGATCAGCAGGTCCGCCACGGCGGTCGGCGGCAGCAGCGTCTCGTACCGGCCCGCGGGCAGTTCCACACGCCGCTCGGCCCATCCGAGGCGCACGGCCAGATCCGCGTCCATGGCGGCCGGGTCGACGTCCTTGAAGTCCCGCGTGGAGCACCCGGCCCAGGCGGACCGGGTCCGGTCGGGCGACTTGGCGTTCAGCTCCAGCGTCCCGTTCGGCTGGTCGTGCCGCAGCCGCAGCCCCGTGGACGAGCCCAGGTACGTCGACACCAGCTCGTGGTTGGCGAAGCCGTACAGCTCCCGGCCGCCCGCACGCGCCCGTGCGAAGGCCTCGCCGAGCGCCGGCGCGAAGTCGGCGAACACGGCCGAGGACGTCTCGGCGGGCGCCTCGGTGAACTCCGGCGACCGCTCCACGCCCGCCACCAGCGGCTGCGCGTCCTCGGCGGGCCCGGCACCGCGCGCGGCGGCCTCGGCGGCCCGCACCAGCGGCTCCAGCTCGTCGGCGGTCACCGCGGACCGCGACACGACCCCCGAGGCCGTGCCCTCCTTGCCGTCGACGGTGGCGACCACGGTGAGCGTGCGCCCGCGCGTGACGCCGTTGGTGGTCAGCGCGTTGCCCGCCCAGCGCAGGTTGGCGGTGGACCGCTCGTCGGCGATCACGACGCAGCCGTCCGCCCGGGACAGTTCGAGGGCGCGCTCGACGACCTCGTGCGGCTTGCTGGTGCGCGCGCTCATCGGCCGGCCTCCTGGGTGGTGTTGAGACTGTGCTTTCCCGGGGGGGCGACCCCCGGACCCCCGGCCGAGCCCGCAGCTGGCGTTCATCGGCCGGCCTCCTGGGTGGTGTTGAGGATGTTGACGCCCTTGAACAGGGCCGAGGGGCAGCCGTGCGACACGGCAGCGACCTGACCGGGCTGGGCCTTGCCGCAGTTGAAGGCGCCGCCCAGCACGTACGTCTGCGGCCCGCCCACCGCGGCCATCGAGCCCCAGAAGTCGGTGGTCGTCGCCTGGTAGGCCACGTCCCGCAGCTGCCCGGCCAGCCGCCCGTTCTCGATCCGGTAGAAGCGCTGCCCGGTGAACTGGAAGTTGTAGCGCTGCATGTCGATCGACCAGGATCGGTCGCCGACGACGTAGATGCCGCGCTCCACGCCGCCGATCAGATCCTCGGTCGACATCCCGGCGGGGTCCGGCCGCAGCGACACGTTGGCCATGCGCTGCACCGGCACATGGCCGGGAGAGTCGGCGTAGGCGCACCCGTTGGACCGTTCGAAACCGGTCAGCCGCGCGATGCGCCGGTCCAGCTGGTAGCCGACCAGCGTGCCGTCCTTGACCAGGTCCCAGGACTGGCCCGCGACGCCCTCGTCGTCGTAGCCGACGGTGGCGAGGCCGTGCTCGGCGGTGCGGTCGCCGGTGACGTTCATCAGCTCCGAGCCGTAGCGCAGCGTGCCCAGCTGGTCGAACGTGGCGAACGACGTGCCGGCGTAGGCGGCCTCGTAGCCCAGCGCCCGGTCCAGCTCCGTGGCGTGCCCGACGGACTCGTGGATCGTCAGCCACAGGTTGGACGGGTCGACGACCAGGTCGTACACGCCGGCCTCGACGCTCGGGGCGCGCATCTTCTCGGCGAGCAGCTCCGGGATCCGCTCCAGCTCGCCCTCCCAGTCCCAGCCGGTGCCCCGCAGGTACTCCCAGCCGCGTCCCACGGGCGGCGCGAGCGTGCGCATCGAGTCGAACTCGCCGCTCGACTCGTCCACCGACACGGCGTTGAACACCGGGTGCAGCCGCACCCGCTGCTGCGTGGTCACGGTCCCTGCCGTGTCGGCGTAGAACTTGTTCTCGTGGACGGTGAGCAGGGAGGCGTCGACGTGGTCCACCCCGTCGCCCGCGAGCAGCCGCGCGCTCCAGTCCGCGATCAGCCCGGCCTTCTCCTCGTCGGGCACGGTGAACGGGTCGATCTCGTACGAGGAGATCCACGTCTTGTCGGCATGCACGGGCTCGTCGGCCAACTCCACCCTCCCCCACTGCCCGGAAGGCGTGGGAGGTGCCCCCACGTCCGACCCGGCCGCCTTGATCACCTGCGCGGACAGCTTGGCCATGGCCACCGCCTGCGAGGCGACCTTCGCGGCCGCGTCCATGGTCAGGTCCACGCCGGACGCGAACCCCCACGTCCCGCCGTGCACCACCCGCACCGCGTACCCGAGGTCGGTGGTGTCCGACGACCCGGCGGGCTTGGCGTCCCGGAACCGCCAGGAGGCGCCGCGCACCCGCTCGAACCGGAAGTCCGCGTGCTCGGCGCCGAGCGCACGCGCGCGTGCGAGGGCCGCGTCCGCGAGGGCGCGTAGGGGGAGGGCCGTGAAGGCCTCGTCGATGGTATGAGGCACCGCCGTCTCTTTCCGTCGAGGTGAGCGTGATCGCCGTGCTGGCGGGATGCGCGTGATGGCCGTACTGAGTGACCGGTCCGATCATCTCCTCCCGCGGGCCCGGGGACCACGCGTTTGCCGCCCCGGGACGGCTGCTTTCTGTAGGGACCCGACAGTGAGTCCCGTACGCCACTGTCGGTGCCCGATTGTCCGCGGGCGTGCCGGGACCGATAGGTTTTCGAGGAAGCCGCCTGTCGTCCGCCTGTCGTCCAGGCACCCGGGCGGACCCGCAGACCGCTATCGAAAGGGTGATCCGTTGAGCCGCTCGGTTCTCGTCACCGGAGGCAACCGGGGCATCGGCCTCGCCATCGCCCGTGCTTTCGCCGACGCCGGCGACAAGGTCGCCATCACGTACCGCTCGGGTGAGCCGCCCGCCGGCTTCCTCGCCGTCCGGTGCGACATCACCGACGCGGAGCAGGTGGAGCAGGCCTACAAGGAGATCGAGGTGGCCCACGGCCCCGTCGAGGTCCTGGTCGCCAACGCCGGCGTCACCAAGGACCAGCTCCTGATGCGCATGTCCGAGGAGGACTTCACCTCGGTCCTCGAAACGAACCTCACCGGCACCTTCCGGGTCGTCAAGCGTGCCAACCGCGGCATGCTGCGCGCCAAGAAGGGCCGCGTCGTGCTGATCTCGTCGGTCGTCGGGCTGCTCGGCTCCGCGGGCCAGGCCAACTACGCCGCCTCCAAGGCCGGCCTGGTCGGCTTCGCGCGCTCCCTCGCCCGGGAGCTGGGCTCGCGGAACATCACCTTCAACGTCGTCGCGCCCGGCTTCGTCGACACCGACATGACCAAGGCGCTCACCGACGAGCAGCGCTCGAACATCGTGTCGCAGGTGCCGCTCGGCCGGTACGCCCGGCCGGAGGAGATCGCCGCGACGGTGCGGTTCCTCGCCTCGGACGACGCCTCGTACATCACTGGAGCCGTCATCCCCGTTGACGGCGGACTGGGAATGGGTCACTGATCACCATGAGCGGAATCCTCGAGGGCAAGCGCGTCCTGATCAGCGGTGTGCTGATGGAGTCCTCCATCGCCTTCCACGCAGCCAGGCTGGCCCAGGAGCAGGGCGCCGAGATCATCCTCACGGCGTACCCGCGGCCCACCCTGACCGAGCGCATCGCCCGCAAGCTCCCCAAGCCCACCAAGGTCATCGAGCTCGACGTGACCAACGACGAGCACCTCGGGCGCCTCGCGGACATCGTCGGCGAGGAGCTCGGCGGCCTCGACGGTGTCGTGCACTCCATCGGCTTCGCCCCACAGGACGCCCTCGGCGGCAACTTCCTCAACACGCCGTTCGAGTCGGTCGCCACCGCCATGCACGTCTCGGCGTACTCCCTGAAGTCGCTGACCATGGCCTGCCTGCCCCTGATGCAGAACGGCGGCTCGGTCGTCGGCCTGACCTTCGACGCGCAGTACGCCTGGCCGCAGTACGACTGGATGGGCCCGGCCAAGGCCGCCCTGGAGGCGACCAGCCGCTACATGGCCCGTGACCTGGGCAAGCAGAACATCCGCTGCAACCTGATCTCCGCGGGCCCGATCGGCTCCATGGCCGCCAAGTCCATCCCGGGCTTCAGCGAGCTGGCCTCCGTGTGGGACCACCGCTCCCCACTGGAGTGGGACCTGAAGGACCCCGAGCCCGCCGGCCGCGGCATCGTCGCCCTGCTGAGCGACTGGTTCCCCAAGACCACCGGCGAGATCATCCACGTGGACGGCGGTCTGCACGCCATCGGCGCCTGACCCGCCCCGCGTCGCCGACGCCCCGTTCCCCGCACCGCGCGGGGAGCGGGGCGTCACTCGTCCGGCTCAGCCGGCCGGGCGGGGCGGGCCGCAACTGGGCAGGCTGGAATACGCGTTCACCCCGTGAACCCCTCCGCAGCACGGCCGAGGAGGTCCCCTTGTGCGCTCGTCCCGCCGAACGGCCTCACTGTTCCTCGCCGTCGCTCTCGTGACGACCCCGGCGTCGGAGGCGGTGTCCCACGCGCGCGTGCCGGCGTCACCCGCGCGCGTGCCCGCCGGCGAAAGCCCGGCCGCGGACCCCTTCGGAGCCGCCTGCCGGATCCGCGTCACCGGCTCCAAGGTGACCGCGTACTGCCACAACCCCTATCCACAGACCGACCGCGTCAGCCTGCACGTCGAGTGCGCCCGCTGGTGGGACATCGACACCGACAGCGCCCCGATCGAGGCGCAGCCCGCGCAGACCGTGCGCCTGACGGGACGCTGCTGGAAGGAAGTCGGCACGGCGTGGATCAGCCACCGGAGGGCGGGCTGACCCCGCCCGGGCGGCACAGGAACGGATAGCGCGCGGCCTCCGCCGCCGCCTCGTCCGCGCCACCCGCGCGGATCGCGTCGAGCAGACGCCCGTGGTCCATGTACGTCTCCGGCGTCAGCTCCTCGCCGACGTCCTCGCGCAGCCAGTCCCGCAGCACCTCGCCCAGGTCCGCGTACATGGCGGTCATGACGTCGTTGTGGGAGGCCGACACCACCGCGAGGTGGAAGGTCGCGTCCGCCGTCACGAACGCCTCCGCGTCGCCCGAGGCCCAGGCCTCCTCGCGCCGCAGCAGCAGCGCGTCCAGCTGCTTGAGGTCCTTCTCCGTGCGCCGCTCGGCGGCCAGCCGGGCCGCGGCCGACTCCAGCGTGGAGCGCAGCTCGGCGATGTGCCGCGGATCGGCGTCGGCGAACCGCCGCTGCATCACCCCGGCCAGCTCGCTCGTCGCCACGACGTACGTGCCGGAGCCCTGACGGATGTCCAGCAGCCCGTTGTGCGAGAGCGCGCGGACGGCCTCACGGACGGTGTTGCGGGCGACGCCGAGCTGCTCGACCAGCTCCGGCTCGGTCGGGATCCGGGAGCCGACCGGCCACTCGCCCGAGGTGATCTGCGCCCGCAGCGCGGCGATGACCTGCTCGGACAGCGCCGAACGGCGGGGATGGCTCAGAGGCATGGTTCACCTTCGCACGGGCGGGGGTGGACAGAGAATCATCCTATGATTCTATGATGGGTCTCATGGCTGGTGAGGAAATCCGGACGATGACGCCCTCGACCGTCCGCCGCTCGGCCGGGCGGGACACCCGGGAACCGGGCGGCTCCTCCGCGCGCGCGTGGACGATGCGGCTGCTCGTCGCCGGCATCGTGCTGTCCGCGCTGAACCTCCGTCCGGCCATCACCAGCCTCGGCGCCCTCCTGGAGGAGGTCCGGGACGGGCTCGGCATGAGCGGCAGCGTGGCCGGACTGCTGACCTCCGTGCCGCCGCTGTGCTTCGCCGTCTTCGGCGTCATGGCCCCCCGGCTCGCCCGGCGCTTCGGCCCGGGCGCCGTGGTGTGCGCCGGCATGGCCGCCATCGCCACCGGCCTGCTGCTGCGGCCGTTCACCGGGAGCACGGCCGGGTTCCTCGCCGCCAGCGCCCTCGCGCTCATGGGCATCGCGGTCAGCAACGTCCTGATGCCGGTCATCGTCAAGCAGTGGTTCCCCGACCGCGTCGGCTCCATGACCGGCCTCTACTCGATGGCTCTCGCCCTCGGCACCGCCCTCGCGGCCGCGGTCACCGTGCCGGTGACCGACGCCCTCGGCGGCGGCTGGCAGTCGGGCCTGGCCCTGTGGGCGGGCCTCGCCGCCGCGGCGGTCCTGCCGTGGCTGCCGTTCGTCCGCGGACGCGTCACGCCGACGGACACGGGGGAGCGGGCCGGGGCGCCGCGGACCGGCGCCGACGGGCCCGCACGGGACACCGCGGCCGGGGCGCGGAACCCCGCGGCGGGACCCGCGCGCGAGGCCGCTCCCCGGCTGCGGATCACCCGCAGCCGCACCGCCTGGGCCCTGGCCGTCTTCTTCGGGCTCCAGGCCACCGCCGCCTACATCACGATGGGGTGGATGGCGCAGATCTTCCGGGACGCCGGGGTGCCCGCGGGCACCGCGGGACTGCTGCTGGCCCTCACCATGGTGATGGGCGTGCCCCTGGCCTTCGTCATACCCCGCCTGGCCACGCGGCTGCCCCACCAGGGCCCCGTCGTGCTCGCCCTGGGCGTCTGCGGCCTCGCCGGATACGCCGGGCTGTACCTCGCCCCGGCCGCCGGAGCCTGGGCCTGGGCCCTGCTCCTCGGCGTGTCCAACTGCGCCTTCCCGCTCGCCCTCACCATGGTCGGCATGCGCGCCAGGACCGGCTCCGGCGTCACCCAGCTGTCGGCTTTCGCGCAGAGCACCGGGTACCTCATCTCCATCCCGGGACCGCTCCTGGTGGGCGTCCTGTACCAGCACAGCGGCGGCTGGGGCCTGCCGCTCGCGCTGATGGGCGCCCTGATGGTGCCGCAGATGGCGGTGGGCTTCCTGGCCGGCCGCGACCGCACGGTGGAGGACGAGGCCGCCCGCTGAGTCCCGCCCCCGAGGACGCTGCGTCCTGCCCCCGGACGCTGAGTCACGCCCCGAGGGCAGGGCACCACCCCGGGGCGCCGGGCGCGCACGGCGGGTGGGACACTGTCCCCATGCCAGTGCTCGACCCGAACCCCCAGCACGGTCAGAAGAAGATGCTGCTCGTCTTCGGCGCCTTCTTCGCGATCTTCATCGTCATCGCCGTCATCGCGACCCTCGCCTCCCCGTGACCGCCGCTCCACCGCCCGTGGTGGGGCTGTCCCCCCTGTCCCCTAGGGGGTGAGGGTCAGGGTCGAGTGGGTGGGTCACCGGATGGGCCGGCGCGCGCGCGTTCCGTAGCGTCGAGATGTGACCACGACAGAGGGTCACCGGCCACTCGACGAGCGGAGGCACCATGTCGGCTCCTGTGCGCACCCGGACCTGCCCGGCGTCCCGGGCCGGTGCCGACAGCCGGCTGCCCTGGTGGGCCCTGGCCCTGCCCGTGCTCGCCTTCACGGCCCTGCTCGCCCTGATCCTCCAGCCCTCCGACGCCCACGCGGCCGCCGGTGAGCCCGCGATCACCCACCTCTTCGAGCGGTTGCAGCAGCTGACGGGCCGCTGAGCAGCGCCGGACCCACCGGTCAACTCCCTGCGCCCTGTGGTGTGTTTCATGCGAAGCTGGATCTCATGAGCGTCGCAGAACTCCGCAGGATTGTCCTCTTCCGCCATGCCAAAGCCGACTGGCCGCAGGTGACCGATCACGAGCGCCCGCTCGCTGAGCGGGGCCGCAAAGACGCAGCGGAGGCCGGGCGCAGGCTCGCCGACACCGGCGTCCCCTTCGATCTGGCCCTGTGCTCCACCGCGGTCCGGACCAGGGAGACCTGGAAGCTCGCGGTCCAGGAGTTCCCGCAGCGGCCGAAAACCGTCTACGAGGAGCGGGTCTACGAGGCCTCGCCGGGCGAGCTGATCGCCCTGCTCAACGAGACGCCCGACGACGCGCGGAACGTCCTCATGGTCGGCCACAACCCCGGCATCCAGGGCCTGGCCGAGATCCTCGCGGGCTCGGCGCAGGACGAGGCCCGCGAGCGGATGTCCCGCCGCGGATTCCCGGCCGCCGCCTTCGCCGTCCTGTCCTTCAGCGGCTCCTGGAAGAGCCTGGAGCCGGCCACCGGAACGCTCCAGGACTACTGGGCGCCGACCGAGTAGGCGACTGCCGTGCGGGTGAGCGGCTGACGCGCTGTCCCCACGGTGAGTCGGTCACCGTGGGGACAGCACCTCCCCGACCAGGGCCCGGCGTCCTGCCGTGCCGGGCCCGGAGGGACGGCTCAGACCGCGTCGACGCCGTCGACGGTGTCGGCCGCCTCGACCTCTTCGCGTGTGATGCCCAGCAGGTACAGGACGGTGTCCAGGAAGGGGACGTTCACCGCCGTGTGGGCGGCCTCGCGCACCACCGGCTTGGCGTTGAAGGCGACCCCGAGACCGGCCGCGTTCAGCATGTCCAGGTCGTTGGCCCCGTCACCGATCGCCACCGTCTGCGACAGCGGCACCCCCGCCTCCGCGGCGAACCGGCGCAACAGCCGCGCCTTGCCCGCCCGGTCGACGATCTCGCCGGTGACCCTGCCCGTCAGCCGGCCGTCGACGATCTCCAGGGTGTTGGCCTGGGCGAAGTCCAGTCCGAGCCGTTCCTTCAGATCGTCCGTGACCTGGGTGAACCCGCCCGAGACCACGCCGACTTGGTAGCCGAGCCGCTTCAGCGTACGGATCAGGGTGCGGGCTCCGGGCGTCAGCCGTACCTCGCTGCGCACCTTGTCGACCACCGAGGCGTCCAGCCCCTCCAGCAGCGCCACGCGCGCGTGCAGGGACTGCTCGAAGTCCAGTTCCCCGCGCATCGCCGCCGCCGTCACCTCGGCGACCTTGTCCTCGCAGCCGGCGTGCGCGGCGAACAACTCGATGACCTCGTCCTGGATGAGCGTCGAGTCGACGTCCATCACGACGAGGCGCTGCGCACGCCGGTACAGCCCGGCGCCGACGACCGCCACGTCGATGCCGAGCTTCGCCGCGTCGGTCGCCAGGGCGGTGCGCAGCGGCTCGGTCTCCACGCCGGACACGGCGAACTCGACCGCGGTGACGGGGTACTTGGCCAGCCGGAAGATACGGTCGATGTTGCCGCCGGTCCGGGTGATCCGCGCTGCTATCGCGGCCGTCGCCTCCGCGGTGAGCGGGTGCCCGAGCACGGTGACCAGGGAGCGGCCCAGCCCGCGCGGCCGGTTGTCGCCGAGGCCGGAGATGATCTCCGCCTGCATCTTCATCGACTCGGCCCAGCTGTGGACGGTCGACCGCAGATCCCCCTCCCGCCCGGGGGGCGGCTCGGTCACGAGCGCGCACAGCACCATCCGGCCACGGGTGACGACCTGCTCGATGTCGACGACGTCGACGGAGTAGGCGGCGAGGGTGTCGAAGAGGCCGGCCGTGATGCCGGGCCTGTCCTTGCCGAAGATCTTCACAAGGAGGGTGGGGACGTCGGCAGGGACGTCGGAAGACGAGGTCTGCGAAGCGCTCATGGTCCTTCCACCGTATCCGGCGGGCCGGGCACATCGCCCCCGAGGTCCGCCTGGCGGACAGCGAACAGTGGGTGTCGCGTCCGTGGCGTGAACCTTGCGTACCGGTACCGCGTCCCCGCGCCGGGGGATGCGGTACCGGTCACTTTCCGCCCCGTGGCCTGCGCGGTGGCGGGGGAGGGGCCGGTGGGGGCGGCGGCCAGTCGCCGGGCCGGGCCGGCGGGCCGTTGCCGTTCCCCGGTCCCGGGGACTGCCGCGGGCCACGGGGCGGAGGGCCGACGGGGCGGGCGACCGTGGGAGCCCCGTAGATGCTGCCGCTGTCGTCGTCGCGGGCGGCGGCCTCGTCGTCCGGCGACGCCTCGTCCGGGCGCCGAGGGGCGCGGGATGGCCACTGGGGGGTGCCGTGTGGTTGTCCGGGGACGCCGAGTCCGGACCCGGCCCGACCGGACCCGCCCCCTGCCCGCGCCCTCTCCGCCGCGAACCGCCCCGCCGCCCCGCTCGCCCAGGCCAGCGACGCCCCCGCCGCCCCGGCAGCCGCTCCCCACACCGCGCCCAGCAGCAGGGCGGCCCCCGGACGGCCGTGCAGTTCGAGCCCCGCGCCGAACGCGTCGAAGCCGAGCACGGACAGCGAGGCCGTCACGGAGACCTCCGTCAGCCAGGCCAGCAGGGGCAGGGCGAGCGCGGTGGCGACGCCCAGCCGCAGCGCGCACCGGCCCGCGAAACCGAGAGCACCGGAACCCCCCGCTCGGGAACCCCCCAGTTCGAACCCCCCCGCTTCGGAACCGGCTGCCCCGGCCCCGGACACCACCGGCGTCCGCACCGCCGTCAGCACCCCCGCCAGCAGCAGGAGCAGGCCCGCCGCCACCCCCAGCAGCCACATCCGCCGGTCCAGCTCGGCCAGCCGCCCGAGGGTCACCGGCTGGTCGGGCCGCATCGTGAGGAGGTCGTCCAGCGGGTCCGGCAGGAAGCGGGTCAGCTCGCCGGTCGCGTGGCCGTCCCACGGCACGGAAAGGCCGATCGGGAGGCCCGTCCACACCCCGTTCGGTGCCCCCAGCAGCGCCGCCCCGGCGATCCGCTTCGGGTGGCCGTCGCCGGCCGCCGCGTACCCGGCCGCCGCGAGCCCCGCCGCCACCGCGCCCAGCAGCACGGTCACCACGGCCGACGCGGCCGGCCGTACGACCCGGTGCACGGCCTCCCAGCCCGGTGGCAGCGGAGTGCGGCGCGAGGCCAGCAGGGCGACGAGGAGGACCCCCGCCGCCCAGCCGAGCCCGCCGAGCAGCGTGGGCGCGGTGTCGACCGTGAAACCGACCGACGCCCGCGCGTCGACGAGGTCGCCGAGGCGGTCCGGCAGCAGCCCGCCGACGTCCCCCAGCCCGGGTACCTCCGGACCGCCGTCCCCGCCGGTGACGTCGTCCAGCCCCAGCGAGCCGCCGTCGATCGTGACGACGTCGCGCCCCGCCCAGGCGAGACCGCCCAGCATCGCCACGAACAGCGCGACCACCGCGCCCGCCCGCGCCAGGAGTTCGGGCGGCGCGATCACAACTCCCGCCGCCCGAAGGGACCTCAGGAAGAACCACGACAGCACCAGCGCCCCGACCAGGCTCACCCCCAGTGGCGTGATCTCGATGGCCGTCTCCGCCTCCGCGCCCGACAGGCCGAACGCCGAGACGTCACCGGACGGTGTGACCGAACCCCTCGCCGCCAGCGCCACCACCGCCGCCGTCATCGGACCCCAGGAACCGGCCGCGTCCGCCTCCAGCAGCCTCAGGCCCAGGGCCGCCGTCCCCGCCATCCCGATCAACGCCCAGCTCACGGCGGCGACGGCGGACACCAGCACGTCCCCCCACGGCACGCGCGCGCCGTCCCCCGCCGCCCCGGCCCCTGCGGCAGCACCCATGGCAGACCCCCCGATCCGCTCCGCGGCGGAACACCGCGCATGTCCCCCTCGCGTCGAAATACCACTCTCCGGCCCGTTTTCCACCGCGTCAACGGGGTGGGCCGGAGCGGTCCGGCGCGCTCTTCACAAGGTCCGACTTTCGGTCAGGGGGCCGCTCCTGAAATAGTTCCCCCCGATGTTCGACATCCCTAGACTCCCCATGTCGGGGGTAACTCGGGGGACAACTCAGTGGGGCATGGAGTGCCGGAACTCGTACTGGAATCAAACGGACGTACCTGGACGCTCGATCCGTCCAGGTCATACACCCTCGGACGTGATCCGCAGGGGGACGTCGTCTTCGACGACGCCAGGGTCTCCTGGCGTCACGCCACGGTCAGTCACAACGGCCGCAGTTGGGTCATCGAGGACCACGGCAGCACCAACGGCACCTTCGTGCAGGGCCGCCGGATCCATCACATGGAGCTCGGCCCCGGCTCGTCGGTGCACCTGGGCAACGCGACCGACGGACCGCGCCTGAACCTCTCGGGCGCCGAGGCCCCCGTCGCGACGCCGCAGGCCGCGCCCCAGCAGCAGCCGTTCGCGGCGCAGGGCGCGAACCCCGGCTGGGGGCAGCAGGCGCCCGACCGGCAGCCGCCCCGGCAGCAGCCACCGCAGGCCGGATGGCAGCAGCCGCAGCAGGCCGCCGCGCACATCCCGCAGCAGCAGGGCCCCGGCGGTGTCGCGGGGGCACCGCCGGTCCACGGCGACCGCAGCCCGACCTCCTTCCACCAGTTCTCCCTGGGCCGTGTGATGCGCATCGGCCGTGCCCTGGAGAACGAGCTGGTCGTCTCGGACCTGCAGGTCTCCCGGCACCACGCCGAGTTCCACGCCACGCCCGACGGGCGCATGGAGATCCGCGACCTCGGCTCGCACAACGGCACGTACGTCAACGGCCAGCCGATCGCCAAGGGCGGCTCGCAGCTGCTCGGCCCGACCGACGTCGTCGGCGTCGGCCACTCGACGTTCCGGATCGTCGGCGACCGGCTGGAGGAGTTCGTCGACACCGGTGAGGTGTCCTTCTCCGCCCGCCACCTGACCGTCACGGTCGACGGGGGCAAGCAGATCCTCAGGGACGTCTCCTTCGGCGTCCCGGAGAAGTCGCTGATCGCGGTCATCGGACCGTCCGGTTCCGGCAAGTCGACCCTGCTCAAGGCGCTCACCGGCTACCGGCCCGCCAACCAGGGCGAGGTCCTCTACGACAACCGCGACCTCTACAAGCAGTTCGCCGAGCTGCGCCAGCGCATCGGTCTGGTCCCGCAGGACGACATCCTGCACAAGGAGCTGACCGTCAAGAAGGCCCTCAAGTACGCGGCCAAGCTCCGCTTCCCGGCGGACACCACGGCCGCCGAGCGCGAGGCCCGCATCGACGAGGTGCTGCGCGAGCTGAAGCTCGACATCCACAAGGACAAGAAGGTCACGTCCCTCTCGGGCGGCCAGCGCAAGCGCGTCTCGGTGGCCCTGGAGCTGCTCACCAAGCCGTCGCTGATCTTCCTGGACGAGCCGACCTCCGGGCTCGACCCGGGCATGGACCGCGACGTCATGCAGCTGCTGCGCGGGTTGGCCGACGACGGCCGCACGGTCCTCGTCGTCACGCACTCCGTGGCCGAACTGGCCCTGTGCGACAAGCTGCTGGTGATGGCGCCCGGCGGCTCCGTGGCCTACTTCGGCCCGCCGGAGGAGGCGCTCAACTTCTTCGGCTACGGCACCTGGGCCGACGTCTTCTCCGCCTTCGAGAACTACCGCGACTACGACTGGGCGGGCCGCTGGAAGGGCTCGCAGCACTACCAGATGTACGCCGCGGACCTCGACGCCGTCGCGCCGCAGTCCGTACAGGTTCCGCCCATGCAGGCGCTGAGGCCGCCCAAGCCGCAGGGCTGGATGTCGCAGTTCGTCACCCTGGTGCGGCGCTACGTCTCCGTCATCGCGTCCGACAAGGGCTTCCTCGCCCTGATGGTGATCCTGCCGGCCGTGCTCGGCGCGGTCAGCCTGCTCATCGACGCGGACCGCGGCCTGCTGCCGAACCCGCCCAACCCGCAGACCGGCCGGATCATCCCGAACGGCACCGCCACCACGGTCCTGCTGATCCTCGCCGTCGGCGCCTGCTTCGCGGGCGCGGCCAACTCGGTCCGGGAGCTGATCAAGGAACGGGTCATCTACGAGCGGGAGCGCGCGACCGGCCTGTCCCGCTCGGCGTACCTGATGTCGAAGGTGTTCGTGCTCGGCATGATCACCGTGCTGCAGGGCCTGCTGGTCGGCGTCATCGGCTTCTCCAGCCGGGAGATCCCCGAGGAGGGCCTGGTCCTCGGCGGCGCGACCCTCGTGGAGCTCTCCATCCCGATCATGGCCCTGGGCTTCACGTCGATGATGTTCGGCCTGATCATCTCGTCGCTGGTCAAGACCGCCGAGAAGACCATGCCGCTGCTGGTGATGTTCGCGATCATCCAGGTCGTCTTCACGGGATGCCTGTTCGCGTTGCACGGCTCGATCGGCGTCAACCAGTTCTCGTTCCTGATGCCCTCGCGCTGGGCGGTCGCCGCGTCGGGCGCCACGCTGGACTTCAACAGGATCAGCCCGCCCGAGACGGCCGGCGACACCGACCCGCTGTGGGAGCACACGGTCGGGGCGTGGGCCATGGACATGGGCGCCCTGCTCGCGCTCGGGGTGATCTGCGGCTTCTTCGTGGCGCGCTTCCTGCGCCGCCACGAGCCCGAGGTCATGCGCAAGTAGTCACGGCCTCACCATGCCCAGAGGGCGGCACCTCGTCAGGAGGGTGCCGCCCTTCGGCGTTCGGTCCGGCGAAGCAGAGGTCCGCGCCAGCCTCAGTACGCGCTGTCGACGTTGTCCATGGAGCCGTACTTGTCGGCCGCGTAGTTGCAGGCGGCCGTGATGTTGGCTACCGGGTCGTAGATGTCCCAGGAGGTGCCGGGAACGTGCCAGTGCTTGAAGGTCGGCGGGATGACCTGCAGCAGACCCTTGGACGGGATGCCGTTGACGGCGTTGATGTCCCAGTTGTTGATCGCGCGCGGGTTGCCCGAGGACTCCCGCATGATGTTGCGCTTGATGCCCTCGTAGGAGCCGGGGATCCCGTGCTTCTTCATGACGTCGAGCGACTCGCGGATCCAGCCGTCGAGGTTGTTCGGGTAGGTCTTCTTGGCGGCCTTCTTCGCCTCGGCGCGCTTGGCGGCGCGGCTCGCGGCCTCCTTGGCCTGGCGCTCGGCGGCGGCCTTCTTCCTCGCGGCCTCGGCGGTGGCCTGCTTCTTCGCGGCAGCGGCGGCCTCGGCCTTCTTCTTGGCGGCAGCGGCAGCGGCGGCCTCGGCCTTCTGCTGGGCGGCGATCTGCTCCGCCTTCACGCTGGCGCCGGCCATCTGGTCCGTGACGCTGGCCTTCACGTCCTTGATCTGCTGGTTGCTGAACGCCACCGCAGCCGGCTGAGCGGCCTCGGTCGTGGTCTTCGTCGAGGCGCCGCTCGGCACCGCGGAGAACCCGATGGCGGCGGCGCCGAGGGTGGCGACACCGGCCATCGCGATCTTGTGGTGACGGGTCAGGCCTCGACCGCGATCACGGCTGAAGATGTTCGTGGGCATGGTGGTGTGGACCTCTTCGAATAGCGCGGGAGTCGCTCGGCGTCCGGCGTTGGACTCGGTGTGTTTCCGACACGAACGCCGCGGGGCAGAACCCACGGCGCTGAGCGACGGCAGCCATTCTTAGCGGCCGCAAAATAGCGTGGCAAAGGTGTGACGTACGAAGGGAGATAGTGGATCAGGGAAGGGCAAATCGGGGCAGATTGGACGATCCGCGCCGCTCATGAGGCCTGGTTTGTCTCCTATGCACTTTCGTACGTGACGTGGGTCCTGTGTGAGGGCTCACATCGGGCGCAGCCCGGTCTCACCGCGGGTTGCACAAGCGATGCTCTCCGTGAGGGCCCGTCGGGCCTTTCGTCACGGCAGGACGAGGTGTACGTCCCCGAACTCGTGCCACAGGTAGCGGCCTTGCAGCGCCGCCTCGTACGCCCGCTCGACGGCGACCCGCCCCGCGACCGCCTCCAGCATCAGCAGATGCGAGGCCTCCGGCTCGTGCAGCCCGGTGAGCAGCCCGTCCACCACCCCCGCTCCGGCGTCACCACCAGGTCGGTCCACCCCGCCCGCGAGGCACGCAGCAGCGGCAGCGCCTCCTGCACCAGGTCCCAGCCCCGCCACCAGGTTCACCTCCAGCGCCCGGCGCAGCCCCTCCAGGGGCAGCTCCTCCAGCCGGACCAGCGGTTCCGCGCCCAGCGCGCTCGTGTTGTGCACGAGCAGGTCGACGCCGCCCAGCCGCCACGCCGCCACCACCAGCGCGGCCCGGTGGGCGGCGTCCGTCACGTCCCCGGCCACGGCGGTCACCCGCGTGCCGTGCCCCGCGAGGGCCTCGGCCGTGTCCCGCAGCGCCTCCGCGCCCCGGGCGTCGAGCACCAGGTCCCAGCCCCGCCCGGCCAGGGCCTCGGCGAGCGCCCGTCCCAGTCCCTTCGAGGCCCCGGTGATGATCGCAACCGGCATGATCCGCTCCTTCGTCGTGATCGCGTTGCCCTCAACGCAGGAACGGGCCGTCCTGGCCGCCTCCGACCGGGGCCGCAGAGCACCGGGTCCCTTGGGCCTACACCACCGGCCTGACGCCCCGGGCCCTGCGCCCCGCATCCCGGGTGCGTCGGCCTCAGGCCCCTTGCGCCGGTCGAGGCGTACGTCCCCGGTTCTCCGGTGCTTCGGCTCTCCGGACTCTTTGTGTGCCGGTCCGGCCGCGCTCGGCATCCCGGGTGCGTCGGCCTCAGGCCCCTTGCGCCGGTCGAGGCGTACGTCCCCGGTTCTCCGGTGCTAAGGCCCTCGGGTCCCTCTGCGCCGACCCGGCCTGCGCACCACATCCCGGGCACCCGCAGCGATCCGGCCGCCCCAGGCCCCGGCCTCGACGCACGGATCCGCCGGGCCCAGCCTGAGGGCCTCGTCCCCTTTGCGCTGCCCGAGGCCTGCGCACCTCCCCCTCCAGCCCCTTGCGTCCGCCCGGGCCTACGTCCCCCACCCGGCCACCTCCGCCCCAAGACCTAGGCCCACCGGACCGCGCACCTGCGGCCACCGGCCCGATCCGCCCGGACGCGGCCCGCCGGTACCGTGAGGACATGAGTCACGGTCCCCGGTCCGGCCTCGCCGCGGTGAGTTCCGCGCTGCTGGCCATGAGCAGGCACCTCGAGGTGCGCGATGTCCTCAAGACGATCGTCGCCTCGGCCCGCGAACTGCTCGACGCGCAGTACGCCGCGCTGGGCGTCCCGGACGAGAACGGCGGCTTCGCCCAGTTCGTGGTCGACGGCGTCAGCGAGGAGCAGTGGAAGGCCATCGGCCCCCTCCCGCGCCAGCACGGCATCCTCGCCGCGATGCTGCACGAGGCCAGGGCCGAGCGCATCGCCGACGTCCGCAAGGACCCCCGCTTCGAGGGCTGGCCGAAGGCCCACCCCGACCTGGTCGACTTCCTGGGCCTGCCGATCCGCGACGGCGACGAGGTCATCGGCGCCCTGTTCCTCGCCAACAAGAACTGCCCCAGGCCCGAGGGAAGGTGCGGTTTCACGGCCGACGACGAGGACCTGCTCGGCATCCTCGCCCAGCACGCCGCGATCGCCCTCACCAACGCCCGCCTCTACGAGCGCAGCCGCGAGCTCACCATCGCCGAGGAACGCTCCCGCCTCGCCCACGAACTGCACGACGCGGTCAGCCAGAAGCTGTTCTCCCTGCGCCTGACGGCCCAGGCCGCGACCGCCCTGGTCGACCGCGACCCGGCCCGCGCCAAGGGCGAACTGCACCAGGTGGCCGTGCTCGCCGCCGAAGCCGCCGACGAACTGCGCGCCGCCGTGGTCGAGTTGCGCCCGGCCGCCCTCGACGAGGACGGCCTCGTCGCCACCCTGCGCACCCAGATCCAGGTCCTCGACCGCGCCCACAGCGCCCGGGTCACCTTCACCGGGCACGGCGTGAAGGCACTGCCCGCCTCCCAGGAGGAGGCGGTCCTGCGCGTCGCCCAGGAGGCCCTGCACAACGCCCTGCGCCACTCCGGCGGCTCCCGCGTCGAGGTCGCCCTGGAGCGCCGCGGCAACGGAGCCGTCCTGCGGGTCAGGGACGACGGCGACGGCTTCGACCCGGGCGCGGTCCGCCGCGCGGGGCGCCACCTCGGCCTGGTCTCGATGCGGGACCGGGCGAGCGGCGCCGGCGGCACGCTGACCGTGGAATCGGCGCCCGGCAAGGGCACCACGATCGAGATGGAGGTGCCCGGTGGCTGACGCGATCAGGGTGCTGCTCGTCGACGACCACCAGGTCGTCCGCCGGGGCCTGCGCACGTTCCTCGAAGTGCAGGACGACATCGAGGTCGTCGGCGAGGCCGCCGACGGCGCCGAAGGAGTCGAGCGCGCCGAGGAGTTGCAGCCCGACGTCATCCTCATGGACGTCAAGATGCCGGGCCTGGACGGCGTCGGCGCCCTGCGCAGACTCCGCGAGCTGGACAACCCCGCGCGCGTGCTGGTCGTCACCAGCTTCACCGAGCAGCGCACGGTCGTCCCGGCCCTGCGCGCGGGCGCCGCCGGATACGTCTACAAGGACGTCGACCCCGACGCCCTGGCCGGAGCCATCCGCTCCGTCCACGCCGGGCACATCCTCCTGCAGCCGGAGGTCGCGGGCGCCCTGCTCTCCCAGGAGGGCGCCAACTCCAGTCCCGGCAGGGCCGGTTCGCTGACCGACCGGGAGCGCGAGGTGCTCGGCCTGATAGCGGACGGCCGCTCCAACCGCGAGATCGCCCGCGCGCTCGTCCTCTCGGAGAAGACCGTCAAGACCCACGTCTCGAACATCCTCATGAAACTCGACCTGGCCGACCGGACGCAGGCCGCCCTGTGGGCCGTCCGCCACGGCGTGGCGGGCTGACGCGTTCCCCGCCGGTCACGCACAAGGTCGCGTTCCGGTCTGAGATTCATACCGTCGTGGGTATGTCCCCCGTATGGCGCATCCTCGGTGGATCTCCGGCGTTCTCCAGTGCCTGCCGCGGCGCCTGCCGCGGTGATGGCAAGGAGGGCTCAGAAGTGAAGAACCTGAAGAAGGCAGTGGCCGTGACGATGGTGACCGGCGGTCTGCTCGCCGCGGGCGCGGGCATGGCCTCCGCCACCAGCGCGCACGCCGACGGCCGGGCCGCGGGCCCGCCGGGCGTCGGCTCGGGCAACGTCGTCCAGGCCCCGGTGCACGTCCCGGTCAACGTGTCCGGCAACAGCGTGAACGTCGTGGGCGACCTGAACCCGGCCTTCGGCGACCTCGCCGTCAACCGCTGACGCTCACCTCCGTCTCCGAGCCGGAGGTGACACCGGCCTCCCGGGTGTGCCCGGGAGGCCGGATGGCCCGGCCGCGGGCATGGGTGCCGCCGGCCCCGTCACCGCACCCCCCGCTCCCGCTCCTCCACGACGGAGTTGTACGCGGCGACCTGCGCCCGCCGAGCCGTCCGTTCCACCGGCCGCAGCGCCTCCCGCCGCGCGGCCATCTCGGACGCGCTCACCGCACCCCCGTGCCCGCTCTGCGTCGCCACGGCGATGAGCGCCCCCACCCGCTGCGCCAGCTCCAGCACCCGCACCGCCCGTGTGGGATACCCCGGCGCCAGCACCTCCCGGCCCCGCTCGGCCCGCGCCCGGTACGCGTCGACCGCCGCCTCCGCCACCGGCCCCGACGCCGCCACGTCCAGCCGCGTCAGCACCTCGGTCGCGTCTCGCAGGGCCTCCGCGAGTTCCCGCTCCGCCTCGCCCAGCGACGGCACGTCCGCCGGCGGCGCCTCGCGCACGGGCAGCACATGCCACACCACCTCGTCCCGCACATGCTCGGGCCCGGCCTCGTACACGTCCGGCACCAGCCCGAGGGCGGCTCCGTGACAGACCACCGCCTCCTCCGCCTCCAGCGCCCGCGCGTTGAACTCCGGCGGCCCGCTCAGCCCCAGCGGATGACCCGGCGCGGGCAGGGCGACCCGCAGCCCGGTCACCCCCAGCGCCCGCAGCCGCCCCAGCGCGAGCGTCAGCCCGACCTGGCCCGGCTCTCCCGGCACCCCCTCCACCCGGTGCACCGCGTCCTCGCCGACGATGGCGAGGACGGCGTCGTCCGGAGAGACAAGTCCGGCCAAAAGTGCATTTCCCCAAGCTGCGAGACGTCCAGCGCGCGGTTCCGTGAGCATGCCCCCAACCCTAGGACCCTCCAAGGACCGGACCGAGGGAATGCCCCGGTCGGCCGGTGGCGTAGATTTCATGGAGGGCTGCGCCCACCGGCGCGGCGGACCGAGCCACAGGCGTACGCGACAGCCGAGACCGGCCACACTGCAAGGGGAGACAACGCGCTCATGAGCGATGTTCTGGAGCTTCAGGACGTATCCGTGGTCCGCGAGGGCCGGGCTCTGGTGGACCAGGTCTCCTGGTCGGTCAAGGAGGGCGAGCGCTGGGTCATCCTCGGCCCGAACGGCGCCGGCAAGACCACCCTCCTCAACCTCGCTTCCACCTACCTCTTCCCCAGCTCCGGCACCGCGGGCATCCTCGGCGAGACCCTCGGCAGGCCCGGCACAGACGTCTTCGAACTGCGCCCCCGCATCGGCATGGCCGGCATCGCCATGACCGAGAAGCTCCCCAAGCGGCAGACGGTCCTGGAGACGGTCCTCACCGCCGCCTACGGCATGACCGCCACCTGGCACGAGGACTACGAGGAGATCGACGAGCGGCGCGCCCGCGCCTTCCTCGACCGCCTCGGCATGAGCGAGTACCTCGACCGCAAGTTCGGCACGCTCTCCGAGGGCGAGCGCAAGCGCACCCTCATCGCCCGCGCCCTCATGACCGACCCCGAACTGCTCCTCCTCGACGAGCCCGCCGCCGGCCTCGACCTCGGCGGCCGCGAGGACCTCGTCCGCCGCCTCGGCCGCCTCGCCCGCGACCCGATCGCCCCCTCGATGATCATGGTCACCCACCATGTCGAGGAGATCCCGCCCGGCTTCACCCACGTCCTCATGATCCGCCAGGGCAAGGTCCTCGCCGCAGGCCCGCTGGAGCTCGAACTGACCTCCCGCAACCTCTCCCTGTGCTTCGGACTCCCGCTCGTCGTCGAACAGTCCGGCGAGCGCTGGACCGCCCAGGGCCTCCCGCTGTCCTGACCCACCCCGGCTCCGCGCACATTCCGGGCGGGCAACGGCATTTCACACCCCGGGCACCCTGTCGGCGACAGGGGCGTCGGTCCTACCATGACCAGGTGGACATCGACGCATGGCTGTGGTGGCTGATCGGCGCGACCGCGCTCGGCATCGCGCTCGTGATCACCGCGATGCCGGAACTCGGCATGCTCGCGGTGGGCGCCGTCGCCGCGTCCGTGGTCACCGGCGTCTTCGGCGGCGGAGCCGTCGCCCAGGTCGCCGTCTTCGCGCTCGTATCGACCGCGGGCATCGCCGTCGTACGGCCCATCGCGAACCGGCATCGCGCCCAGCGGCCCCAACTCGCCACCGGAGTGGACGCGCTGAAGGGCAGACAAGCCGTCGTCCTGGAGCGCGTCGACGCCTCGGGCGGCCGTATCAAGCTGGCCGGAGAGGTCTGGTCGGCCCGCGCCCTCGACACCGACCGTGCCTACGACGTAGGCCAGGAAGTGGACGTCGTCGACATCGAGGGAGCCACCGCGATCGTCATGTGACCTCGCACGACGTAAGTGGAGGAAGACCTCGCGTGGTGCGCGACGGTCTGTCAGACTCGACCAGCAAGATCTTCGACAACCACGAGATCTGCCAAGGCGCCGAGGCGGAGAAGGGTACGGGGAACGACGATGGAACCGGTCATCATCGTCCTGATCATTTTGGTGGTGTTGGTTTTCATCGCCCTGATCAAGACGATCCAAGTCATCCCGCAGGCCAGCGCGGCCATCGTGGAGCGCTTCGGCCGCTACACGCGGACACTCAACGCGGGCCTCAACATCGTCGTCCCGTTCATCGACACCATCCGCAACCGCATCGACCTGCGTGAACAGGTCGTCCCGTTCCCGCCCCAGCCGGTGATCACCCAGGACAACCTGGTCGTCAACATCGACACCGTCATCTACTACCAGGTGACCGACGCGCGAGCCGCGACCTACGAAGTCGCCAGCTACATCCAGGCGATCGAGCAGCTCACCGTCACCACCCTCCGCAACATCATCGGCGGCATGGACCTCGAGCGGACCCTGACCTCCCGTGAGGAGATCAACGCGGCACTGCGCGGCGTCCTCGACGAGGCCACCGGCAAGTGGGGCATCCGCGTCAACCGCGTCGAGCTCAAGGCGATCGAACCGCCCACCTCCATCCAGGACTCGATGGAGAAGCAGATGCGCGCCGACCGAGACAAGCGCGCCGCGATCCTCCAGGCCGAAGGTGTCCGGCAGTCCGAGATCCTGCGCGCCGAGGGCGAGAAGCAGTCCCAGATCCTGCGCGCCGAGGGCGAGGCCAAGGCCGCCGCCCTGCGCGCCGAGGGCGAGGCCCAGGCCGTGCGCACGGTCTTCGAGGCCATCCACGCCGGCGACCCGGACCAGAAGCTCCTGTCCTACCAGTACCTCCAGATGCTCCCCAAGATCGCCGAAGGCGACGCCAACAAGCTCTGGATCGTCCCGAGCGAGATCGGCGACGCCCTCAAGGGCCTCTCCGGCGCCATGGGCAACTTCGGCGGCATCGGCGGCGGTTCCGGCGGCAACGGGGGCGCCTCCGGAGCGGGCGTACCCGCCCAGGAGCGCCGCGAGCGGCCGTCCATCGACTGACCCGGCGCACCTGTACACGATGGGGGCCCGCTTCCCGAGGAGGCGGGCCCCCATTCACATCTGCTCAGGCCGCCGGCTGAGCCAGCCACTCCGGCAGCGCGTCGACATCGTCCTGCCCCAGCGCCAGCAGCATCGCGTCCGCCGGAGTCGGCTCGAACGGCTGCCGCAGCAGCGGCATCCCCGCCTCGTCAGGAGTCCGGTTGGCCTTGCGGTGGTTGTCCTCCGCACACGAGGCCACCGTGTTCAGCCACGTGTCCTGACCGCCCTGCGACCGCGGCACCACGTGGTCCACGGTCGTCGCCCGCCTCCCGCAGTACGCGCACCGGTGCCGGTCCCTGACCAGCACCCCCCGCCGCGACCACGGCGCTCGTCTTCGGAACGGCACCCGTACGTACTGGCAGAGCCTGATCACACGCGGCGCCGGTATGTCGACCGCGGCTCCCCGCATCCGCAGCTCGGGGTGGGCCTGCTCGACGACGGCCTTGTCCTGAAGCACCAGAACGACGGCTCGGTTCAGCGTCACCGTCGACAGCGGCTCGAAGCTCGCGTTGAGTACCAGCGTGTCCCGCATACCAGCCCACCTCCCGTGTGCACCGGCCCACCCCCTGGCGGGCTGGGATCAACTCTGGCCGGGCACGCCGGGATGGACAACGCAATATCTGCTGCTCCCGCGGGGGGTGTCCCACACGCCCCCGGCAACAAAAATGCCCGCTCCTGATCAATTCCAAGACCAGGAGCGGGCAAACGTCGCGTGAACGCCCGGAGCGGGGCGGTCCGGCTCAGTGCTCGGCGGGTACCTCGTACTCACCGATCAGCTGGGCTCGCCCGATCGTGTGGAACCGCAGGTTGAAGCCCACCACGGCCGGCGACGCGTCCGCGTCCGGACCGAGCTTCTCCTGGTCCACGGCGTACACCGTGAACACATAACGGTGCGGCCCGTCCCCGGGCGGCGGCGCGGCTCCGCCGAAGTCCTTGCCGCCGTAGTCGTTACGCGCGTGAACCGCCCCCTCGGGCAGCCCCTCGAACGCGCCGCTGCCCGCACCCGCCGGCAGCTCGGTCACCGACGCCGGGATGTCGAACAGCACCCAGTGCCAGAACCCGCTCCCCGTCGGGGCGTCGGGGTCGTAGCAGGTCACGGCGAAGCTCTTGGTCTCCGGCGGGAAGCCGCCCCACCGCAGCTGCGGCGAGGTGTTGCCGGCCGCGTGGACCTGAGCGTCCTTGAGCTTCGCGCCTTCCGTGACGTCCTCACTCGTCACCGTGAAAGACGCCACGGGCGGGTGGAAGTCGTGGGGGAGCGGCCGCCGCTCGAGCTCGGTCACCTCGGTACCTCCTGATCGGTTCGTGCAGTCGACCCCGAGCCTAGGCCCTCGACTAGAACCAGTTGCGCTTGCTGCCGACCTCGGAGAGCCACTGGTTCAGGTAAGCCGTCCAGTCCGTCCCCTGATAGTCGTTCAGCCCCACCTGGAACGACCGGAAGGTGTCACTGCCCTCGCTGAACAGCCCGGGCTTCTTGTCCATCTCCAGAACGACGTCCATCGCGTTCTGGTCGGCCACGAAGCTCAGCTCGACCTGGTTCAGCCCCCGGTACTGCTGCGGCGGGTGGAACTCGATCTCCTGGTAGAACGGCAGCCGCTGCCGCGTACCGCGGATGACCCCGCGCTCCATGTCCGCGTTCTTGAACCGGAAGCCCAGCTGGATGAACGCGTCGAGGAGGGCCTTCTGCGCCGGCAGCGGGTGCACGTTCACCGGGTCCAGGTCACTGGAGTCCACGGCACGCGCGATCTCCAGCTCCGTGGACACCCCGATGTTCATACCGCGCAGCGCCTGACCCTCGATCATCGTGATCGGGGTCTCCCACGGGATCTCCAGCCCGAACGGCACCGCGTGCACCGCGTTCGCCTGCAGCTCGAACGCACCGCCCAGCCGCGACTTCGTGAACTCGATGTCCTGCTTGTACTCCTGGTCGCCGCTCTCCACCTCGACCTTGGCCTGCAGCCCGACCGAGAGACCCTCGATCTGCTGGTTCACGGAACCGCCCTGGATCCGCACCTCGCCCTGCACGACACCGCCCGGGACGACGTTGACCTCGTGCAGCACCGTCTCGACCGAAGCCCCGCCGGCCCCCAGGCTCGCGAGCAGCTTCTTGAACGCCATGACTCTCCCTCTCGCCCACTACGGGTGGATCCCTGATCCCTGTAAACGCGATCCGGCCGTGACCGGTTCCACGTCCTCACCCTGACAAGGCCCGTGCCCAGAGGCCAGCCCGGCGCACCACGCGTCTCCAGTACCCTCGGGCGGCATGATCGCGACCCCCGACCGTACGCCCCTGTTCAGGGAGTTCTTCGACCGGCCCGTCCTCGATGTCGCCCCCGACCTGCTCGGCCGCATCCTGGTACGCACCACCCCGGACGGTCCGATCGCCCTCCGCCTCACCGAGGTCGAGGCCTACGACGGTGAGAACGACCCCGGCTCCCACGCCTATCGCGGCCGCACGGCCCGCAACGACGTGATGTTCGGTCCGCCCGGTCACGTGTACGTCTACTTCACCTACGGCATGTGGTTCTGCATGAACCTGGTGTGCGGCCCCGAAGGCAGGGCGAGCGCGGTCCTGCTGCGCGCCGGCGAGATCGTCGAGGGCGCCGAGCTGGCACGCACCCGACGGCTCTCGGCCCGCAACGACAAGGAACTGGCCAAAGGCCCGGCCCGTCTGGCCACGGCCCTGGCGGTGGACCGCTCCCTGGACGGCACGGACGCGTGCACCTCCGACGACACCCCGCTGCGCATGCTGACGGGCACGTCCATCGCCTCCGACCAGGTACGCCACGGCCCCCGCACGGGAGTCGGCGGCGAGGGAGCCGTGCACCCCTGGCGCTTCTGGGTGGCCGACGACCCAACGGTCAGCCCGTACCGCGCCCACGTACCGAGGCGCCGCCGCAGTTGACTCGCCCGGACAGGATGCGTAATGTGGCCCGAGCCGCTTGAACCGGGTACGGCGATCGCCTGCAGCCGGAAGCGGCCAAACCACTACCCAGCGACTCCCCTCAACCGGGGCGAATTCCACGTGCCCGCACGTCTGAATTCGACGCCGACGGACTCGATTATGAGTCGGGCGGGGAATCGGTTAACGTAGTGAATGTCGAAAGGCCGACGGGCGAAAGCCGCAGGCCTGAGGCACCTCCCGCCGACAGGGAATCCGATCGGAAAGATCTGATAGAGTCGGAGACGCAAGACCGAAGGGAAGCGCCCGGAGGAAAGCCCGAGAGGGTGAGTACAAAGGAAGCGACCGTTCC
>NZ_JBHYQH010000049.1:0-48038 GCF_042746715.1 Streptomyces sp. NPDC058741 | reverse complement strand
TCCGGCTCGGGGCATGGATCAACAACCAACGCAGCCGGACCGCAACGCTGTCCCCACAGCGGATCGAGCAACTCTCCACCATCGGCATGCGATGGACATGACGGGATGCCGAGCTTGGCTGCCCAAGCGCAGCGGCTGGCCGCCCGGCGGGGTGAAGCGTACGTACAGCGTACGAAACGCGTGCAAGTTTGCCCCGAGTGTATGGCCAAGACTTCGCGACGTCTTCGTCGCCCGCTCAACGGGTGTGTCAACTTAACGGCTGATCTTGGTTGTTGAGTTATCGCTGGTTGGTGGGGGTCAGGCGGCCATCGAAGGCGATCTGGAAGGCGTTCAGGGGTGCCTTCCAGCGCATCGTCCAGCGGCGCCGGCCCTTGCCCGTCGGGTCCAGGCTCATCAGCGCCATGTAGACGCACTTCAACGCGGCGGCCTCTGTGGGGAAGTGGCCGCGGGCCCGAACCGCCTTGCGGATCCGGGCGTTCACACTCTCAATCGCTTTCGTGCTGCAGATGACCTTGCGGATTTCGACGTCGAAGGACAAGAAGGGCACCATCTCGGCCCAGGCGTCGGACCACAGCTTGATCACGGCCGGATACTTGGTGCCCCACTTCTCGGAGAACTCCAAGAAGCGTTCGGTCGCGGCGGCCTCGCTGGGAGCGGTGTAGACGGGCTTGAGATCCTTGGCGACGTTGTCCCAGTCCTGGCGGGCACAGTACCGGATGCTGTTGCGAATCAAGTGAACGATGCACGTTTGGACGACAGTGCGGGGCCAGACCGTCTCGACCGCGTCCGGCAGACCCTTCAGCCCGTCGCAGACGAGCATCAGGACATCTTCAATTCCGCGATTCTTCAGCTCGGTGAAGACCTGCAGCCAGTGCTTGGCGCCCTCACCACCGTCACCGGCCCAGATCCCGAGAATGTCCCGGGTGCCATCGACCGTGACGGCCATCGCAACGTAGATGGGCCGGTTGGCGACCTTGCCATCGCGAATCTTGACGTTGATGGCGTCCACGAAGACAACCGGGTAAACGCGGTCCAGCGGGCGGGCCTGCCATTCCGCCATGCCCTCCATCACCTTGTCCGTGATCGTGGTGATGGTCTGCTTGGACACCTCCGCCCCGTACACCTCGGCCAGATGAGCCGATATCTCCCCGTGCGTGAGGCCCTTCGCGGACAGGGACAGCACCATCTCGTCCACGCCGGTCAGTCGACGCTGCCGCTTCTTGACGATCTGCGGTTCGAAGGTGCCGGCGGTGTCGCGGGGCACCTTCACCTCGACCGGGCCGACGTCGGTCAGCACAGTCTTGGCCCGGGTGCCGTTACGGCTGTTGCCGCTGTTCCTGCCGGCCGCGTCGTGCTTGTCGTAGCCGACGTGATCGGTGATCTCGCCTTCCAGGGCGGACTCCAGCACGCGCTTGGTCAGCTGCTGCAGCAGCCCGCCCTCACCAGTCAGCTGCAGGCCGCTCGCGCGGGCTCGGTCGACCAGCTGCCCGATCAACTGGTCATCCAGCAGGTCCGTCGGCAACTCGGCCGGCCGGACCTCTTCAACCGCCTCAGCAGAGACAGTCACGTCGCTCATCAGGTGCTACTTCCATGATCGGGAGTTACACCGAAGACCGTACAGACCCGCTGCCCAAGCGCAGCGGCTGGCCGCCCGGCGGGGTGAAGCGTACGTACAGCGTACGAAACGCGTGCAAGTTTGCCCCGAGTGTATGGCCAAGACTTCGCGACGTCTTCGTCGCCCGGCTCAACCGCACCGCTTCGACGACTGACGTCGTGATGGGCGCCCAGCCGGCGTCGTAGACCTGGCCGGTGAGGGCGTCGACTCGGTGGGTTTCGATGTGAGCTGGTGGCTGGGCATCGTCGGTCTGTCCGGCGCGGGGTTATGTCACGGGGTCCGCTGGCACGTCGTCACGCCACCGGTTGGCGGTGAAGGCGCCCCTGGCCCCTCTGCACAGTGACCGCATCAGGTCCGCTGTCGCTCGATGTTCCACACCCGTGCTGTGTTGTCGCTGCCCCAGCTGACCATCGTGCTGTCGCCGGTACTGGATTCTCCGTAAGCCGCGCCTGACCGTCCGCATGAGGTGGTCCGCATCGGCGAAGGCTACCTTCGCAACGTGCTGGCCTGCTCATGTCGCCGGTGACGCGGGCGGTGCCTCCGAGTTGGGGGCGCCGCCTCGCGCTACGTGACGGGGATCAGAAGCGGGGATGGGTGTCGGCGGTTCCGACGACCAGGCCGGTGGCGAAAACCTTGGTCTTGAGGGTGGAGTTGAGGGCCCCGGCTGCTTCGGGGGTGAGCTTGAGCGTGACGTTGGTGGCGTCGGCGCTGTGCTTGTTGACCTTGACGCGGGCGGTGGACAGGTCGAGCTTGAAGACGGGAACGCGGGTCGTGGTGCCGGCGACGTTGCCGGTCAGCTGGCCCTTGGTGAGGTCGATGGTGAAGTTCTTCACCTCGAGTGAGCGACCGTTGAAGACGTTGGTGAACTTCAGGCCGCCTTTGTGCTTGATGTTTCCGCCGAGGGGGCTGGTGGTCAGGGAGCCGCCGGTGACCGGGTAGGTGGCCTTCAGGGTGGGCTGACCGCTGACGGTGGTGAGGCTGGGCTTGCCCGGACGGGTGACAATGGGGGCGATGCCGTTGGACAGCAGCGCCTTGGCGATCGCCGGAGCCACCGTCACCGCGGTGCGACCGCTCTTGAGGTGCACCTCGTGGGGAGCGGCTGAAGCGGTGGGAGCTGCGATCGCCAAAGCGGCAACAGTAGAGGCAGCGGCAAGAATCTTACGTGTCATAGCAGTTCACTCCTGATTGCGGTGGTGCGTGTGGCCCATGACAAGGATGAGTTCTGGCACTTGTGCTGAAGTGGATGCAGCTGTGGCCGCAGCAAGTCATGACCGCACGAGGTCTTCGCTCCGGGATGCGTGGACTGCTGCTGGATGCAGGAACCAGAGCCCAGCGCATCGCCGGATCGTCCGTCAGTTGGCCGGCAGAAGGGGTACGGAGCGCCGGGCTCGATGCCGTGATCGCAGGCCCGCAAGGCACTGCTTGATGCCAGAGCTGGGTGTGCGGCGAGTTCGACCTTCCGGGTGAGAGCCTGGAGGAGTTACTCGCGCGGGATCCAGGCGCTGCTGCGGTCATGGCCCGGCTCGCCGAGCCGCTGAAGGCCATGCGACGCCACCGTGGACCGGCTTACGGCAAGGTGGCCGTGGTCGACGAAGGAGGAACCTCGCGCGGCACGTCGTGCGAGGGGGTGGTTCTCGGCGAGTTTCGCCAGAGTCGCGGACATGTGGGTCTTGACGTCTCGCGGCCGACGAACAGTTCCTGGGCGATCTCGTCGTTCGTCAGACGCTGGGCGGCGAGCACCAGGACCTCTCGCTCCCTGCTGGTGAGCGAGTCGAGCAAACGGACGGTGCGACGATCGTGTTGGGCGGTCGCCGCCGGTGCCTGGCCCCGGAGAGTGCTCGCGATGCGCCGGTAGCGGCGGCGCAGTCCGACACGCCTCGCAGGATTCACGCGACCCGGCACGGCTTCCGTGTCATGCCGAGTGGGCGAGGTCCTCGAACCGCACTGTGCCGAGGAGTGGCAGACCGGCGACGAGCCGTTCGGTCTCGTCGGCCGCGAACTCGCCCAGAAGCCGGCGTTCACGTCCGCATGCGCCGGCGAGGTGCGGGGTCAGCAGAACGTTGGGCAGCGAGCGCAGGGGGTGGTCGGCCGGCAGCGGTTCGGGGTCCGTGACGTCCAGAACGGCGCTGAGCGAGCCGGTCGCGCACACGTCGGCGAGGGCGTCGTGGTCCACGAGAGAGCCCCGGGCCGTGTTGATGAGGACGGCTTCCGGGGGGAGCAGGTTCAACTGCCTGCGGTCGAACATATGGTGGGTCGACGGAAGTTCGGGCGCGTGGATGGTCACGATGTCCGACCGTCGGCAGAGTGTGTCCAGGCCGACGAGTTCCACGCCGAGTCCGCGCGCGGTCTCGGCGTCGGCGTACGGGTCGGCGAGCAGTACGCGCGCGCCGAGGGCGTGGAGTGCGCCGATGACGAGCCTGCCGATCCGGGAGGCTCCGACGACACCTACCTTGCGTCCGCGAAGGCCGATGCCGTCGGGTGCGGTCAGATCGCGGCCGCGCAGGGTGTCCAGACGGGCGAACGGCAGTACGCCCTTCGCCGCGAGGACGGTGACGGCGGTGGTGTACTCGGCGACCGGGGCGGCGTTGGCCTGGGCCGCGGAGGAAACGACGATCCCGCGTTCGAAGACGTCCCGCGTGACGAACGCCTTGACCGAGCCCGCCGCGTGGATGACCGCCCGGAGGCGGGGCGCGCGGGCGAGCAGGGTTGCGTCGATCCGGGGGCCGCCCCAGCTGGTGATCAGAACGTTGGTGTCGCTGACGTCGACCTCCTCGAGTCGGCGCACGGGTCCGCTCAGCGTGACGCTGTTGCGGAGTCGGGTCATGGTCGAGGGTGGGAATACGGCATCGACGTGTTCCGTGTCGAGCGCCAGGACGGCGCGCAGGGCGGTGGACAAGCGCTGTGCTCCTTGTGCGCTGGGGTCGGTGTGGCCGTCGGCCGGGTGCGGCTGGGGTCTGCGTTCTCCATGGCCGCGTCGTGGAGTGATCGACGTGCTCGGGACGCGGCGGCGGCGCTGACCGCCGTGGATGCGGTGCTCACGCCTTCACCGCGCCGGCCAGGCCGTTGATGAAGAAGCGTTGCAGTGCGACGAAGACGACCATGATGGGCAGCATGGTGATGACCGAGCCCGCGCACACGAGGGTCCATGCGGTGGTGTTCTCTCCGAGGAAGGAGAACATGCCCACCGACAGGGTGTGCAGGTCGGGCCTGGACAGGGTGAGGACGAGCGGGACGAAGAAGCTATTCCATGCGTTGATGCAGGTGAACAGGCCCACGGTCGCCAGCATGGGGCCCGACAGCGGGAGCATGATGCGCCAGAAGACCTGGTGGAAGCTGGCGCCGTCCACCCGTGCCGCATCCTCCAGCCCGCGGTCGATGGTGGTGAAGTATCCCATGAAGAGGAAGGTGCCGTACACCATGCCCCCGGCCGACTGCACGATGACCATCGCCCAGAGGGTGTTGAGCAGATGGAGGTTCTGCAGGAGGTCGAAGACGGGGATGATCGTGTAGCCGTGGGGCAGGAAGAGGGTGATGCCGATCAGGGCCATCAGCGCCTTCTTGCCCGGGAATTCGGTGCGGGCGAGCACATAGCCGGCCATGGACGTGGCGAGCAGGGTCACGATGACGGTGGCAGTCGCGAAGAAGACCGTGTTGAGGAAGAACGTGCTGAATTCCGCTCCTGTCCACGCATCGCGGTAGTTGGACCAGTGGACCTGTGCGGGCAGCGGGTTGAGACCGCCGGAGAAGAAGTCGTCGGTGCCTTTCAGTGAGCCCCCGAGGGCCCACAGGAACGGGTAGATCCACAGGACACCGCCTGCCAGGAGGGCCAGGTAGAGCAGGCCGCGTCTGCCGGCCCGGAGAGAGAGTGCAGCCATGGTGGTCCCTTCACCTCGTGGCGCCCGCGCGCTGCCGTCCCAGTCTTCTCAGGGCCAGCACCTGCAGGGTGGCGAAGACGATGAGGAGCAGGCCGTACAGGAACGAGGCCGCGGAGGCCAGGCCCACGTCGGGCTGCGCGGCACCGCCGCCGGAGCCGCCGCCGAAGGCCAGATGGTAGATGTACGTGTTGACGACCTCGGTCGCGAAGTACGGGCCTCCGCCGGTGAGGACTTGGACGAGGTCGAAGACCTGGAAACTGCCGATGAACGCCAGCACGACGATGATGACGCCCACTTGGCGCAGCATCGGGATCGTGATGCGGAAAAAGCACTGCACGGGGCCGGCACCGTCGATCTTGGCCGCCTCGTAGAGCTCCTGCGGAATGGTCTGCAGGCCGGCCAGGAAGTACACCAGGTTGTAGCCGAGGGTGTGCCAGATCCCGATGGCGATGATGACCGCCAGCGCCGTGTGCGGGTCGCCGAGCCAGTCGATGCGGCCGTTGGTCATCCCGGTCTTGGCGAGCAGGCTGCCCGCGGATTCACCGAAGTTGGAGAGCATCAGCTGCATGACGACGCCGATGACCGCGGCCGAGGTGACGACGGGGATGAAGTAGACGGTACGGAAGAACACCGCGAAGCGCAGCTTCGGGTTGTTGAGCACGAGGGCGAGGGCGAGGGCGAGCACCAGTTGCACTGGGACGAGCACGAAGGCGTAGATGAAGGTGTGCCGTACGGCTCCCCAGAAGATGCCGTCCTTGAGGATGCGGCGGAAGTTGTCGAGGCCCACGTACTCGTCCGGGTGACCGATGCCGTTCCAGCGGTAGAAGGTGTACCCGAGCGAGGCGAGAATGGGGTAGATGACGAAGCCGGCCAGCAGTACGAGCATGGGGACGAGGTAGAGGTACGACCAGCGTGCCGTCTTCAGACGTCGCCCCAGGCCGGGTGGGCCCGCGAGTGGGCGGGTATGGGAGGGATCATGCCGGGGCCGGGCCGCGAGGAGGGACATGGCTGTGGGACTCACGCTTTCTTCGTGGTGTAGGGCAGTGCGGGGTTCCAGTCCGGGAAGGCGTAGTCGGACACGCTGACCTTCGCGCCTGACCTGGCGACGGCGGCGACGGCGTCGGAGAGGATGTGGTGTTTCTTGTCCGCGAGGCTGCTGAGTGCTCCCTGCACGTCCTTGATCTGGCCGGTGTAGATGCCGGTGACCACGTCACCGATGTCCGGCTTCGGTGTGCTGGGTGCGACCGTGGCGAGATACGGGTTGCGGACGACCGGCACCGGGCCGGGCAGCACGGAGCGGGTCATCCCCACGAAGGTTGCGAAGGGCTTGTAGTCGATGCCGTCGGGACTGTTGTTCTCGGGGTAGACGGAGACGCCGTTGTGTGCCTGGACCCAGCGGCGGCCGGCGGCCGGGGCGGTCAGGGCGTCGAACCACTGCCAGGCCAGGTCGGGCTTGTCGGTCTTGGCGGAGACGGCGGCGAAGGCGGCCGTACCGACCGGATCCTTGTAGTAGTAGGCCTTCGGCTCGGCCTGGGGCGAGGGAAGGGTGACCAGGCTGTAGTCGTTGAACTTGTGCTGCTGCCACTCGGGCTGGTTCCAGACCCCGCCGACGGTCATTCCGAACTTGCCCCGTTCGAAGAAGGCGCGCGCCGCTTCGTCCGAGAGGCTGATGGCGTTGGGGTGGAAGAGGCCGCGTTTCTTCCATTCGACCAGCAGTTCGAGGAAGTCGGTGTAGGCGCGGTCGGTGGCGTACGTCCACTTGCCGGTGCGGTAGTCCATGCCCGTGGCGGCGCCGATCTGTGCACCGCCGGGTGCGCCGGCTCCCCGCACGAAGAGGTCGAGCCACCAGGCGAGGATGCCGAAGCCGTCCGCGCTGCCGAAACCGAGGCCGTAGGACTTGCCGCCGCTCTTCTTCGTGATGGTCTCGGCGGCGCTGGTGACCTCGTCCCAGGTGTTCGGCACCTTGACGGTGCCGTCCGGGTTGGTCAGCCCGGCGGATCTGAAGACGCCGTTGTGGATGTAGAGCTGGTACTGCGGAGCGGAGCCCTTCAGGGGGGCGGAGTACACCTTTCCGCCGAAGACGTTCGCGCCCTCCAGGAAGGTTCCTTCGGGAAAGCGTGACTGCCACTGTGCGGTCGCCCACTTGTCGAGGGGCAGCAGCCATCCCTTGGCCACCTGTTCGGCGATGGTGGGGGCCTGTGGAACCATGAAGACGTCGGGCGTGTCGCCACCGCGGTTGGCGAGGCCGACGAGGTCTGCGTACTTGGCGGACTGCTGGGTGTTCTTCTCGACCGTGACGCCGGGGTGGGTCTTCTGGTAGCGCGCGAACTCGCCGTCGACCCACGGAGCCTGTGTCACGTACCAGTCCCAGTAGGTGAGGGTGTTCGAGGAGGAGCCGGAGTCGGAGGAGCCGCAAGCGGTCAGCCCGCCGCCCAGGACCATGGCGCCGGCGCCCGCGGCGGCACCGTACAGCAGGTGTCGCCTGGAAAGGGGGGAGTTCGTCATCGTCACGTTCCTTCCACGTAGGGAAGAGGAGCTCCAGGGGGAGGCGTGGAGCAGGCGAGGTGGAGAGCGGTGGGCTCCTGAGGAGTTCCCGGACACCGAGAACACGAGATGTAACGTTCACTGAACCGTTTACAGTAACGGGGACGTTAAGGGTCGACGCCAGGGCCGTCAAGAGGGTGCGCGAGACCTTTCGTCCGGCCGGGTGCCGACCGGGATGGTCGCATCCGAAGCCATTGGCAGTAAGGCGCCCGCACCTCTGGAATCGATGGAACGCGGTGTGTAACGTTTACATTCAACGGTTCTTGAGGACTGTTCCGCCGTCTTTCACCCAGGACCGTTCCGCCGTCATAGACAGGGAGGCGAGCCCATGGCTCGTGGCCGCAACTCCGGAGGCCGCGCGACCATTCGCGACGTGGCCGAGCGCGCGAGCGTGTCCGTCGCAACGGTCTCGCGCATTCTCAGCGGCTCCTACACCGCACCACCGGAGACGCACGAGCGGGTCATGCAGGCCGTCCATGACCTGGACTACGTCGTCAACTCCAGCGCCCGTTCACTCAGTACCCCTTCCGGGCTGGTGGCGATGATCGTCAACGACATCACGTCCCCGTTCTTCATGAACATCGCCTCCGGAGTCGAGGAACAGGCGGTCGCCGACGGGCGGGTCTGCCTGGTCTCCTCGACCCAGGGCGTGCCCGGGCGGGAACTGTCGATGATCAACCTGATGCGTCAGCGCGGCGTGGACGCGGTGCTCCTCGTCGGCGGCATGGCGGAGGACCAGGAGCATCTGGCCGAGCTGGCCGCCGCGGCCCAGCGGATGGAGCGTGCCGGGTCGCGTCTGGTGCTCTGCGGCCGGCCGTGGAACGGCCCGCAGGCGCCGCTCGACGTGGTGGAGTGCGACATGGAGAACGGCGCCTTCGCCGCCACCAGTCATCTGCTGTCCGCGGGGCACACCCGCGTGGCGCACCTGGCCGGCCCCCACGAGTTCAGCATCGCCGGCCAGCGCCTGGCGGGCTACCGGAGGGCTCTGGACGCGTACGGGATCACGCCCGACCCGGCCCTGGTGGCCGAGAGCGACATGACCCGCGAGTCCGGCTACGAAGCCGCCCGGCACCTGCTCACCGACACCGACGCCACGGCCGTCTTCTGCGCCAACGACCTGAGCGCGGCCGGTGCCATCGCCGCCGCCCGCGATCTGGGCCGCTCGGTGCCGGACGACCTCTCCGTCGTGGGCTTCGACGACATCCCGCTGGCCGAGGACCTCTACCCGACGCTGACCACCGTGCACGTGCCGCAGCAGGAACTGGGCCGCTCCGCGACCCGCCTCGCTCTGCACCGGCGGGCCACCGACCCTCCGCGGCGCCACGTCGTCCTCGGCTCGCACATCGTCGTGCGCGACTCCGTCGCGCCACCGGCCGCGCTGAACGGGACCGGAAAAGCCCTCAAGGTGAAGGAGACCGCACGGTGACACCCGAGGACCGACTGCTGTCGCCGTACACGGGATGGACGCGCGCGCACTGGGAGACCCTGGCCGACAGACAGCTCACCGCCGTACGTGCCCACGCCACCGAGCGGCACGCCCTGATCGGACTGCCGGGCCCCGCCAGCCGCCAGGGCAGGCACAGCGACGGTCTGGAAGGGTTCGCCCGCACTTTCCTGCTGGCCGGTTTCCGCCTCGCGCGCTCCGGCGACACCGACCCGGCGGGACACGCCGAGTGGTATGCCAAAGGCCTGGTCGCGGGCACCGACCCGCGCTCCCCCGAGCGCTGGCCGCGCCTGACCGAGTGCGGTCAGGCGAAGGTCGAGTGCGCCTCCGTCGCCATCGCGCTGCACGAGACACGGCCGTGGATCTGGGACCGGCTCGACGACCCGGCACGGCAGCGGATCGTCGAGTGGATGACCGACATGCACGGTACCGAGGTCCCGGACAACAACTGGGTGTGGTTCCGCGCCGTCACCTCCGCCTTCCTCCGGTCGGTCGGCGCCCCGTGGTGCCCGGCGGACATCGAGCACGCGGTGGCCCGGACCGAGGAGTGGTACGCGGGGGACGGCTGGTATGCCGACGGCGGCGGGCGCGAAGGGTTGGGCCTGCGCCACTTCGACCACTATTCCGGCTGGGCCATGCAGTACTACCCGCTGTGGTACTGCCGGATCTCCGGCCCCGCGGCAGCACCGGGGCTGCTGTCCCGCTACCGCGACCGGCTGCGCCGCTACCTCGACGACGTCCAGTACCTGGTGGGTGACGGCGGGCGGCCGTTGCTGCAGGGCCGTTCGCTGACCTACCGCTACGCCGCACTGTGCGCGTTGTGGACGGGCGCCGTCTTCGACGCCACGCCCCTTCCCCCCGGACGCACCCGGCGGCTGGCCAGCGGCATGCTGCGGCACTTCACGGACGCCGGCGCCTTCGACGCGCGGGGACTGCAGCCGCTGGGCTGGCACGGGGAGTTCCCCTCCCTGCGCCAGCCGTACTCCGGACCGGGTTCGCCGTACTGGTCGAGCAAGGGTTTCGCCGGTCTGGTACTGCCGGCCCAGCACCCGGTGTGGACCGAGAGGGAGCAGCGACTCCCCTGCGAGCTCGGGGACTTCGAACGGCGGCTGCCCGCGCCCGGCTGGCTGGTGCGCGGCACGGCGGCGGACGGCGTGGTCCGGGTCGTCAATCACGGCAGCGACCACGCCACGCACCCCACGGCGGAGTCGGACGACCCCGCCTACGCACGCCTGGCGTACGCCACCCACGCCTTCCCCGACAGCACCGACGACGCACTCACGGATCCCGTCGACTCCCACCTCGCGCTGCTGGACGCCGGGGGCCGCCCCTCCCACCGCCGGCCGCTGACCCGCCTGCACCTGGACGAGCGCACCGCCGTCTCGCGTCACCGGGCGCACTGGCCGCTCGGGCCGGTACCCGCGCCGTACGCCCACGACCTCCAACCGGAATTCCGCCTGGGCCCCTGGATCACCAGCGCGTCCGTGCTGCACGGCCCCCTGGAGCTGCGCCTCGCCCGCGTCGACGGGCCCTTCGAGGAGCCGCTGCGACTGCGGCTGGGGGGCTACTGCCTCGCGTCGGACACCCCGCCCGCCACGGACGGCCACCCCTCACCCGGTGTCCGGGTGAGCCGTCCCGACGGGCTGATGAGCAGCGTCGTCGGTGTCCGAGGCTTCGACCGGGCGGGCGTCACGTCCGCGCAGGGCGGCAACGCGCTCGGGCGGCACTCCGCGGCCCCCTGGCTCGCCACGTCGGCACCGGTCGAAGCGGGCGCGGTGTACGGGGCGCTGGTGTGTCTGTCGGGCGAGCTCCACGGCCAGGACGCGGCGACACGGTTGCGGCTGATGGTGACCCACGAGGCCGACGGCACCGCCGACGTCCGAGTCGACTGGGGGGACGGCACGCAGGACACCGTCCGGCTCCCACCCCTCTGACCCCGGGGTGCCTGCGGGGCCGCCGCGGTCTCCCACGCTCCGGCAGCGGTCTTCCTCGTCTCGGCTGGCTCGCGCTCCCTTCGCCCGGCATCGAGGAGAACTGTCACACCGTCGTTCCCTGGGGTGCGGACGGCTCTTCTCGGCAGGAGTCGTAAGTCCTTGGTCAAGCGAAACGAGAGCCCCTCATCACCGGGCCCGTCGATGCCCCCGGACCGTGTGACACCCCCGGATCATGAACGGCAAGGTGGGAAGTCGTGCCGGACCCGAAGGCCGAGGTGCCGTTGGGGAGCCACGAATGAGGTAAACCGGCGGGAACCAGGGCGGTTGCGGGACACGGACGTCCGGTGTCCGCGTCCCGCGACCACGGCTCAGGTGCCGTTGATCGGCCGCGTCGCCCGATCGGGGCTGAACTGCCCTGCGCGCACGGTGGAGGCGATGGCCGCACTTCCCGTCAAAGACACCCGGCTGCTTGACCCACTGCAGCAGGTCGGCACGCGGCCGGTCGGTGGGGGCACGCCGGGCTTCCGGCCGGCCGGGTTGCAGCACGCGCCGTTGGAGCGGTTGCCGTTTCGGCTGGTGTCGATCACGAAGTGCGCGCCACCGCCGCCGAGCGCCGAGCGCCGAGTTGATCTTGTTGCCGTACGACACCGAACCGGAGGTCGTACGGAAGTCGGACACGCTGAGCGAGAAACCGCGGATGCCGCCGACACCGGCGTCGCGCAGCCGGCTCGCCATGGTCGCCGGGTCCACCCGTCCGCTGTGGCCCGCGTCCAGGTAGGCCCGGGTGCTGGGCGCCTTCTGCTGGAAGGTGTCCGCCGCTTGGGCTTCAGGTCCGGGCGCAGGGCTCGGGCTGCGAGGAGGCGGGGCGTCAGGCCGTGGCGGCGACGGCTCTCGCCGTTGTCGCCTCTCACCACAGGTGGGTGCCCGGGGCGCCCTTGAACGGGCCCTGCACCTCCGCGGTGATCCAGCCGCCGTAGAAGTCGCCTTCCTGTGCCGTGGCCTCCTCTCCGTCGACGGTGCAGCGGTCCATGCGGCTCGGGTAGAAGGCGAAGAAGCCGGCGAGGGACGCGTAGTCGGGCTTGGGACGGGGATAGCTCCATGCGGCGCGAGCGCGTACGTCGTCTCCCACGATGACGTCCCAGTAGCGAGCCGATCCCTTCCATTCGCACCAGGTCCGGCCCGCGGCCGCCGGGATGAGAAGCTCCGTTCGGACGTCCTGCGGAGGGATGTAGAACACGGGGGGATGGCTGGTCTCCAGTACCCGGACGGCTCTGCGGGTCTGGGCCAGCGTCTGGCCCGCGCACTCGACCCGCACGTGACGGTCGTCCTCCCGCAGGACAGGGGGCCGCGGGTAGTTCCAGACCGACTCGGGTGTCCGCGGGGCGGAACGCGGGACCGGCTCTTCGAGCGGGTCCAGATACACCTCGTGCTCGTAGCACCAGGCCCATTGCCGGTCGCGTGCCAGGGCGCGTGCCACGGGGTGTGTGCTGGAGTCGAAGTGGGCTGTGGCGTGAGCGCCCGGTGAGCTGTCGCTGCAGCCCACATGGCCACAGGTGAGGCACAGCAGCAGGTCTGCCGGTACGCGTCCGCGCACCGCGCAGGACGCGCACGTCCTGCTCAGCGGCGGTGGGTCGGCCGTCCAGGTGTGGGAGCAGGGCTTGCCCGAGGGGCGTCCGCCGTCGCGCCGGGGCGTCCATCTCGTCATCGCTGATCACCGGCCTGTGCAGTCGACATCACGCTTCTCGGCAGCGCTGCTGCCCGGCCCATGCCCGTGTCGGTCACACTCTCTCCTCCGCGGTCGTTGTCTCCCTGATGTCGTTTCGCTCCGACACCGCACAGGAGATGCAGGCCACCGGGCGCTTTGTCCCCAGGGGGGACTCTCCACACCCGAGGTCTGCGGCACTGGCCGTGGGCGGTCTCAGGGGCCGCCCTGAAGCAGGTCCGCGTCGATGTCCTCCAGCCGTGCGCAGCCGGCCAGGGCCATGGCGGTCGACAGCTGTGCGCGGTAGGAGTCCAGCAGGGCGGTCACCCCCGCGGCGCCGCCGAGTGCCAGGGCCCACACCACCGGGCGTCCCAGGAGGACGGCCCTTGCGCCCAGGACCAGGGCGACCAGGACGTCGGTGCCGGTGCGCACACCCCCGTCGACGGCCGCAAGCCGCAGTCGGCTGGGGCTCAGACCGCGAAGGCGTTCACCCCCGTCAGCTCCGCCGAAAGCTCCCACAGACGACGCGCCTGCTCCGGGTCGGTGGCCCAGGACTTGACGCCGGTCCTGCCGCTGTCGGCGCCGGCGGCTTCGGCGATGTCGCAGTCCTCCAGGTAGACGCCGCCGAGCCCGTGCAGCTGGGGTGAGGTGACCGCCCAGACCTGCGTGGCCGCGCCCTGCTCGGCGCTCTTGAACCCCGCCGGGTCAAGTGGCCTGCCCTCCTGGTCGATCCAGCCGAGTTCGACCATCTCCTCCTTGGGGAGGTGACGCTGGAGGGGTGTGAGGATGCCACCGGGGTGGAGGGAGAAAGCTCGTACCCCGTGGTCCCGGCCCAGTCGATCGAGATGGACCGCGAACAGCACGTTGGCCGTCTTCGCCTGCCCGTAGGCCTGCCACTTGTCGTAGCCGCGCCGCCAGTGGACGTCGTCCCAGCGGATAGCCGAGAGGTGGTGCCCGCGGGAGGAGACGGAGACGACGCGGGCGCCGCCCGGTGCGATCGCTGGCCACAGCCGGTTCACCAGGGCGTAGTGCCCGAGATGGTTCGTCGCGAACTGGGCTTCCCAGCCCGGCCCGACGCGCGTTTCCGGGCACGCCATGATCCCGGCATTGTTGATCACGAAGTCGATGGTGCGGCCGGAGTCCAGGAAGCCGTCGGCGAAGCCGCGGACGCTGCCGAGGTCGCTCAGGTCGAGGGTGCTCACCTCGACGTTCTCCATCCCGGCGAGCGCCTCCTGGGCGGCGGAGGGGCGACGGGCGGGGACGACGACCTGGGCCCCCACCCTGGTCAGCGCGCGCGTGGTCTCCAGACCGAGGCCCGAGTAGCCGCCGGTGACGATCGCGAGTTTCCCGGTCAGGTCGATGCCGTTGACGACGTCGGCGGCGGTGCTCGCGGCGCCGAATTCCGAACCGATCCTGTGCTGCGGAGTAGTGGTCATACCGGGAACGCTACGAATTGGAGTGCTCTCGAAGTCAAACGGGCGCACTCGGACGGCCCGCTCTTCGTCGCGCCTGGCTCCCTTCCACTCGTCGGCACGAGGAATCGCGTGGGGGTGCCGAAGTGGGCGAAGTCGACGGCGGTGTTGGCGGGTCCGCCGTCGGGCAGGACCCGCAGGTGAGGTCGCCGGGCCGGGTGAGACGGTGTCGACGGAGGGGTCAGCGACGCACTCGACCAGGACCGTGATGGTGTCGGTGACCATACAGACGTGCTTTCCCTCAGTGGAATGAACTCCGTCGGACAGGGACCGCCCCTCTGCGGCGCGCCCCCGTCCGTCCGGCACCTGGCGCCGTCATCCGGTGTCGGAACCGGCAGCCGGGCCGGTCAGGCGATCCGGGCGCGTGAGTTCCCAGACCTCGGCCCGGCCGGCCGCCGTGTCGGCGTCGCCCCTTAGACGCAGTTCGGTGACCTCGGTGATGCGCAGGTCGGACCAGGTTCCCGCCACGCCGTCGCGGAAGACTTCGACGATGCCGGCGTCCCAGAACAGCCGCAGGGGTCCGTCCAGGCCGGTGAACGCTCCGAGATCGACCGTCATCTCCGATCCGTCCGGGGAACGCAGGGCGACAGCCCACACGCGGTCGGCGGCCTCGGTGTCGAGCACCAGTTCCCCTGCGGTCCTCTCCTGGCCGAGGACGCTCTCACCGATCACCGGGACAACCGTGGCGTTCCGCCGAAGCCGTATCAGTTCGACGGCAGGAGCGCAGTGCAGGCGCCCGTCGCGCACAGAGACCTCGCGCGGCAGGGTCATGAACCCCACCGCCGGGCCGTCGAGCCCGGCGGGGTCCTGGTGGGTGCGGACCCAGCCGAACTGGATCCGCCGACCGTCCGCAGCCCAGTACGACTGCGGCGCGTAGAAGCAGTGGCCGACATCCGCGACGCCGGTCCTGTCCACCAGAAAGCCCTCATCCGTGGCGGTGCCGGTCATCCACCAGACCTCGGGCCCTTCCTCGCCGTTCTCATGGATGACCGAGACCAGCAAGGCCCCCGTGTCCTGGGAGGTGAAGTAGTCCGGGCACTCCCACACCCGGCCGGGCACCTCGGCGGCGGCCCGGTCCACGAAGACTCCGTCGTAGTCCCACGCACGCAGGTCGGCCGAGGACAGCGCGAACAGCGAGCCCCCGTGTTCACCGCGGGCGCCCGCGACGAGCTGCCGCCACCGGCCGCCCTCGCGCCAGACGCTGTGGTCGCGGAATTCGGTGATGTCGGCGGCGGGCGGCGCGGGGACGAGGGGGTTGGCGCCGTCCTTGACGAATGCCGACAGCGCGTCGTCGGTGGCGCGTGCGAGGCAGGGAAGCTGGGCGTCGTCGAGTACGCCCGTGTACAGGATCGAGACGCCGTCGTCGTGTTCTACGGCGCAGCCCGAGAAACAGGCGGTCGCGTCGTAGGGCGCGGTTCCGGCCGGGCCGGGGACGAGCGCGACCTCGTGTTCGGTCCAGGTGAGCAGGTCCGGGGAGCTGGCGTGGCCCCAGTGCTGGTTGGTGAACTCGGTGCCGTCCGGGTTGTACTGGTAGAAGAGGTGGTGCCGCCCCTTCCAGTGGATCAGTCCGTTGGGGTCGTTCATCCAACCCTTAGCGGGCGCGTAGTGGAGCCATGCGGGCATGCCGGAGATTCCTCTCATTCACAGTCTGAATGCGGTGAGGGACACGCGGGCTGATCGATGCGGTGACCGGTTCTCAGCCGGGTGGGTGTCTCGTACTCTTTCGGCGTGTCAACCCATGAAGATCACCGACCGAAGCCGGCCCGGGCACGCCGGACCGACGTCGCCCGCCTGGCCGGTGTCTCGCCCGCGACCGTCTCGTTCGTGCTCAACCGGACGGCCGGGCAGACGATCAGCGACGAGACCCGCCAGCGGGTCCTGCAGGCGGTCGCCGAACTCGACTACCGGCCCAACCGGGCCGGGCAGGTGCTGCGTCAGGGGCGCAGTGCGACCATCGGCTTCGTGAGCCACGACGTGGACTTCGGCGTGTTCGCGGCCTCCGCCATCAAGGGAGCGCACGAGGCGTCCGTACGGCACGGCAACCTGCTGCTCGTGGTGAACACCGGCGGATCGAACCGCCAGGCGGACCAGCTGGTCGGCGAGCTGCTCGACCGGCAGGCCGACGCCCTGATCTTCGCGGCGGCCGGCACCCGGTCCGTGGTCATCCCGAAGCACGCCGAGCGGGTCCCGACGGTTCTGCTGAACTGCTTCACGCCGGACGATCCGGTTCCGACGATCCTGCCGGACGAGGAGCGCGGCGGCAGGGAGGCGACCCAGGCGCTCCTCGACCTCGGACACCGTGACATCGCCTACCTCACCGGCACGCCCAGCGCCTGGGCCACGAAGGCCAGGCTGCGCGGCTTCCGTGGTGCACTGCGTGCGGCGGGGCTGGACCCGAAGAACCGCGCCGTGCTGTCCGGCAACTACCAGGCCGACTCCGGCCACGAGCTGGCCCGCACTCTGCTGCGGCGCAGCCGCCGGCCGACCGCGATCATGTGCGGCAACGACCGCATGGCCGTCGGCGCACTGCTCGCGCTGCTGGAGGCGGGCCTCCGTGTGCCCGAGGACGTGTCGGTCATGGGCTACGACGACCAGTTCCAGCTCGCCGCGGAGATCCACCCGGCGCTGAGCACCGTACGGCTGCCGTACGACGCGATGGGCCGGCTCGCCGCCGAGCAGCTGGCCGCGGGCGGCCCGGCCGTGCGGGCGGGGCGTACCCTCGTCCACTGCCCGCTGGTGGTGCGCGACTCCACGGCGTCTCTGGCCGGGGAGCCCGGGGGGCCCTGAGGGCGACCAGCCCCGCCGCGACGCCAGGACCTCCATGAACAACTCCCTCGTAACGAGTTCTTGACGTGAGAAGCAGGCGCGGACTAGCTTGCGGCCACTAACCGGAATTAGTAACGCGTCATGGTGGCCCGACGCAAGGACCGCTCAGGCAGGCGGGATCACCTCAGGCAGAGACGTCGACTCCGACGCCGGCTCGCCGCCCAAGGAGGAACACATGCCCACACGGAAGCTGATGCTCGGCGTGAATGCGCTCGGCGCCCTCTCGCTGCTGGCCACCGGCTGCTCGTCCGGTTCCGGCGGCAGCGCGGGCGGCACGAAGACCGTCACGGTCTGGACGAGCGTGGACCAGCCCATCATCGACGGCCTCAAGGCCAAGCTCGCCCCCGAGGCCGAGGCGCAGGGCATCACCGTCCAGTGGCGCAGGGTCGACAACATCAGCCAGCTGCTGGTGCAGAAGGTGCAGGCGAACGACGCCCCCGACATCGCGCTCATGCCGCAGCCCGGCATCATCAAGGACCTCGCGGCCAAAGGCAAGGTCACCCCGCTGGACGACGTCCTCGACGTCCCGGCACTGGAGAAGAGCATGACGGCCGGCACCATGGACGTCGCCAAGGTCGACGGCAAGACCTATGGCGTGATGGTCAGCATGAACGTCAAGGGCCTGGTCTTCTACCCGAGGAAGGCGTTCGAGTCCGCCGGCTACACCGCACCGAAGACCATCGACGAACTCAACGCCCTCACCGCGAAGATCAAGGCCGACGGCAAGACGCCCTGGTGTCTGGGCATCGAGTCCGGCACGGCGACCGGCTGGCCGGTCACGGACTGGTTCGAGAACCTGGTCCTGAAGTACGGCGGCATCGACAAGTACAACGAGTGGATCTCCCACAAGATCAAGTTCGACTCGCCCCTGGTCCGCCAGGCCGCGGCCGAGTTCGAGAAGATCGCCTTCACCGAGGGCAACGTCCTGGGCGGCCGCAAGTCGATCGCCAGCAACGCCTTCGGGACCGCGGGCAATGCGATGTTCAACAGCAAGCCGGGCTGCTACATGTACCAGCAGGGCAGCTTCATCACCGGCTTCTTCCCCAAGAACGTCCAGAAGAACCTGGACAGCGAGGTCGGCGTCTTCGGCCTGCCCCCGGTCGCCGCGGGCGGCGACAACCCCGTCGAGGGCGGCGGTGACATCGCCTCCCTCTACAAGGACAGTCCGGCCGCCCGCAAGGTCATGAAGCTGCTCGCGGCCACCGATCTCGGCACCACCGCGGCGGGCAACGGCTCGTCCTTCATCTCCCCGCACAAGGACTTCCCGCTCAGCGCCTACCCGCTGAAGACCACCCAGTCGATCGCCAAGATCGCCTATGACTCCACCGGCTTCGCCTTCGACGGCTCCGACGCCATGCCGACCGCCGTCGGCACCGGCACCTTCTGGAAGGACACCACCGCCTGGGTCGCGGGCGAGCAGTCACTGGACACCACACTGAAGAACATCGACGCAAGCTGGCCCGACAGCTGACCACACGCGGCACAACAGCCGGGACGGGGCACCTGCCTGCGTCCCGGCCGGCGCCGGACACAACCCGCACCACCAGCGTTCGAGGAAGGGAACAGTCGTGGTCAGCCAAGTACTCTCGACGGCGCTCACGGTGCTGGCGGGCGTAGCCGCCGCACTGGCCGTCTACTGGGTGCTCAACAAGCTCGCCGAAGCCCTGCCGGGCCGCTGGGAGGACCGGATCAAGCCGTACCTCTACATTGCGCCTGCCGTCGCGGCCATCGGGGTCTACCTGGTCTATCCCACGGCCGTCACCATCGTCGACAGCCTCAGGAACAGCGACGGCACCCGGTTCGTCGGCTTCGACAACTTCGTCCAGTTGCTCAAGACCCCCGCCTTCCGCCAGACCCTGCTCAACTCGCTGCTGTGGATCGCCCTCGTCCCCGCCGCCTGCATCGTCGTGGGTCTGCTCGTCGCCGCGCTCGCCGACCGCCTCACCTCCAGAGCGGAGAAAGCGGCCAAGACCATCATCTTCATGCCCATGGCCATCAGCGCCGTCGGCTCGGCCACCGTGTGGCGCTTCATGTACGCCACCCAGCCCCCCGGCACACCGCAGACGGGCCTGCTCAACGGCATCGTCACCGCCTTCGGCCGCGACCCGGTCCCCTGGCTGCAGCAGAGCACCCTGCACGCCAACAGCCTGCTGCTCATGGTCATGCTGCTCTGGGGTCAGGCCGGGTTCTCCATGGTGCTGCTGTCCGCGGCCATCAAGGGAGTGCCCGCCGACACCCTGGAGGCTGCCCGGCTGGACGGCGCGAAGGAGATGCGGATCTTCTGGCGGATCATCATCCCGCAGATCAAGGGAACGCTCATCACGGTCTTCGTCACCGTCCTCATCGGTGTCATGAAGGTCTTCGACGTGATCTACGTGATGACCAACGGCTCCTTCAACACCAACGTCGTCGGCCTGGAGTTCTTCAACCAGCTGTACACGAACTACAACTACGGCTACGCGTCGGCGGTCGTCGTCATGCTGCTCGTCGCCATCGTGCCGATCATGATCTACCAGATTCGCCAGTTCAGGGCGGAGGAGTCGGCATGACCACCCACACGACCAGCAAGATCATCCCGGCCTCAGCGCGCGGCACGCTCCCGTTCAGCAGGGGATCCCGGGTGCCTTCGGGTAGGCCCGGCCGGCGCGGCCCGCTGCCGGTCAGACTGAGCGTGCTGTTCGTCTGCGCCCTGTGGATCGTGCCCGCCCTCGGTGTGGTCCTCACCTCCTTCCGCAGCGTCGACGACGCGAACTCCAGCGGCTGGTGGACTCTGTTCGCCCACCCCGGCGGCTTCACCGACCTGACCCTGGGCAACTACTCCCGGGCCATCGAGCAGGCCGACCTCGGCACCGCCTTCCTCAACAGCGTGGCCATCACCCTCCCGGCGGTCTTCCTGCCCCTCCTCGTCGCCGCGTTCGCCGCCTACGCCTTCACCTTCATGACCTTCAAGGGACGCGACAGCCTCTTCATCGTCATCGTCGCGCTGCTCGTGATGCCGAACTACGTCGCCTTCGTCCCCATCATCAAGCTCTACGCCTCCGTGCACCTCAACGGCACCTTCCCCGGCGCCTGGCTCGCGCACATCGGTTTCGGCATGTCGATGGCCATCTACCTCCTGCGCAACTACATGGCCACCCTGCCCAAGGACGTCATCGAGTCCGCCAAGATCGACGGGGCCAGCCACTTCCAGACCTTCTACCGCCTCATCCTGCCCATGTCGGCGCCCGCACTGGCATCTTTCGCGATCTTCCAGTTCCTCTGGGTGTGGAACGACCTCCTCGTCGCCCTGATCTTCGTCGGCCCCGGTGACAAGCAGCCCGTCACCGTAGCCACCAACAGTCTGCTCGGACAGCAGGGCACCGGCTGGGAACTCGTCACCGCCGGCGGCCTGTTCTCCATGCTCGTCCCGATCCTGGTCTTCCTAAGCCTCCAGCGGTACTTCGTCCGCGGCCTCACCAGCGGAGCCGTCAAGGGCTGACGCGGGCCGTCTTACGTCCCCGACCTCGCCGCGACGACAGCCGCCGAGCCGCGGCCACCTCTCTCCCCCACGCACAGCAGGGAACCCACCCACGTGAGCAGCCCAGACGACTCCTGGTGGCGCTCCGCGGTCATCTACCACGTCTACATCCGCAGCTTCGCCGACGGCGACATCGTCCCGAACCACACCTCCGACCAGAACGCTCGGTTCCATCAGGCGTTGGCCGCGGCTCCCGGCCCGGAACGAGACCGGTTCATGGTCCGTGAGGGGAGAGGGGAGGACGGCAGCGAACCGCCCGACGACCGGCACGCGGCCTTCGGCGGCCCCACCCGGACCCGCGCACCGGAGGGCCAGTGATACCTCCACCTCTTCGCCCCCGCACAGCCCGACCTCAACCGGGACAACGCACAGGTCCGCACCTGGGAACGCTCCGCCCACACCGTCCGAGGCCGCGACGGCTGCCGCGTCCCCCTCCCCTGGACCGGCGACACGCCACCCTTCGACTTCAGCGCAACCCTCTCCTCCACCCCCTGGCTCCCCCAGCCCGCCGGCTGGAAGTTCTACACCGCGGAGGCCGACCGCCCCTCCGTGCTCCAGCTCTACGGCTGCGCCCTGCGCGTACGCCTGCGCCGCACCGAAGCCGGCCCGCGTCAGGAATCGTGTCCTGAGCTGGTTCTTCTCGTTGTTCCGGCATGGAGGGAACTACTGAAGTCCAGCGCTGGGCTGCCGAACTGGAGTCGGTCTTCGCGCTGGTTGCGGGCCGGTAGGGGCGGGCGGACCTGTGGTGGCGGATGCGGGACTACGTCCGTGGTCTGCTGGAGCCGGTGGGTCGGAAGAACGGGTGGCAGCTGGCCGAGTACGCAGGACATCGCGACCCCGGACATGAACCTGCCCGGGAATGACCAAGGGCAGTTCGTGACGGGGCGCCGCCCGAGACGTCAGTGCCGGGCCGCGGCGAGGTTCCGCAACGCCGGGATCACCGCGCGCAGGTCGTCGCCCCGGACCGCCGTGGTGGCGTGGTCACCGGTGTGGGGCGGTGCGTTGAAGGCGATGCCCAGGCCTACGGAGTCGAACAGGGGGCCGTCGGCCGGACAGGCGCCCACGGCGGCGCAGTCCCGCAGGGCGACGCCGAGTTCGTCCGCCCGACGGCGGGCGAACTCGCTCTCGTCCGTGAGCACGGGTGAGTCGCCGACCCTGCCCGTGAAGCGGCCGTGCGACGTCTCCAGGGAGCAGCCGAAGTAGGAGTGGACGCCGAACCGGTCGGCGAGATGTGCGCCGACCGGGGACCAGGTGAGGCTGGAGATGACCGGCACCAGGCCGTTGCCCCAGCACCAGTGGGTGGTCTCCGCGACACCCGGAAGCAGGGGAAGAGCAGTGAGCTGGGTGTGCAGGTCCCCTTCGGCGACACCCTTCCAGCGCGCCGCGTCGGTCTCCCCCGAGGTGTGCGGGCTCGACGGCCCGCTCAGACCGAGGCGCTCCTCGAGCAGGCGGGACAGACTGCCTCCCCGGACCAGAACGCAGTCCAACGAGAAGAACACGGCGGCGGTGTGACCAAACATGGGTCTTTGACTATGCCACCCGTGAGGGGGCTCACACCAGAGATGTGTGGATTCTTTCACGACTGGTCGCACCGGGCCCGCTCGCTCCAGGGATCTCCTGGTCGGGGGGACGCCGGCATGGGGGGGGGGGGGGACCGTCATCGCGCTCACCGCACCGTCCCCTCCCACCTGGAGAGTCACGACCCGTCGCCCGTTCACCTCGGAGTCCGTGGCCGAGGGTCACCCCGACAAGATCGCTGACCGGATCAGCGACTCGGCGCGTTGCTCCGCGAGGACCCGGCCTCCCGGGTCGCCCTCGAGACCTGATCACCGCTGGCCCGGTGCAGGTGGCCGGCGAAGTCACCACCAAGGCGTACACGGCATCGCGACGTTGGTGCGCGACATCACCCTGGAGATCGGCTACGACTCCTCGAAGAAGGGCGATCGGCGCGCAGTCCCCGGACATCGCCCGGGGGGGGTGAGCACCGGCGGCGCGGGTGACCAGGGTCTGATGTTCGGCTACGCGACGGGAGAGACGCCGACGCTGACGCCGCTGCCGGTGCTCCTCGCCCACCGTCTGTCCAAGCGCCTGTCGGACGGGCGCAGGAACAAGGCGATCCCTGCGTCCGGACGGCAGGACCCAGGTCACCATCGAGTACGACGGGGACACGGCGGTCCGTCTGGACACCGTGGTGGTCTCCTCCCAGCACGCCTCCGACATCGACCTGGAGTCACCGCCGGCGCGCGACATCCGGGAGTTCGGGGTCGAGCCGGAGCTCAGGGTGCTGCTGGACCACGGCATCAAGCCGGACACGGAGAACCACCGGTCGCCGGTGAACCCCACCGGAACTTCGACACACCTACGGCGGCACGGCCCGCCACGACGGCGGCGCACTCTCCGGCAAGGCCCCCTCCACGGTGGACCGCCCGGTGGCGTCCACGATGCGCTGGGTCGCCAAGAACGTGGTGGCGGCGGGGCCCGCCGGGCGCTGCGAGGTACAGGTGGCCTACGCGAGCGGCAAGGCCGAGCCGGTGGGCCTGTTCGTGGCGGCCTTCGGTACCGCCAGGGTCGGCACCGAGAGGATCGGGCGAGCCATCGACGGGGGCTTCGACCTGCGCCCGGCCGCCGTCATCCGCGAACGGGACCTGCTGCGCCCGACCTGCGCCCGGACCGCCGCCTACGGCCATTTCGACCGTGAGCTGCCCGATTCCACCTGGGAGCGCACCGACCGCTTCCCCGCCCTGCGCGAGGCCGCCGGGACTGAAGGCACGGACCGCGCCGAGGGGCCTGCCGGGACCGCCGGTCACGGCAGGCCCCTCGCGCTCCACCCCGGACGGTCAGAGTCGGCCCGGACGCGCGGCGGGGTCGCGCAGACGCCCGGCCCACTGAGGGCCGCACAGGGCGTCGGCGGCGTCTCGGGGGACGCTCAGGTGGACGTCGCGGCTGTGGTCGTCGTCCGGGGTCGGCGTCACGAGGACGGTCCACGGGACGGGACTTGCCGGGAACTCGAACCAGAACGGCCGCCCGGCGCCGAACTCGACGGCGTAGACGGGGAGCCGGCTGGCGTTGTTGAGGGCGACGGTGTCCTCGAAGGCGTCCAGGGCCATGCGGCTGAACACCCGACCGGAACGGCCCGCCGAGCGCTGGGCCTGCAGGAAGGCGGCCTCCCGGCGGATCCGGTCGGGGGTGACGCGGTCCAGGGCTGCGCGCACGGCCGCGACCGTGTGGGCCAGGGGTTCCTCCCGCAGTTCCCGGGCCGGGAGCGTGGCCGTGGTGTTGGAGACGGCGTTGCCCCAGTAGCCGTCTGGGAGGCGGTCCTTGAGCGCCGCGCGCAGCGCGACCACGATCCCCAGACGCTCCTGCGCACCGGCTTCCCGGGCACGCAGCGCGCCGAGCACGCGCCACAGGTGCGCGCCGAGGGCGTCGCCGCTCGACGCGGGCGGCCGGCCGGCGTCCTGTCCCGCACGCGCCGCCTCACGCAGGGCGAGGACCTCGTCGGCGGTGAAGCGGACGGTGATCGTGCGCATGGTCCGCGCGCCGGCGTTGACCTTCCAGATGAACCCGATCTTCCGGCGCCTCGTGAGCACGGTGTACTGAGGGTCGTCCGGCGCCGGACGCACGCCGGCGGCGAGCCGCTCGAGGGGAGTGCGGTCGTACGGTACGGGCCGGAGCTCCCGGCCCGCGTGCGCGGCGGACCACTGGAGCAGGAAGTCCAGGTATGCGCCGCCGTCGACCACGGCATGGTTGACGCAGACCCCGAGCACGGAGCCACCGCCGCGCATGTGGGTGACCTTGACGGAGAGCAGCGGGGTGTCGTGGCCGACGACACGGAAGGCGTTGACGGAGTGGAGGTAGCGGCGCAGGTCCTGCCGGGCCGGACGGTCCGGTCCGTAGTCGGGCATGGCCCGGTCCGAGTGGACGACGGAGAAGACCGCGCCGGCGTCGTCGCAGGCGACGCTGAGTCCGCCGTCCGGGTCACGTTCGAGGCGTCCGGTGAGCAGCGGATAGTGGGCGAGCGTGCGGCGCAGGGAGTCTTCGAGGGCGTCGGCGTCGAGCGTCCGCCGGTAGAAGAAGGTGCGCTGCGTGGCGAAGGTGCCGTTCACCAGGTCGTGCACACTGAGCCGGACACGCTCGCCGGACGGCCCTCCGCCGCGCAGGAGCGCGGTGCGCACGGGGTTGCCCGGGGGGCGGCCGATCGTCATAGGCGTCTCCAGAGGCGTACGGAGGCCCGCGTCGGGCCATGACCCCAGCCTGCCGGGCCGGGGTTCGTGAATTCCCTAGAGTCGCGGGCGGCGGCGCGGCCCGGCGGCGCGCCGACGGCGGTCATTGTTTGGTCAATCCCTAGATTCGGCCGGTGTCTGTGGCCCGCGCCCCCGGCCGCGTGCTGCTCTGGGGTTCCCCGATCGAACGATACGGGCGTGGGGACCCGCTTCGACTGCGAGCCGGCCGTACGTCTCGTCCCCACCGGCACACATCAGGAGGCCATCAGCCGTGGGGAACGACAAGTCCGAGATCCTCGACCTGGTCCGCGCGTACCACCGTTCCAGCACCCCACCGACGTTCGTTCCCGGTGTCACACCGGTACAGGCCTCGGGTGCTGTGCTCAGCGAGGACGACCGGGTGGCCCTGGTGGAGGCCGCGCTGGACATGCGCATCGCCGCCGGGGTCAGCTCCCGCCGGCTGGAACGTTCGCTGGCCCGGTACTTCGGCCTGCGCAAGGCGCACCTGACCAATTCCGGATCGTCCGCGAACCTGCTGGCGCTGGCCAGCCTCACCTCTCCGCAGCTCGGCGAGGACCGGCTGAAACCGGGCGACGAGGTGATCACCGTCGCAGCCGGCTTTCCCACGACGGTCAACCCCATCCTGCAGAACGGCCTGACGCCGGTCTTCACCGACATCGAGCTGGGCACCTACAACGCCTCACTGGAGCGGGTGGAGCAGGCGATCGGCCCGCGGACCCGGGCCATCATGATGGCGCACGCGCTGGGCAACCCCTTCCAGGTGCGGGAGATCGCCCAACTGGCTGAGGACCGGGGCCTGTTCCTCATCGAGGACAACTGCGACGCCCTGGGCAGCACCTACGGCGGACAGTTGACCGGCACCTTCGGCGACCTGGCGACGGAGAGCTTCTATCCCGCCCACCACATCACGACCGGTGAGGGCGGCTGCGTCCTCACGGACAACCTGATCCTGGCGCGGATCGTGGAGTCGATGCGCGACTGGGGCCGCGACTGCTGGTGCGAACCGGGTGAGGACAACCGGTGTTTCAAGCGGTTCGAGCAGCAGATGGGTTCACTGCCCGAGGGCTACGACCACAAGTACATCTTCTCCCACGTGGGCTACAACCTGAAGTCGACCGACGTCTCGGCGGCGCTCGGGCTCACGCAACTGGAGCGGATCGAGGAGTTCGGCCGGGCCCGCCGTCACAACTGGGACCTGCTGCGCAAGGGCCTGGACGGGCTGCCGCACCTGCTGCTCCCGGAGGCGACGCCGGGCAGCGATCCCAGCTGGTTCGGCTTCGCCATCACCGTCGATCCGCACGCACCGTTCGCGCCGGGGGCCCTCATCGACCACCTGGAGTCCAGCAGGGTCGCCACCCGCCGCTTCTTCGCGGGTAACCTGACACGGCACCCGGCTTACGAGGGACGGGAGTTCCGGGTGAGCGGGCCGCTCACCAACAGCGACATCACGACCGAGCGGACGTTCTGGATCGGGGTGTACCCGGGCCTGACCGACGAGATGATCGACCACAGCATCAACACCGTGATCGAGTACGTGACGCTGCCGCACTGACGTCGCGCACGCCGACGGGGTGGGCCCGGCACCACGTGGTGCCGCGCCCACCCCGTCGGCGTGCGCGTGCGTGGGGCGCTCAGCCCGCCGCGGGCACCGCGGGGGACCGTGCGGCCCACGCCTCCAGCAGGTCGGCGGCGCGGGGGGCACCGCCCGCGTCCCGCACGGCGTCGCGCATGCGCGACAGGGCGGCCGGTGCCGCGGGGTCGGCGAGGAGTCCGGCCACCGTTTCCGCGAGATCCCGGGCGGTCAGGCCGGCGCGCGGAAGGGTGCGCCCCACCCCGCACTCCTCCAGGCGCCGTGCGCTCAGCTCCAGTTCGTACGCGTGAGGCAGGGCGACCACCGGTGTTCCACAGGCCAGCGACTCCATGAGGCTGCCCATGCCCGCGTGACACACGAACACGTCGGCGTGCGGCAGCACGGCGGGGTGCGGCAGCCAGGAGTGGGCCTCGACATGCGCGGGCAGCGGCCCCAGGAGGGCGGGGTCGGTGTCCCGGCCGAGCGTCATCACGACGTGCCACCCGTCCGCGGGGAACGCCTCGGCGCACAGCCGGAAGAGGTCACCGCGGTCCCCCGACTCCGTGCCCAGCGAGACCAGGGCGACGCGGCGTCCGTCGGAGGGCGGCGACCACAGGCCCGGGCCGGGTTCGGTGAAGGTGGGGCCCACGAAGGCGAACCGGTCGTCGAAGCCGTCCCCCTCGATCTGGAAGACACGCGGCAGGAAGACGAGGTTGCGCTCGTCCCACTCGGTGCCGTAGCGGCCCATCTCCTCCAGTCCGATGCCGTGCGCGCCCATGAAGTCGACGAGCACCCGGGCGCCCTCCGCCATCAGCGGATGCCCGGCCTCCCAGAGCTGGGCGCGCAGGGAGAAGGTCTCGTTGGCCGCGTGGCTCGGGCAGACCTGCACCGGCACGGCGTCCAGGACACGGGCGACGACCCGGCCGGCGGCGACGGTCTCGAAGTCGTACAGCAGCACGTCGGGCGGGTCGGCGGCGAGGGCGTCGCGGGCGGCGGGGAAGACGGTGCGGACCGTGTCCACGAGGAGGTCGTAACCGTCGCGGGCGAGCCGGTCGGGGTTCGGGTCGGCGGCGCGGTAGAAGTCGCCGCGCGCGGAGGTGTAGGTGACGGCGCGGGCGCCGCAGTCCTCGACGAGCGGGGCGAACCGTCCGTCGACGACGTAGGTGACGCGGTGGCCGCGGGCGACGAGTTCGCGGGTCACCCCCAGGGTGGGGGCGATATGGCCGAAGTCCGCGAAGAGCAGCAGGGCGTAGTGGCGGGCGGGTGCGGGTGCGTCGGGCGGCATCGGCTCTCCGATGGGTGCGTGCCGCCCGGAGGGCCGGGCGGCCGGTGGGTCAGCGGGCGTCCTCGCGCAGTGCCTCGTAGTGCGCCAGGCAGTCCTCGTAGGTCGCCAGGAGTCCGGTGTCCCGGGCCTCGGCCACGGAGATGGCCGAGGAGTCCTTCCGCGACATGAGGGGTGCCTCCGACAGACTCCAGGGCAGGGCGAGATCCGGGTCGAAGGGGTCGATGTCCACCTGTGTGCCGGGCACGAACTCGGTGGAGCACAGGTACGACACGCAGGTGTCGTCGGTGAGGGCGAGGAAGCCGTGCACCAGTCCCTCGGCGACGAACAGCGTGTCCCCCGACTCGGCGGACAGCCGGTTCGCCTCGTGCACTCCCCAGGTCGGGGAGCCGACCCTCAGGTCCACCACGATGTCGAGGACCGCGCCGCGCACCACGCACACCACTTTCGCCTGTCCCGGCGGCAGCAGCGTGCCGTGCAGTCCGCGCAGGGTGCTGCGGCGCGACACCGAGTAGTTCACCTGAGCCACAGGCACCGGGCGGCCGAGCTCCTCGGCCAGCCTGTCGTGCCGGAACGACTCGTAGAAGCTGCCGCGCTCGTCTCGGAGTTGGTGCGGGGTGATGTGGTAGGCGTCCGGCACAGCCGTCTCTCGAACCTTCATGGTGGCCCCACGGTAGGCCGTCGGCATCGAGGACCGGTCGAGATCCGTCGGTGGCCGGCTCCACTTGGCCGGTCCTGGACCGGTCCTCGAAGGGCGGCTGCTTCAGTGGAGACGTCACACCCGCGTGCCGCGGGGCAGCACAGGGCGAACGGGCGCGCCGGACGGGCCCGGGAGGAGAGAGGCGATGGCGGAGGTCGGTGAGCCGGGACTGCCCGTCGCCGGGGACCGGAGGTCCGGCCGTGTGGTGGTTCTCGGGGCGACCGGATTCGTCGGCCGCCACGTGGGTTCCGCCCTGGAGCGGGCCGGTTACGAGATCCACGCCGTGGCCCGTCATCCGCGCGGGACGCCCGCCTGCTGGCGTTTCCATCCGATGGACCTGGTCGACACGAGCCCCCGGGCGCTGGCCGCACTTCTCGACGCGGAACGTCCCGTGGCCGTGGTGAACGCCGCGGGCGAGGTGTGGTCCCGCACGGCGGAACGGATGCACCGCGACAACCGGCTGCTCGTGGACCGTCTGCTCTCGGCGCTATCCGCGGCGGAACACCGTCCGCGGCTGGTGCAGCTGGGGTCCGTGCACGAGTACGCGCCGCAGCCGCGCGGGGTGTGGCTGACCGAGTGCTCGCCGGAGGTACCGGCCACGGAGTACGGGCGCACCAAGCTCCACGGCACCCGGGCGGTGCTGCGGGCCGCGGAGGCGGGTGCCGTGGACGCCGTGGTGCTGCGGCTGTCCAACGTGACCGGCGCCGGCGCCCCGCGGGGCAGTCTGCTCGGCCAGGTGGCCGCGCAGCTGCTCGACCGGCCGGCGCGTGGACGGACCGCGGAGGTGCGGGTGTCGCCGCTGCGCAGCAGCCGGGACTTCGTCCACTCACGGGACGTGGCGCGGGCCGTCGTGGCGGCGCTGGGCGTCCCGGACGCCCGGGGGCGCGTGGTGAACGTCGCGAGCGGTTCCTGGCAGCCGGTCCGGGACATGGTCGATCTGTTGATCTCGGTCAGCGGGCGTCCCGCCCGGCTGGTGGAGCTGCCCGAGGCGGGCCCGCGTGCGCTGCCGGACGCCGACTGGATGGCCGTGGACGTGTCGGCCGCCCGCACGGTCCTCGGCTGGGAGCCGCGGCGCACCCCGCGCGACATGGTGGAGGACCTGTGGCGGGCCGCGTCCGGGCACCCCGGCGACCCGGCCGCCGGCGGGTGAGCCGGGGCCGACGGCATCAGCCGGGCAGGAGGTCCAGGTCGGCCGTGCTGACCCGGTCGGTGAGTACGTGCTGGCGCAGCCGCTGCAGGCCGGGAGAGGGATCCAGGCCCAGTTCGTCGCGCAGCTGTCTGCTCAGGCGCTGGTAGACCTCCAGTGCCTCGCTGCGTCTGCCGCACCGTTCCAGGGCGATGATCAGCGTGCCCTGGAACCACTCGTGCAGCGGGTGCGCGCAGGCGAGCTCCTTCAGTTCACCGACGAGTTCGCGGTGCCGGCCCAGGCGGAAGCCGGCGGTGATGCGCAGTTCCTCGGCCTGCAGGTGGAGTTCCTCCAGCCGCTGGGCGTGGCCGTGCAGCGCCGGGCCGTGCGTGACGTCCGTGAACGGTGGTCCGTGCCACAGCAGCAGGGCGCGGTCGAGGAGTGCGACGGCACCGGCCGGATCGCCGTCGGCGAGTGCCGACCGTGCCCGGCCGGTGAGCCGGGTGAACTCCTCCGCGTCGCACTCCCCCGGCGCCACCCGCAGCAGGTAGCCGTGCGGACGGGTGGCGAGCGGGCCGTCCCCGCCCGTGCCGGGGTCCTCACCGCCGTGCAGCGCCTTGCGCAGCTGGTACGCGTAGGTCTGCACGGTGCCGGTGGCGCTGCGCGGCGGACGCCCGGGCCAGAGTTCGGCCGTGAGCGCGTCCAGCGGGACGACGCTGTTACGGCGGGCGAGCAGGACGGCCAGGACCTGGCGGACCTTCGGCGCGGTGGGGGTGACGTCGCGGCCGCCGTCCGACACCCGCAGCGGGCCCAGGATGCGCCAGTTCAGCACGGCGCGGTCCCGTCCGTCCGTTCCGGGCGGAGCGCCTGCCCCCAGACCTGGGGGTTGTCCCGGTACCAGGCGACCGTCTCGGCAAGGCCCTCGGTGAAGTTCTTCTGCGGCTTGTAGCCGAGTTCGACGTGTGCCTTGCGCCAGTCCACCGAGTAGCGGCGGTCGTGGCCCTTGCGGTCGGTGACGTACTCCACGCTGTCCCAGCCGGCGCCGCACGCCTCGAGGAGCAGCGCGGTGAGGCCGCGGTTGTCGAGTTCGGTGCCGCCGCCGATGTTGTAGACCTCTCCGGACCGGCCACCGGTGCGGACCAGTTCGACGGCGCGGACGTGGTCGTCGACGTGGAGCCAGTCGCGCACGTTCAGGCCGTCGCCGTAGAGGGGGACCGTGCGGCCCTCGAGGAGACGGGTGACGAACAGCGGGATGATCTTCTCGGGGAACTGGTGGTGCCCGTAGTTGTTGGAGCACCGGGTGACGCGGACGTCCAGCCCGTGGGAGCGGTGGTAGGCCAGGGCGACGAGGTCGCTGGACGCCTTGGACGCGGCGTACGGCGAGTTGGGGCGCAGGGGCTGCTCCTCGGAGCAGGAGCCCTCGGGGATGGAGCCGTAGACCTCGTCGGTGGAGATGTGCACGAACCGGTCGATGCCGTGGCGCAGCGCGGCGTCCAGAAGGGTCTGGGTGCCCAGGACGTTGGTGCGGACGAACTCGGTGGCGCTGGCCAGGGAGCGGTCGACGTGCGACTCGGCGGCGAAGTGCACGACCTGGTCGTGCTCGGCCATCAGCCGGCCGACGGTGTCGCTGTCGCAGATGTCGCCGACGACGAGCCGGTAGCGGCCGGATCCCGCCACCGGCTCGAGGTTGGCCGGGTTGGCCGCGTAGGTGAAGGCGTCGAGGACCGTGACGGTGACGTCGTCGGGACCGAGGGGGCCGAGCAGGGTGCGGACGTAGTGGGAGCCGATGAAGCCGGCCCCGCCGGTCACCAGGATGCGCGTCTTGCTCATGGGGGTGCGGCGCGTCACCGGGCGTACCGAGCGGGCGCCGTCCTCCTTCCTCAGGGCGTGCGGACGCGGGGGCGGCGTCCGCGGTGGGCTGGTTCAGCGGGCCGCGGTGAGACGTTCGAGTTCGGGGACGACGGCGTGCGGGGTGGGCATGGCTGCGGACTCGTCGCGCAGCCGGCGGGCCGCGTCGATGAAGGAGGGGTCCTCCAGGAGGCGCCGGGTGAGGTCCGTGACCCGGTCCGGGTCGGCCTCCGAGTGGTGCAGGAAGAGGCCCGCGCCGCTGTCCTGAAGGGCCCGGCCGCGCAGTTCCTGGTCGGCGACGAGGGTGGAAAGGGCGAGCTGCGGCACGGCGTTGACCAGGGCGGTGGAGAAGGTGCCCCAGCCGCCGTGGTGGACCACGGCGGAGCAGGTGGGCAGCAGGGTGCTGAGCGCCACTCCGCTGACCGCCCGGACGTTGGCGGGCAGGTCGTCGAGCTCCTCGGCCTGTTCGGGCGTGAGCGCGGCGACGATGTCGGCGTCGAGCCGGGACAGGGCGTGCAGCAGGCCGGCGACGTCCACGTAGTCGCCGCCGTAGGCCTCGGTGTTGGTGCGGCCGAGGGTGACGCAGACCCGGGGCTGCTTGGGCTGTTCGCGGAGCCAGTCCCACTGCACCGCGGCGCCGTTGTAGGGCACGTACCGCATGGACAGCTGGGTCAGGCCGACGGCCGGGCGCAGGCTCTCCGGGAGTGTGTCGAGGGTGAACTGTCCGTGGAGCAGCTCCTCGTCGCAGTGCACGCCGTAGGCGGCGCCCCGTTCGTCGATCCAGTCGGCGAGCGGGTCCGCACGCCGGTCCCCGGGGATGTCCCGGGCGAGTTCGACGAACGTGCGGCGGGCCTGTCCGTAGACGTCGGCGCACCACAGCAGGCGTGCGTGCGCGGCCCCGCAGGCACGGGCGGCGATGCCGCCCGCGTAGGCGATCGGATCGCGGACGACCAGGTCGGGACGCCAGTCGCGGGCGAGCGCCACGAGGTCGTCGAGGATCGGGTCGTTGTAGCGGGCGAAGCCGTGGGGGACGCTGATCGAGTACCGCTCGACAAGGCTCGCGTGGTCGACGTCGCCGTAGCCGAGGCGGCTCCAGTTGGCGACGTCGGCGTCCTGGGAATCGCGAGCCACGGCCATGTCGCGGTGCAGGTCGTGGTCGGTGCCGACGGGGGCGGCGACGAGTCCGGCGCCGGTGACGGCACCGGTCAGGGACGGCGCGTTGGCCATCAGCACCTCGTGCCCGGCGGCCGTCAGGGCCCAGGCCAGCGGCACCATCGTGAAGACGTGGGACTTCTCCGGCAGGCCGGCGAACAGGACGCGCATGGGTTTCTCTCCTCGTCGGGTCCGTGGGGGTGGACCAGGGGGCGCTCAGGCCGTTCCCGGCCGGTCCTCCACCACCGAAATGGCGCTCAGCGGACAGGACTCGGCCGCCTCCCGTACGGCGGGGGCCTGGGCGGTGCCGGGCCGGTCGACCAGCAGCAGGGCCATTCCGTCGTCGCCCTGGTCGAAGACCTCGGGGGCGATGAGCGCGCACTGGCCGGCGCCGATGCACTTGTCATGGTCGATCGCGATGTCCACGCGAGTGCCTCCTGTGCGCTCGTCGCTTGCGTGGGTTGCCGGAGCGAGCCCATCTTGCGGTACCCGCGCCGGGGACGGGCCGCACGGCGACCGCTGACTGGGGTTTCCTCCAGAACTTCAACCCGCCGCGGCGGAACGCGAGGGCCCGCACAGGTGCCGGCGCGGCCGGAACGCGGTGAATCCCTAGACTGCGCGGCCCGCGCTGGCCCGGCGCGGCGTCCCCGTGCTGGAGTGACCGGGCGATCGGGCAGCCGGCCGGTGAACGGAGAACGCCGACTGCCGAAGCCGTCGTACGACACCTGCGAAAGGGGAACCTGGGTGGCACAGCACAGCACCCCGGACACACTCGACCCGGCGCCCGGGGCCGGTTCCCCGCCCGAACGCCCGCCGACCGTGGAGCCGGACGGCGGTGCCACGCTGCTGGCCTGGGCGGCCCGGATGCGCGACGAGCAGCCGGCGTGGCGCGACGGCAACGGCCATGTGCACGTGTTCCGGCACGCGGACGTGCAGCGGATCCTCGCCGATCCCGCGACGTTCTCCTCGGACACGGTGGGCAGGCTGTCGGGCGGGGAGAAGCAGGCCCCGCGCGGCACACTGCTGCTCCTGGACCCGCCTCTGCACGGCAAGATGCGCCGGCTGGTGAGCAAGGCGTTCACGCCGGGTCTGATCGCCGGCCTGGAACCGTGGATCACCGAGCTGACCGGGCGGTTGCTCGACGCGGCTCCCGAGGACGCCTTCGACCTGGTGGACACGCTGGCCAATCCGCTGCCGGTGACGGTCATCGCCCGGATGCTGGGTGTCCCCACGGAGGACCGCGGCCGTTTCCAGGGCTGGGCGGACCAGTTGCTGTCCACGGATCCCGAGGACCCCGAGAGCGTGCGCCGGATGGAGGAGACGGCGGTCACCATCTCCGTCTATCTCCAGGGTTTCATCGAGGCCCGGCGCAGGGAACCGCTCGCCGACCTGCTGGGCACCCTGGTCGGTGCCGAGGTCGACGGCGAACGGCTGGAGGACGAGGACATCGCGAGCTTCGCGACCCTGCTGCTGCTCGCCGGGCACATCACCACCTCGGTCCTCGTGGGCAACGCGTTGCTCTGCCTGGACGAGGAACCCGGACTGTCGGCGAAGCTGCGCGCGGACCGCTCGCTGATCCCCGCGGTACTCGAGGAGACGCTGCGGCTGCGTCCGCCCTTCACCCGCATCGAGCGGGTCACCACCACCGGCACGACCGTCGCGGGAACAGAGATCGCCCCCGGCACGCTGGTCCATCTGTGGCTGCTGTCGGCCAACCGGGACGAGCGGGTCTTCGAGGACGCCGACGCGTTCCGCCCGGGCCGCCCCAACTCCCGCCAGATCGCTTTCGGACACGGCATCCACTACTGCATCGGTGCCCCACTGGCCCGGCTGGAGGGCCGGATCGCGCTGGAGGCCCTGCTCGACCGGTACGACCGCATCGGCGTCGACCGCGCGGTGCGGCTCCGCTGGCACGGCACGAACGTCTTCGGCGCACGCCACCTGCCGCTGCTGGTGCACCGCGCGTGAGGCCGGGCCGCACCCCCTGACCGCCCCTCCCCCACTGCCGACGGAGTGACTTCATGAAGCCCAGGCCCGGCCCGCCCGTGATCCCCTCGGAACGCGGCGCGTGCCCGTTCGATCCGCCCGCCGAGTACTCCCGGCTGCGCGCCGAGGAGCCGGTCAGTCCCGTGACCTTCCAGGTGGCTCCCAAGGACACCGCGGGCTGGCTGGTGACCCGGCACGACCTGGTCCGGCAGATTCTCGCCGACGACCGCTTCAGCCACCGCAACGAACTGCTGGCGCACGTGGTCGCGCCGCCGTTCCCCATGACCGAGTACGCGCCGCAGCCCTCGCCGCCCGGGTCGTTCGCGAAGACGGACGCCCCCGAGCACACCAAGTACCGGCGGCTGCTGGCGGGTCACTTCACGCTGCGCCGCATCCAGGGGTACGAACCGCATCTGGCGCGGATCGTCGACGGGGCGCTGGAGGAGATGGCCGCCAAGGGCTCTCCCGCCGACCTGGTGAGCGACTTCGCGGAGAAGGTCAGCCTGCGCTCGGTGTGCTCGCTGATGGACGTCTCCCCCGAGTTGATGGACGGCGTCCAGGAGCACTTCGGCGCGCTGATGACGCTCACCTACACGCTGGAGGAGTTCATCCATCACATGGAGTCGATGGACGCGCTCATCCGGCCGATGGTGCGGGAGCGGATGGCCGAGCGCGGCGGGGACTTCTTCGGGCGGCTCGCGGCGACCGGCGAACTGACCGAGGACGAACTGGTCAACCTGGCGGTCCTCACCCTCGGCGGCTCGCTCGACACCACCCCGAACATGCTGGCCCTGAGCACCTTCGCGCTGCTGGAGCACCCGGACCAGCTCGCCCTGCTGCAGGCGCGCCCCGAGCTGTACGAGGCCGGCGCGGTGGACGAACTCCTGCGGTACCTGACGATCTCGCAGATGGGGTCGAGCCGGTGCGCGCTGGAGGACGTCGAGATCGGCGGCACCACCATCAGGGCCGGACAGACGGTCGTGCTGTCGCTGCCCGCCGCCAACCGCGACCCGGAGGTCTTCGACGACCCCGACCGGCTGGACGTGACCCGCGTTCCGCGCAAGCACCTCGCACTGGGCTTCGGCGCCCACCAGTGCCTGGGCCAGCACCTGGCGCGCGCGAGCATGCGCATCGGACTGCGCGGCCTGTTCGAGCGCTTCCCGGGGCTGCGGCTGGCGACGCCGGCCGAGGAGGTCCCCCTGCGGGACCGGGCCGTGCACTACGGCGTGGACCGGCTGCCCGTCGCCTGGGACTGAGGCCGCCGTGGCGAGGAGGAGCACCGCCCCACGTACGGGGAGGAACGACGCGCCCCCCTTCCGCACGGTCGCCTGCAGCGGCGTGGAGCGGGTGCACACCGTCCGCGCCGGGTGGGCGGACGGCCGCCGGGTGCGGCTCGCCGGCTACGACCTGCTGACCGGTCCGTGGTACACGCCGCTGACGTTCTCCTACCGCGGCACGCTCGACGGCGCGGCGCCGCGCGACTCCCCGGCCCGCACCCTGCGCCGGTATCCCCTGCTGCCCGGGCGCCTCGAACGGGATGCGGACGGCGGGCTGAGGGTGGTGTGCACGGACGCGGGGGTGCGGTCCGCCGAGGCGTCCTGCCCTGACCTCATGCGCGACTACGGTCACTCCCCGCGCGCCCTGCCGGTCATCGGAGAGCTGCTGCGCGAGGTGAGCGCCTTCGGCGTCATGAGCCGGGACACCCCGCCGCTGAAGATCCGGCTGACCAGGATGGGCGGCGGCGGGTCCGTCCTGGGGGTGCTCGTCCACCACACCCTCGTGGACGGCGGCAGCAGCGTCGCCTTCCTGGAGAGCTGGCCGCGCGAGCACCTCGGAGTGCCGTGTGAGGGGCCCGCCCACGACCGCGGCGTGCCGGACCGCCTTCGCAGACCGTCCGCAGACCCGGCGACGCACCGGACGCGGGCGTTCGTCGCAACCGGCCGGATCCGGCATCTGACGACCACGCTTCGGGCCGGGATCAACAAGCTCGCCACCGTCACCGCGCGCTTCGAGGCGGCGGAACGCGCCGCGCTGAGGGCCGCGGCACAGCAGACCCCGGAGGAGCCCGGTGCCTGGGTGTCGACGAACGACGCGCTGACCGCCCATCTGTGGCAGGTGCTCGGCGAGGTGAGGGCGCGCCCAGCCGACGCCACGGAGTGGCTCGGTCTGATCGTGGGCGTGCGGCGCCGGCTGGGCGACCTGCTGCCGGAGTCGTATTGGGGGGAACTGTGTCAGCAACAGCTGGACGTCGCTGACGGCCGCAGGGCTGCGCGAGTCACCGCTGGGCCTGGTGGCGCGGGACGTCCGGCGCTGCCTGGAGAGCAACACCGAGGACAGGATCCGGGACGAGATGGCCTTCCTCGGCTCCTACCGGCGCAAGGCGGTGTCCCGGCACGTGATGTCGGTGCGGGCGCCCGACGTGTCGAGGACGTCCGTGTCGGTCAACAACTGGTCGCAGTCCCCGCTGTACCGGATCGACCTGGGCGCGGGACGGCCCTTCTGGTACGAGTTCGCCGACCCTCCGGTGCCCAGGTGCACATCGCTCCCACACCCGAGGAGGACGGGAGCCGGGACGTGTACCTGTGCCTGCCCGAGCCCGACGCCGCCCTGATGGGCACTCGCCTCTGGCGGGAGCGGCTGCACTTGTACCGTGGATCACACACCCGGCCGTGGCCCGTCGCGGCCGGGGCCGCGGACGCCCGGGGACGAAGTCGCCGCTTTGGAGCAGGAGTGATCGCGGACTTCCCAGTCGGCTCCGGGTAAGCCAGGATGACACGTGCGGAAGAGGTGCAGGGTTGGGTCACCGGTCACCACAGAACCTCCCCTGGGACCGCGCACACACGTCCCGGGACACCACCGGTGCTCCGGGAGGGAGGACAGGGTGATGACCGCAGCGCACGGGAGTGGCAGTCCCCGGGAACGGCGGCCCGACGGACCTGACCCGGAGCTGGTGGAACGCGAGCGCGAACTGGCCCTCATCGCCCGGCTGACCCGGAGCACCGCGGCGGGCGATCCCGCCCTGGTCGTGTTCGAGGGTCCCGACGGCATCGGCAAGACGGCCCTGCTGAACACGCTGCTGCGGCAGGCCCGTGACCTGGGCCTGCGCGTCGTCCACACGCGTGCCGGGCAGGCGGGGCACCGCCTCTCGCTGAGCACCACGCACGCACTGTTGGCCGGCCTGACCGCGGACGGCGCGGCCCGGCTCCCCCTGACCGCGTGGCCGAGCCCGCCCCCGGCGCCCGCGTCCCGGGCCCCGCAGCTGTACTGCTACGACGTCGACACCACGGGTGTCTCGTTCGCCGTCCTGGCAGAACTGCACGAGGTCGTCCGGTCCGCCGCCATGACCGGTCCGCTGGTGATCGCCGTCGACGACGCGGAGGAGGCCGATCCGGCGTCCCTGCGGTTCCTCGCCCATACCGCGCGCCGCATGACGGGTCTGCCGGTGCTGCTGGCGCTGACCCGGCGCAGCGGCACCCATGTGCCGTCCCTGAGCGAGGTGGCGGCCCTTCCGTTGTGCCACGTGCTGCGGCCACGGCCGCTCACCGGAGCCGGCATCGGCCTGCTGACCCGGCGGCTCGCCGGGGTGGAGACGGACGCCGCCTTCCAGGAGTGCTGCCTGGCCGCCACCAACGGCAATCCCCTGATGGTGACGCGACTGCTCACGACGTTGCGTGAGGAGGAACTCCCCCTCACGGCCGCCCGGTTCGGGTCCATGGGCGAGGACGAGGTCCCCGCCTTCCGCCCGCGTGCGTTGCGGCTTCTGCACCGGCAGCCGGCAGCCACCGTGCAGGCGGCCCGCGCGCTGGCCGTGCTCGGCGACGGCGCGGCACCGGAGACCTGCGCGCGACTGGCCCACCTGGACAGCACCGCCTTCGTCGGCTCGGTGCTGGTCCTCATCTCCCTCGGGTTCGTCACCTCGAACGGCGACGGCACCTGGTCCTTCGCCCACGACCTGCTGCGCAACGCCGTGCTCGGCGACATGTCGGAGGACGATTTCGCCTCCGCGCACCGGCGGGCCGCACGGCTGCTGCACGACAGCGGCGCGAGCGCCGCGGACGTGGCCGAGCACCTGCGCCACGCCGGCACGGCGCCTGAGGCGTGGGAGCGGGCGGTGTTGCGGGAGGCAGCCCGCGAGGCCATGTTGCGCGCCGCACCGGAGCGGGCCGTGGAACTGCTGCGCCCGTGTGTGCCCGAGGGAACGGAGGACGCGTGCGATCCGGCTCTCCTCGTCGAACTGGGGGTGGCGGAGAGACGGGTCGACCCCGGGGCGAGCGTCCGTCACCTGACGGCGGCGATACGGCGGGCGTCCCGGCCCGAAACGCGGTTGACGGCGCTCGGTGCGCTGACCGAGGCCCTGACGCGTCAGGGGCAGGTGACCCGGGCGCTGACGATGCTGTCCCGGTACCGCTCGGACGTGACCGCGACCGCTTCTGCCTCCGTGTCCGCGTCCGACGCGGCCAGCCCGGAGCTGATGGAGGCTCAGATGCTGCTCGCGGCCACGGTGAACCGGGCCGCCTACACGGAAGTGCTCGGGACGGTGGCCTTCGACCTCTCCCTGCCCGGCGAGAGCGCCGGTGAGCGCGCCCTGCTCGCGGCCCGCGCCGCCATCTCCGTCTGCCGCCTGGACCGCGTCGGCGAATGCGTGGCCGCTGCCCGCACCGTCGTGCGCCGTGCCTCGGCGACCACCGACTCCGTGGCCTGCCGCTCAGCCGGAGGGCTGACGCTCCTGTACGCCGATCTGCCGCACGAGGCGGAGCAGGTCTACCGTACGTTGCTGGAGGAGACGGACCCGCTGACCGACCCGGCCCATCCGAACCTGCTCGCGCACAGCGCGGAGGCGCACCAGAGGCTCGGGGGCCTCGACGAGGCGCTGCGGGCCACCGCCGCCGTCCTGAGGAACATCGAGGTCGCGCGGGCCGGCGCGCACCAGGCTCTGCCGCTCGCGGTGCGGCTGCACGCCTTGCTCGACTGGGGTGACCTGGCGGAAGCCTCACGACTGGCAGCACAGATACCCGATCCGGTCCCGGACGACGCCTGGCAGTGGAACGAGGTGCTCTGCGCCCGCGGCCGGCTGCACCTGGCGAAGGGGGATCCCCGGCGCGCCCTCGCGCACCTGGAGCAGTGCGGTCGCCGGGAGGCGGGGTGGCAGCGCGTCAGTCCGGCCGTCTCGCCGTGGTGGTACTGGACCGGCCTGACCCGTCTCGCGCTCGGTGACCGCGGCGCGGCTCTCGCGCTGGCCGAGGAGGCCGTCGGCCGTGCCCGTGCCGCGGGACTGCCGTGCGCCCTGGGGTCGGGACTCGAACTGTGGGCGGAGGCCGTCGGTGACGACGAGCGGCAGCCTCTGCTGGAGGAGGCCGAGCAGGTGCTGGCGGGCACCCGGGCGGCGCTGCTGCGTGCGCGGGTGCGGGTCGCGCGTGGGCAGATGCTCCACCGCCTCGGATACAACAAGGCGGCCCGCGAGGTCCTGCGCCAGGGCTGGGAGGAGGCGTACGCCGTCGGCTCCCGGTCCCTGCACGACCTCGCCCACCGGGCCCTGCTCGCCACGGGCGCACGGCCCCGCCGTCCCGTCTCCCGCGGCTTGGGAGCGCTCACACACAGCGAGGCCCAGGTGGCCCGCCTGGCGGCGGACGGCAGGTCCAACGCGTGGATCGCGGAACGGCTCTTCGTCACACAGCGGACGGTCGAGGTCCACCTGACCTCGGTGTACCGCAAGCTGGGGTTGTCGGGGCGGCGGGAGTTGCGGGACGTCCTGGAGCCGGCGGACGCGGGCGCCGCGACACACCGGTGAGGTGCCGTCAATGTCCTCGACACCGGATAGCGTCGAAGACGCACGTCAAGTCGAACGTGCCGACGGTAATATAACGGTCGATGAAAGTTGACAAAAAGTTGAACATCGGAGAAGCGGCACCGGAATCATTCCCGTGATGCGCCCTTCACGGAATGGAAGCGCAGTTGTTCCCACTCGAGGGACCCCGGTGCGGCCTTTCCACCTCTCCTGCGACGGCGCCTCCCACCTGGCACGCTGTGCCACTTCGTATCCGGGCCCCGACAGCCGGGACCGGACGCCGGCCTGCGTTCGTCCCGTTCCCCCCGGGAACGGGACGACAACGCCGCGCATTAAACGGCACGGTCGGCCCGCTGGCACACAATGCCGCCTTTCCCTCCTCCTATGCCTTCCCTTGCTCGCCCACCCTTCACTGTGGTCTGCTGACGCTCAAGAATTCAAGGAACTTGATGGGTCCTGCGGGAGTTCATCCGGCATGAGCGACTCCGGGGGGGAGTACCACCATCGTGTTATGGGAACGCGAATCGGCACTGGCGCAGGCCACCGCCGCGCTGCGCCACGCCGCAGCCGGGCAGGGTTCGTCGCTGGTCGTCCGCGGGCCCATGGGCGTGGGCCGCTCGGCGTTCCTCGACTCCCTGGCCACGCTGGCGCGCGAGGAGGGACATCTGCTGCTGAGGGCGCAGGCCTCCGCGGCCGAGGAGCGGTTTCGGCTGGGGGTCGTCCGGCAGTTGGTGGACTCCCTGCGTGCGATCGCCCCGCCCGAGGAATTCGCGCGCTGGCTGGGGAAGGCCGAGGGCTCGCTCCCCTGCGGTACCCGGGCCCCGGTCCCGCCGGACGCCCCGGCCGCCGCCACCCGCCCTCCGTGGTCCGCACTCACCTGGCAGCAGGCGCCCCGCTGGCTGACGGCGCTCCTGGGCTCCATCACCGAGGACCGGACCGTCGTCCTCATGGTGGACGATCTGCAGTGGACGGACACCGAGTCGCTGCGGGCACTCGCGCTGCCCCTCGCACAGCGCGCACGGTGGCCGGTGCTCTTCGTGTTCTCCGTGCTGCCGGGAGACGTGCGGGGCAACCGTCAGCACGTGCGTGACCTCCTCGCCCCCTCCCCGAGCACGGCGGGACCCTTCGATGCGGGCTCGCAGGCGGAGGCCGGTCCCCCGCAGCACCGGACGGTGGAGCTGACGGTGCTGGGCCCCGACAGCGTCCGCCGTCTGGTGGAGCACTCTTTCCGGGAGACGGCGGACGCGGCGTTCCTGGACACCGTGTGGACGCGCTGCGGGGGCAACCCGCTGCTGCTGCGGACACTGCTGGACGAAGCGCACTACCTGCGCCTGCGCCCCACCGCGGCGCACGCCGCCGTGGCCGCTACGCTGCGTCCCGAGCGGGTACGGCAGCGTCTCGAAGCGTTCTTCCGGGCGCAGCCGGACCAGGTGCGCCGGGCCGCCTACGCTTTGACCGTGCTCGGCACGGCCGGGGACGCCGCGTTCGTGGCACACCTCGCCGAACTCGACGACGCCGGGCTGTCGGAGTCGATCGACGTGCTGCGCCGTGCCGGCCTCGTCGACCCGCGTGCATGCCGGCTCACCTCCGGGACGGTGCTGCGGGACCTGCTCGAGGAGAACATGCCCGCAGAGGAACGCACCGCCATGCGCGGGGTCGCGGCTGAACTGCTGCACCGCACCGGGCACCCGGCGGAACTCGCCGCGGAGCAGTTGATGGGCGCGATCAGTCTGCACGGTCCGGAGGCGGTACGGATCCTGCGGACCGCGGCGGACAGCGCCCTGCGCCGCGGTTCCCCCCGGGACGCGGCACGTTACCTGCGGCGGGCCCTGCTGGACTCCTCGCTCTCCGGACGCGACAGGGCCCTGCTGCTGATCGATCTCGCCACCGCCGAGCGCAGCTTCGCGACCGCCGCCTCGCTGCGGCACGTGGTGGAAGCCGTACCGCTGCTCGACTCCGTGCGGGAGCGGGCCGAGGCGATCGCGCGGCTGGGTCCGCTGCAGATGGACCCGCCCGCCTTCCGCATCGACACCATCCGGGCCGCCGTCGCCGAGGAGCTCGGCCGCTCGGGCACAGACGACTGGGTGGAACGCGAACTGGCGTTGCGGCTGGAGGCACGCGAGCACATCCTGTCGGCGCAGGACCCCGCGCACATCCAGCGCGCGCTGCGCCGCTTCCGCGAATTGGGGCCGTCACCCCGGCTGGCCACCACGGGGGAGCGGGAGCTGGTCACCTCGCTGATGCACATCGCGTTCGTCGCCAACGCCGCCCCCGCGGGGCAGCTCACGCGACTGTGCACCCGGCTCCTGGAACGGGAGCCGCCCACTCCCGAGCACGTCCACACCACCGTGCCACTGGTGGTGAACATCCTCTCCGGGGCCGAGCAGGTCGAGGGCGCGGCCAACTGGCTCCGTGAGGCGAACAGGCTCGCCCAGCGCCGTGGCGGTGACGTGGAACAGGCGGTCATCCGCTGCGAGCAGGCTCTCGTCGCGCTCGCCGACGGGCAGCGGGCCTACGCCCAGGAGAAGATCATCCAGGCCGACGCCCTCGCGGGTCCGGAGACCAGCGGCCTGCCGACCGTGTGCGCGGCCGTTCTCGCGATCGTCGCCATGAACACCGGCCGGCCGGAGCTCGCGGAGCAGATCCTCACCCAGCACCGGCTGCACGCCGAGAACCAGCACCTGGCGGCGCTGCTGCACGTCGCGCGAGGCTCACTCGCGGCCCGGCGCGACGAGCCGCGGACCGCGCTCGACCACTACCGGACGGCGGGCCGGCACACCGAGCGCATCGGCTGGCTCAACCCGGTCGTCCTGCCGTGGTCCTCGTGCGTCGCGCTCATGCACCACCGCCTCGGCGAGCACGAGGAGGCGATGGCCGCGGCCCAGCTGGAGGTCGGCCGATCCCGCACCTGGGGCTCGGACAGCAAACTGGGCCGCTCCCTGATCGTCCTGGGCAGGGTCACCCCCGGGCGGCGGGGCTGCGAGGTGCTCGAAGAGGCCGTCGCCCTGCTGGAGAAGGGCGGCAACACGTACGACCTGTGTCAGGCCCTGTACGCACTGGCCACCCGTCAGGAAACGAGCCGCACCAGGAGAACTTCCGCCTCCGCACGCCTCCAGCACCTGGTCGAGGAACACGACTCCCCCGAGCTGGCCGAGAAGGTACGCCGCAGACTGATCAGAAAGGCGGGGAATCACGGCAGGTCCGGCAACCGGCTCACTCCGTCGGAGCGCAAGGTGGCGCGGCTCGCCGCGACCGGCCTCAGCAACTCGGAAATATCCGGTCAACTGGGCACTTCGTCGCGCATTGTGGAGAAGCACCTCACCAACTCGTACCGGAAACTCGGAATTGCCGGGCGTCGGGAACTGGTCACCGCACTGGAGAAGCTCGACGGAGAACAGCTGTCCTGACCAGGCGATGAACGGCGCCCCACGGCGGCCAAGGGGGGAGCCGAACGGGGCACCGCAGTGAGTTGCTGTCCGCTGACGTGCCCGCGCAGCGGTCTCTCGGCAACATCTTGTTGCGCCTTCCCGAACTTTCCCCCCTCACACCACCGAACCATCGAACCACAGTGTTTTGGAGCCACGCAAAAGTTTGCTTGACCCGTCTGCGAGCACATTCCTAGGCTCACCGCAGGTGCTCAGAGGCGGTCATGACGGGTCATCGACCAATGACCCCCAGCAGGCCCGACCATCCAGCAATTACGGCCGTCCCTGGGCAAGCATTCCCCCACAGTTGAATCCAGAAAGACGGTGCGTCGCAGTGACCACGCGAATAGCAGGCCCCTGGCACAACAGAGACAGGACGGCGGCTCCGCACACTTCCTCGGCCCCTCAACGGACACAGCATGACGGCCTGCCACCCCTGGAGGCCAATCGCCGCCTGTACACGGCGCACATAGACACCGACATGCACATCGTGGCGGCGGAGCCCGATTTCTCCGTGCCGTTCGGCCTCACCTCCTCCGACGTCTGCGGACGGAATCTCTACGAACTCCTGCACCCGAGCTCTCCCTCGGTGCTGAGTCGGCACTTCAATCGGCTCTCGGAGGGGCGCTGCACACGCTTCGCCTCCCGCATGGTCGGCCTGGGGGACGAGGGCCGGGCCTTCTCGGGAGAGCTGACGGGCATCGCCGTCCAGAACACCACCGGGCTTGTTTCCGGCATCGTGGTGCAGGTGCGGCCGGACGACGCGGTGGCCGGAACGGACGCCGCCGAGGGCGTCGTCAACCCCAAGGACCGGCTGCTCAGCAAGCTCGACGCGCAGGTCCTCGAAGGGGTCGCCAGCGGCGCCTCGACGGTGCAGCTGGCCTCTCGGCTCTACCTCAGCCGGCAGGGCGTCGAGTACCACGTCGGTCTCATGCTGCGGAAGCTCAAGGCTCCCAACCGCGCGGCCCTTGTGGCACGTGCCCACTCCATGGGCATGCTGTCGGTCGGCCAGTGGCCGCCGCGGGTGCTGCCGGATTTCATCAAGTAGGAGCGTCACTCCCCCGGGGCGCCCCTTCTCCACCAGCGGACACAGCCACCTCGCGGCCGACGCCGCGGAGTGCGCCGCGAGGGCCGGGCGGCCGTACCGTCCCTATCGGTACGGCCGCCCGGCCATGTGGCTGCGGCACCCCGACACCACATCCGCTCCCGCCCTCGCGGCCGGGCGTGCGGGGCCGGGGGGCAGCGGCATCCTCACCTACTGTCCCAGCTCCCGGCTGATGAGATCGAACAGTTCCTCGTCACTGGCCCCTTCCAGCCGGTCGCCGAGCGACAGTTCGTCGTCCGACCCGGCGAGACCGCTCCCGTCGGCGACGCCGGCACCGCCGGCCGCCTCGATCTCGTCGAGGAGCGCCCTGAGCCGGGCACCGAGCAGGGTGCGGACGTCCTGGTCGGGGCCGGCGTCCATGATGCGGGCGACACTGCTCTCCAGATCGGCGAGCCTGGCCGCCATCGACCCGCCCCTACCGGAGAGTTCGGCGTCCAGGTGCCGCGCCAGGGCGGCCGGGGTGGGATGGTCGAAGACCAGTGTCGTGGGCAGCGACAGGCCGGTGTCCTTGACCAGGGCGTTGCGCAGCTCCACGGCGGTGAGCGAGTCGAATCCCATGTCCCGGAAGGCCCGGTCCGCGCCGACGCCACTGGTGTCGGCGTGCCCGAGGGCCTTGGCGGCGATCCGCCGCACATGGCCGAGGAGCGCTTCGGCGCGTGCCTGCGGCGCCAGAGCGGCCACCTGCTCGACCAGAGCGGGCACTCCCCCCGCGGAACCCGCCCGCACCGCGCCTGACTCCTCTCGCACCCCCTCCGCCTGGGGCAGGCCGGTCAGGAGGGGTGCGGCACGCCGGCTGGTGAACGCCGGGACGAAACGCTCCCAGGCCACATCGGCCACGACCACCGAAGCGTCGCCCCCGGCCAGCGCCGACTCCAGCCCCATCAGAGCGCGCACCGGATCCATCACGCGCAGCCCGCGACGCTCCAGTTCCGTGGCTCCCGCGTCTGAGACCATCCCGCCGCCCGACCAGGGCCCCCAGGCCACCGACACGCCCACCGCCCCACGGGCACGGCGCGCCTCCACCACCGCATCGGCCCACGCGTTCGCGGCAGCGTACGCCGCCTGGCCGCCGCTCCCCCACACAGCGGCGATCGACGAGAACACGACGAAGACGCTGAGATCCGCCTCCCGTGTCAGCTCTTCCAGATGTGCCGTCCCGAGAGCCTTCGCCGCCATGACCTGCTCCAGCCGCACGGGCGTCATCGCGTCGACGGGCCCGACGTCCGGTACGCCCGCCATGTGAGCGATGCCGTCGACCGGGTGTGCCCGGAGCAGCGCGGCCACCTGGGCACGGTCGGCTACGTCACACGCGACGACCTCGACGCGTTCCGCGCCCGCCGCCTCCAGCAGAGCGATCGTACCGCCCACGCCCTCGACGTCCGTACCGCCGCGGCTCGCGAGCACGACTTCCTTCGTCCCCCGCCAGGTGAACCACTCGGCGACACGCGCACCCAGCGCACCGGTGCCGCCCGTGACCAGCAGGCGCCGAGGAACCCGGATGTCGTCCTCACCGGACGGGACCGGCACGGGGGTGGCCGAAGGCGCCGGACGCAGTCGGCGGGCATGCACGGCAGCGCCCCGCACTGCCACCTGGTCCTCATCACCATGCGCCAACACCGCGACGAGTGAGGCGAGTTCGTCACCGCCGGGTTGCGAGGCGAGGTCGACGAGTCCGCCCCAGCGTTCCGGATGTTCCAGCGCCGCCACCCGGCCGAACCCCCAGACGGCGGCCTGCGCCGGGTCACGGGGCGCACGGCCGGGTCCGAAACCGGCCCGGGTGAGCACCCACAGCGGCACCGGCGCCCCGATATCGCCGAGGGCCTGGACGAGCACCATCGTGTCGGCCACACCGGCATGCGGCTCGGAGGCGGGCGACGCCTCTCCGGTATCGCGCTCGGACAGGCACAGACACGACAGCACACCGGCCGGCCGGGCACCGGCGAAGGCGGATTCCAGCGCGCGGGCGAGTCCCGCCCTGTCCCGGGCATCGCAGGTGACCCGCTCCAGACCGGGAACGAACCGCTCGAGCCCGGTGAGGAGAGCATCGCCGGGTGCCTGGAGCAGCAACCAGCGCCCGTTCAGAGAGCGTTGAGTCGGCACCTCCACAGGCTCCCACTCGACGCGGTAGCGCCAGCCGTCCACTTCGGCGCGCTCCACGTGTGCGCGGCGCATGTCGGTCAACGCGGGGAGGACTGCGCTCAGCGCGTCCGCCGGCACTCCGAGCGTGTCCGCCAGCTCCGGCGCTCCCCGCTCGACGACCGACCAGAACGACGCGTCGCTCCGGGCGTCGGATCCGGTGGCTGATGCCACCGTGTGCGCGCTGATCACGGGCCAGAAACGCGTGCGCTGGAAGGCGTACGTCGGCAGGTCCACCTGCCGGGTGCGGGCACTGCCGCCCCCGAGGGCGACCGTCCAGTCGATCTCCGCTCCGTCGACGTGGAGCAGTGCCAGCGCGCGGAGCGCGGACGTGTGTTCCGGGGTGTCCTTGCGGAGGAGCGGGGTGAGGAGGGACCCGCTTCCGTCCGGGAGACAGTTCTGGGTGAGGGCGGTGAGGGTGCCGTCGGGGCCGATCTCCAGGAACCGGGTCACCCCCTGCGCGGTGAGGGTGTCGACGCCGTCGGCGAAGCGGACGGCCTGCCGGACATGACGCACCCAGTAGCCGGCGGACGCCAACTCGCCCTCGGCGGCCACCTGTCCGGTCACGTTCGACACGACGGGGATGGCTGGGGGTGCGTAGGTGATGCGCTCGGCGACCTCGCGGAACGCCTCGAGCATGGGATCCATCAGCGGCGAATGGAACGCGTGCGAGACCCGCAGACGGCTGGTACGACGGCCCCGCTCCCTCAGCACGGAGGCGACCTGCTCGACTCCGGCCTCAACTCCTGAGAT
>NZ_JBHYQH010000048.1:0-48040 GCF_042746715.1 Streptomyces sp. NPDC058741 | reverse complement strand
CCCCGGCGGCCCCCGGCGCCGCTCCCCGCCCCCCCCCCCGGCGCCTCTTGGGGCCCCGCAGCCAGTCGCAGGGACGCGGGTCATCGGGCGCCGAACGCTCCCGCCCACTCGGTGTCGGCGATCGTCGAAGCGTGCTCCCAGTGCGGCGTGTAGTCCGTCGTCGCGGCCACCGCGGCGAGCGCTTCGCGGTTCAGCCAGACCTTCTCGAACGCGTCGGCGTACCGGTCGAGCAACGGTCCCGACTCCGGGTGCAGATGCGCCTTCTGGATCGTGAAGGAGCCGTCGAGGACCCGCAGGGTCGCCGGGAAGTCGCCGGGACGGTAAGGGCGGTCCACGACGCCGGGCAGCGCCCACGGATAGGCGCCGAACCCGCGCCGCGCGGTGAACACCCGCTGCGCGGGCAGCGGTTGCAGCTGGTAGGGCACGGCGGGCACCCCTTCGGCACGCAGGGCCCGCTGCAGGACGGAGCGCAGCGGGCCGGCCAACTCGTCGGCGAGGCCGAAGGCGGCGGGGTTCACCCGGATGCGCAGGATGTGCCAGGCATGCGTGCGGTCCTCGGGGACCTCGGGTGCCAGGAAGCCGGGATACGCGGCCAGCCGCCCCAGCAGTCGGCCGACGTTCTCCTCGCGGACGGCCATCTCGGCGGGGAGCCGGGTGAGCCGGCTGCGGGTGAAGGCCGCCTGTATCGCGTTCGGCTTGCAGTTCCAGCCCAGCAGATGCGCCACGTAGCTGCGCTCGCCCCGTGCCGGAATCAGTTCACCGAACTGGCGCAGCATGGTCGCCCTCGTCGCCACGTCCGCGTCGTCCGTGGTGATCAGTCCGCCCTCACCGCAGGCGGCGAGATTCTTGCTGACGTTGAGGCTGAAGGTGTTCACCGAGCCGATCGAGCCCACGGAGCGGCCCCGGTACCGGGCGCCGTGCGCCTGCGCGGCGTCCTCCACCACGGTGATCCCGTGCCGGGCGGCGATCTCGGTGATCCGGTCCAGATCGGCGGGCAGGCCGTGCAGATGGACCACGACGATCGCCTTGGTCCTGCTGGTGATCGCCGCCTCCAGCGCCGCGGGGTCCAGGTTGAAGGTGACCGGGTCGATGTCCACGAACACCGGTACGGCCATCAGGTGGAGCGGAGCGGTGGCGCTGCCGATGAAGCTCAGGGCGGGCACGATGACCTCGTCGCCGGGCTCCACGCCGGCGGCGCCCAGCGCGACCGACAGCGCAGCGGTCCCGTTGCTCACCGCCACGCAGTGCTCCGTGCCGACATACCGCGCCCACTCCCGCTCCAGGCCGGTGATCTCCTGCTCTCCCGACGAGGCGGAGGTGAAACGGCCTGACCCCAGGACCCGCTGGACCGCCTGTTCGTCCTGGTCGGTCACCATCGGCCAGGGCCTGATCCCGAGTTCCCGTGGAACGGCCCGGCCACCACCGAACATCGCCAGGTCGACCGCCGACCGCGTCGGTTGCTGGATTGTCACCGCTGAACCTCTTCTCCCTGTGATGCCGTCCGAACGTCGTGCATGCCATCGTCCGCGCGCGCCGTGCAGACCGGCGGCAATCACACCGGCAATTGCGGTGGGCCCGCTCGCGTGCCTCCTTCGAATTGCCGCTCCGACTGCCGCAGGCGGCGAGCGCCGCTGGCTAGCTTCGTTCCTGCTTCCAGACCGGGACCGGAATGAGGGAATGCGTGAACAGCCGTGGAGAAGAGCCGAATCCGCGTGTGGCCGGAAGAACTCCGGTCACCCTGAACGAGCGCGTCCTGTGCCAACTCACCGCGGACCTCCTCGCAGTCGGCGGCGTCGGCATCGACGACGGGTTCGTGGCGCTCGGCGGAGACAGCATCATCGCCATGCAACTCGTCGCCCGGGCACGCAAAGCCGGTCTGCGGATCACCGTCGGCGATGTGCTGACACGGCGGGACATGGAAGCGCTGGCGCAGACGGCCGTTCCCCTGGAACAGGAGCCGGTCCCACCCGTCGCGGACAGCGGCGTGGGACCGGTCGTCACCACCCCGATCATGCACTGGCTCCGTGAACGCGGCGGCGTCGTCGACACCTACAACCAGTTCGCGGTCCTGCGCACGCCCCGAGGACTGACGGAACCCCGTCTGGCGTCGATGGTGCGGGCCCTGCTCGACCACCACGACATCCTGCGCCTGCGGCTGACGGTGCCGGGCGACGGGGCGGACTGGGCGCTGGAGACCCTGCGGGCGGGCGCCGTGGACGTGGCCCCGGCCGTCCGGCGGATCGACGTGGCGGGCCGCCCCGAACAGGACTGGGCCGCACTGGTGCGTCAGGAGTCGGACGCGGCGCGCGACAGGCTGCGCCCCCGCGAGGCCAACGTCCTGCAGGCCGTGTGGTTCGACGCCGGACCGGAGCGCCGGGGCCTGCTCGCCCTCGTCGTTCACCATCTGGCCGTCGACTCGCTCTCCTGGCGCATCCTGGCCGACGATCTCGCGAGCGCCTGGCAGGCGGTCGAACGGGGCGCCCCGATCGCTCTCGATCCGGTGCCGACCTCGTTCCGCCGCTGGTCCCGCCTCCTCGCCGAGCAGGCGCGCACACCGGCCGCCACCGCCGAACTCCCCGGCTGGCTGCACCGGTCGCGTCCCGGCGCCGGCCGCTTCGGCGACCGGGCGAGGGTGCCGGGGCGGGACGTGGAGAGCCGGGAACGGAGCTTCACCCAGACCCTGCCGGCCGAGTTCACGGAGGCGTTGCTGACCACGGTCCCGTCGCTGTACAACGCCGGCGTCAACGACGTGCTCCTCGCCGGCCTCGCGCTGGCGCTGGGCGACTGGCACCGCGCACGCGGCACGGTCGGCGACGGCACCGCGCTGCTGCACCTGGAGGGACACGGCAGGGAGGACGCACTCGCCGAGGTGGACCTCTCCCGGACCGTCGGCTGGTTCACCAGCCTGTTCCCGATCAGGCTCGACCTGGGCGAACCGGACCGGACGGAGGCGCACACCACCGGGGCGGCGGTGGGGAACGCGGTGAAGCGCGTCAAGGAGCAGGTGCGCGGCGTTCCCGGCAAGGGAGTCCGGTACGGCCTCCTGCGCTACCTGAATCCGGAGACGGCCGAGCCGCTGGAGAAGACGGCCCAGCCGGAGTTCGTCTTCAACTACCTGGGCCGGTTCGAGGACTCGAACGACGCCGACTGGTCGGTCGTGGCGGAGTACGGAACCGGTCTGGACGACACGGGATCGGGCATGCCCATGGCCCACAGCATCGAGCTCAACGCGGCCACCGTGGACCGGCCGGACGGCCCGGAGCTGCGGGCCACCTGGACCTGGGCCGACAGCGTCGTGTCCGAGGCGGACACCCGCGAGCTGGCGGACGGGTGGTTCGGGATGCTCCGGGCCCTGGCCGCGCACGCCCGCGAACCCGGAGCGGGCGGGCTGACCCCGTCCGACCTGACCCTGAGCTCGCTCAGCCAGCACGAAATCGAAGAGATCGAATCCGATCTGCGGGCCTTCTGAGGAAGTTGACACTGAAGATGAACCAATCGGCGGTCGAGGACATCCTTCCCCTGTCACCCCTGCAGGAAGGCCTTCTCTTTCACGCGCTGTTCGACCCGGAAAAGCACAGCCCCTACCTCGCGCAATTCGCCGTCGATCTCGACGGGCCGGTGGATTCCGCGCTCCTGAGGGCGTCCGCGGAGACCGTGATACGGCGCCACGCCACCTTGCGGTCCGGATTCCGGTACCGGAAGACGGGCGAACCGATCCGGGTGGTCCGCCGCGACATCCCGCTGGACTGGCGGGAGATCGAGACCGGTCAGGACGACGCACCGGAACGGATCGCCGAACTCACCGAGCAGGACTGGGCCCGGGGCATCGACGTCGGCGGGTCGTCCTTGATCAGGTTCACCCTCGTCCGGCGGACCGACCGCCGCCACCGGCTGCTCGTGACGGCCCACCACCTCCTGCTGGACGGCTGGTCCTTCGCCCTGCTGTTCCAGGAGCTGTTCGCGGTGTACTCCCGGGCGGGCGACACCGCCGGCCTGCCGCCGGTGCGTCCGTACCGGGACTATCTGGCCTGGCTGGCGCGACAGGACCGGGCCGGCGCGGAGCGGCACTGGGCGGAGGCCCTGGAGGGGGTCGCCGAGCCCACGTCCGTCGCGTCCGCCGACTCCCGGAGCGGTCCGCCGCCCGAGGAGGTCGCGGTGCTGCTCCCGTCGGAGACGACGGCGCTGCTGACCGGGTACGCCCGCGGGAACGGCGTGCTGCTCAACACGGTGTGCCAAGGGGTCTGGGCCGTGCTGGTCGGCTCGCTCACCGGACGGGACGACGTGGTGTTCGGCTCGACGGTCAGCGGCCGTCCGGCGGAGCTGACCGGCGCGGACTCGATGATCGGCATGCTCATCAACACCGTTCCGGTACGGGTACGGCTGGACCCGGCGGCCTCGGTGAGCGCGCTGTTCGAGCAGATCCAGGCGGGACGCGCCGCCTCGCTCGACCACGACCACCTCGGCCTGACCGAGATCCAGCGCGTGACCGGGCTCCCCGGCGCGATCTTCGACACCAACGTGGTCTTCGACAACTTCCCGATGCACGACTACCAGGTCGACTCGCCCGACGGTGCACTGGAGGTGGGCGTCACCTTCCGGGACAGCGCGCACTATCCGCTGACCCTCGCCGTCGAACCGGGCGAGCGGCTGGCGCTGCGCCTGCACTACCGCCCGGACCTGTTCACCGCCGAACGGGCGGCCGAGCTCGCCGACCGGCTGGTGCTGCTCCTCGAACAGGTGGCGGAGAACCCCGACCGACCACTGGGCACGCTGACCATGCTGTCGCCCGAGCAGCGCGACCGGGTCGTCCGCACATGGAACGACACCGCCGTCGAGCTGCCCGAGACGACGCTCGCCGAGCTGTGGGCGGAGCAGGTCCGGCGCACACCGGAGGCGACGGCCCTGGTGGCGTCCGACGAGCGGCTGAGCTACGCCGAGCTGGACCGGCGCGTGGAACTGCTGGCGGCACAGCTCGCCCACCGGGGCGCGGGCCCCGACCGGGTCGTGGCCGTCGCGCTGCCCCGCTCGGTCGAACTGGTGGTCGCGATCCTCGCGGTCGTCAGAGCGGGCGCGGCCTACCTTCCGGTGGATCTGGACCACCCCGCCGGGCGGATCGCCGCGATGGTCGAGGACGCCGGGCCGATCCTCGTCCTGACCGACTCCGAGAACGCCGGAGCCCTCCCCGGCCCCACGCCGAAGCTGTTGCTCGACGAACCGGTCGCCCCGGTCTCCGCCCGGCCGGAGCAACCGCTCCCGGCGCACTCCGCCTACGTCATCTTCACCTCCGGGTCGACCGGGCGGCCCAAGGGGGTCGTGGTCCCGCACGCCGCCGTCGTCAACCGTCTGCTGTGGATGCAGTCCGAGTACCGGCTCACCGCCGCCGACCGGGTCCTGCAGAAGACCCCGGCCGGCTTCGACGTGTCGGTGTGGGAGTTCTTCTGGCCGCTGATCTCCGGGGCGGCCCTGGTGCTGGCGAAGCCCGGCGGACACCGCGACGCCGCCTACCTCGCCGAGCTGATCCAGCGCGAGTCGGTGACCGTCACGCACTTCGTGCCCTCGATGCTCCAGGCGTTCCTCCGGGAGCCCGCCGCGGCCCGCTGCACGGGCCTGCGCCGGATCATCTCCAGCGGTGAGGCCTTGACCGCGGAGACCCGGCGCGAGCTGTTCGACACACTCGGCTCCTGCGAACTGCACAACCTCTACGGACCGACCGAGGCCGCCGTCGACGTGACCTTCCGGCAGTGCCGCCGTAGCGACGAGGAAAGTACGGTGCCTATCGGCCGTCCGCTGGCCAATGTGGCGGCGTACGTGCTGGACGCCGGGCTGCGGCCGGTGCCGCCGGGTGTGGTGGGCGAGCTGTACCTGGGCGGGGTCCAGCTCGCTCGGGGCTACACCGGGCGTCCCGCCCTGACCGCCGAGAGGTTCGTGGCCTGCCCGTTCTCGGCGGGGGAGCGCATGTACCGGACGGGCGACCTGGCCCGGTGGACCGCGGACGGGGAACTGGAGTACGTCGGCCGCGCGGACGCGCAGGTGAAGATCCGCGGCTTCCGGGTGGAACCCGGCGAGATCGAGGCGGTGCTGGCCGGCCACCCCGCGGTGGCGCAGGCGGCGGTCGTGCTCAGGGAGGACCGGCCGGGCGACCAGCGCCTGGTGGCGTACGCGGTGCCCCGGGAGCCCGGCCTCACGGACCGGGAACTGCGCCGGTTCGCCTCGCGGAGCCTGCCCGACTACATGGTCCCCGCCGCCGTGGTCCTGGTCGAGGCCATGCCGACCACGATGAACGGGAAGCTCGACCGGGCGGCGCTGCCGGAGCCGGACCGGGCCCCGCACGCCGTGCGGGAGCCGAGGAGCCCGCGTGAGGAGATCCTGTGCGAACTCTTCGCGGAAGTCCTCGGGCTGCCCCGTGTGGGGATCGACGACCACTTCTTCGACCTGGGCGGGCACTCCCTCCTGGCGCTGCGGCTGCTCTCCCGCATCCGGTCCGTCCTGGGGGAGGGGTTCGAGATCCGGGACCTGTTCGCCGAACCCACGGTGGCGGGACTGGCCCGGCTGACCGGAGCCGCGCGCCCCGCGCTGACCGCCCGGACCGGGGAGGAGCCCGTACCGCTGTCGTACGCCCAGCGCCGTCTGTGGTTCCTGAACCGGATGGAGCGCGGCGAGGGCACGTACAACGTGCCCGTCGCGGTCCGTCTCACCGGGACCCTGGACCGGGACGCCCTGGCGGAGGCGCTTGCCGACCTGGCGCGGCGGCACGAGAGCCTGCGCACGGTCTTCCCCGAGGAAGGCGGTGAGCCGCACCCGGTCACCCTGGACACCGTTCCCGGGGTCGAGGCCGTCGAGGTGGCGCCGCCCGACCTCGCCGACGCCATGGCGGAGCGGGTGCGCCACCGGTTCGACCTCACCGGGGACGCCCCCGTCCGGGTCACCCTCTTCACCACCGCCCCACAGGAGCACGTGCTGCTGCTGGTCGTCCAGCACATCGCGGCCGACGGCTGGTCCCTGCGGCCGCTGTTGAGGGACCTCGGCCTGGCGTACACCGCCCGACGCGCCGGGAGCGCACCGGAGTGGCCGCCGCAGCCCGTGCGCTACGCCGACTACACCCTGTGGCAGCGGGAGCTGCTCGGCGACGCCGAGGACGCCGACAGCCGGATGGCGCGGCAGATGGCCTACTGGCAGGCACGGTTGGCCGATCTGCCGGCGGAGCTGACTCTGCCGGCCGACCGGCCGCGCCCGGCGGTGGCGGCCCAGTCCGGCGGGACCGTGGCGGTCCACTGGGAGCCGGAGCTGCACCGCAGGCTGCTCGATCTCGCCAGGTCCGCCGGCTGCACGCTGTTCATGGTGCTGCAGGCGGGGTTCGCGGCGCTGCTGACCCGGATGGGCGCGGGCACCGACATCCCGCTCGGCACCCCGGTGGCCGGCCGCTCGGACAGCGCGCTCGACGACCTGGTCGGGTTCTTCGTGAACACGCTGGTGCTGCGCACCGACACCGCCGGCGATCCCGGCTTCGCCGAACTGCTGCGACGCGTCCGGGACACCGACCTGGACGCCTTCGCCCACCAGGACGTCCCCTTCGAGCGGATCGTCGAAGTCCTGCGGCCCGAGCGGTCGCTGTCCCAGAACCCCCTGTTCCAGGTCATGATCCAGATCCAGCCCGCGGACACCGCCGCCCCGGACTTCGCCGGGCTCAAGGCCGAACGGGCACCGGTCGGCTGGGACGTCGCCAAGTTCGACCTCAGTCTTGAACTGGTGGACGAGCGCGACGACCGGGGTGCGCCGGCCGGACTGACCGGCTATCTGGAGTTCGCCGAGGAACTGTTCGACCGGACCACCGCCGAACAGCTGGTGACGCGTCTGCGACGGCTGCTGGAACAGGTGCTCGCCGACCCGGAACGACCGATCGGCACCGTCGACGTCCTCTCGGACGGCGAGCGCCGGCGCTTCCTCGACGCGCGTCCGGCACCCGTGCCCGCGCCGCGACCGGTCTTCCTGCCCGACGCGTTCCGGGAGCAGGCCGCCCGCACACCCGACGCGAGGGCGCTGGTCTTCGAGGACACCGAGCTGAGCTACGCCGAGCTGGACGCCCGCGCCACCCGGCTCGCCCGCCGCCTCGTGCGCCGGGGAGCCGGCCCGGACCGCGTGGTGGCGGTGGCCCTGCCCAGGTCCGCGGACCTGGTGGTCGCGCTCCTGGCGGTGCTGAAGGCGGGCGCCGCGTTCCTGTTCGTCGACATGGCGTACCCGGCTCGGCGGATCGCCCACCTGCTGGAGGACTCCGCCGCCGCCCTCGTCGTCACCGACGGAGAATCCGCCGGGTCGCTGCCCGTGAGCGAACCGGTTCTCGTCGTCGACCCCGCCCCCGACGACGCGTCGCCGGTGGACCCTGAGGTCGCGCTCGCCCCGCACCACCCGGCGTACGTCGTGTACACCTCGGGGTCGACCGGCGTGCCCAAGGGGGTGATGGTGACGCACGGCGGGCTGGCCAACCTGCTGGCCTTCTACCGCGGTGAGGTCATCGCCACCGCCGAGCGGACCCGGGGCCGGCGCTGCCGGATGGCGCTGACCGCCTCCCTCTCCTTCGACACCTCGGTCGTCGGCCTGCTGTGGCAGGCCGTCGGCCACGAACTCCACCTGATCGGCGACGACACCCGCCGCGACCCCGCCGCCATGGCCCGCTACATGGAGCGGTGCGGCATCGACGCCCTCGACGTGATGCCCAGCTACGCCGAGGAGCTGGTCGAGCAGGGCATGCTCGACCCGGCCGGAACGCCGCCGGCGGTGCTGATGACCGGTGCGGAAACGGTGGGCGAGAAGCTGTGGACGCGGATCCGGGAGACCGAGGGGATCACCGTCTACAACATCTACGGGCAGACCGAGACCACGGTCGACTCCCTCTTCTGGTCCTCCGAGGACAGCGACCGCCCCCTCGTCGGCCGTCCGATCCCCGGAGTGGACGTCTTCGTCCTCGACCAGGACCTGCGTCCCGTCCCGCCGAAGGTGATCGGCGAACTGTACGTCGCGGGAGCCCAGTTGGCCCGGGGCTATGTGAACCGCCCCGGCCTGACCGCGGAGCGGTTCACGGCGAACCCGTTCAGGGCGGGACAGCGCATGTACCGCACCGGCGACCTGGTGCGGTGGACCGACGGCGGCGCGCTGGAGTTCCTCGGGCGCGCCGACGACCAGGTGAAGATCCGGGGTTTCCGTGTCGAACTCGGCGAGGTCGAGGCGGCACTGGCCCGCCACGAGGGCGTCGCGCACGCGGTGGCGGTCCTGCGCGAGGACCGGCCGGGCGACAGCCGGCTCGTCGGATACGTGCTCGCCCGGAACACGGAGCTCGACGTGCGAGGGCTGCGCGAGACCGTCCGGCAGAGCCTGCCGGACTACATGGTGCCCGCCGCGATCGTGGTGATCGACGAACTGCCGCTGACGCCCAACGGAAAACTCGACAGTGCCGCGCTGCCCCGACCCGTCCACCCCACCGACGCCCGGCGCGCACCGCGCAACCTCCGCGAGGAGCTTCTGTGCGGGCTGTTCGCGAGCGTGCTCGGCCGTGACACCGTGGGCATCGACGACAGCTTCTTCGATCTCGGCGGCCACTCCCTGCTGGCCGTGCGGCTGAGCAGCAGGGCACGCTCCGTACTGGGCGTGGAACTGCCCGCCCGACTGCTGTTCAGCACGCCGACCGTGGCCGGGCTGGCGGACAGCCTCGGCGACGTGCTTACCGGCAGACCGCCGCTCCGCGCGGGGCTGCGCCCGGACGTGTTGCCGCTGTCCTACGCCCAGCAGCGGCTCTGGTTCCTGAACCAGTGGGAGGAGACCGGCACCAGCTACAACCTCCCCCTCGCCCTGCGCCTGACCGGCCCGCTGGACCCCGACGCCCTCGAACGGGCGTGGTCCGATGTCACGGACCGGCACGAGAGCCTGCGGACGGTCTTCGCCGACCGTGACGGCCGGCCGGTGCAGTCGGTGTGGGCGAAGGGAGAGGTCCGGCCGGACCTGGTCCACCGGGATGTGCCCGAGGCCGAAGCGGAGGCGGCGATCCGCGCGGCCGCGGACCATCCCTTCGACCTGGCCGCACAGCCTCCCGCGATCGCCCGCCTGTTCACGACGGGCCGGGAGGACCACGTCCTGCTGCTGGTGTTCCACCACATCGTCTGCGACGGCTGGTCACTCGGACCGCTCCTGCGCGACCTCTCCACCGCCTACGCCGCCCGCGTACGGGGCGACGCCCCGCAGTGGGACGAACTGCCGGTGCAGTACGCCGACTACGCGCTGTGGCAGCGGGAACTGCTGGGCTCCGAGGAGGACGACGGCAGCCTGCTGTCCCGTCAGTTGCGGCACTGGCGACACCAGCTGGACGGACTCCCGGTGGAACTGGCCCTGCCGGCGGACCGGCCCCGGCCCGCGGACGGCGACCACGCGGGGGGATCGGCGGACGTGGAGTGGGGTCCCGAACTCCACCGGAGCCTGCTCGCGGTCGCCAAGGAGCACGGCTGCACGTTGTTCATGGTGCTCCAGGCCGGATTCGCCGCCCTGCTCAGCAGGCTGGGCGCGGGCACGGACATCCCGATCGGCACCACAGTCGCCGGCCGGACGGACGACGCGGTCGACGACGTCGTCGGATTCTTCGTCAACACGGTGGTCCTGCGGACCGACGTCTCGGCGGAGCCCACCTTCGCGGAGCTGCTGCGTCGCGTCCGGTCCACCGACCTCGCGGCCTACGAGCACCAGGACCTTCCGTTCGAGCGGCTCGTCGAAGAGGTCAACCCACCGCGCACGCTCGGCCGCCACCCGCTCTTCCAGGTCATGGTCCAGCTCCAGCACGCCGTCGCCGGACCGCGGTTCCCCGGCCTGCGGGCGGCCGAGCACCACGTCCCGTCGGACACCGCGAAGTTCGACCTGGTCCTCGATGTGGAGGAGCGGCTCGACCGGGACGGAGCACCGGCCGGACTGACCGGGGCCCTGACGTACGCCACGGCGCTGTTCGACGCCTCGACGGGTGAAAGGCTCGCCGAAGGCCTGCGCCGGGTGCTGACGCAGGCGGCCCGGCACCCGGAACGGCCGGTCGCCGACCTCGACGTACCCCCCGTCCGGGACCTGCGGTCCGACGACGCCGCCGGGGACCCGGCTCCGGGGCCCGGCGCGGCCCCGGCCGCCGCTGCCCCGCGCACGGCGAACGAGCAGCTGCTCACCGAGCTGTTCGCCCAGGTGCTCGGCCGCGAGTCGGTCGGCCTCGACGACAACTTCTTCGCCCTGGGCGGCCATTCGCTGCTGGCTGTCCGGCTGATCTCCCGGGTGCGTTCGGCCCTCGGGCTGGAGCTGCCGGTCCGCGAACTCTTCCGGGCCCCGACCGCCGCCGGGGTCGCCGCGTACCTGGCGAAGGCCCGGCCCGCCCGGCCGGCGCTGCGGCCCGCCGATTCCCGCTGACCGTGGGGCGTTCACCGACACACCTGGGAGACGGACCTGATGCTCAGCACGTTCGGACTGGACCTGATGGAGGAAGCGGTGTACCGGGAGCTGAGCGCATCGCCGCCGCCGGCCGCCGAGCAGATCGCCGACCGGCTGGCCGCTGCCCCGGACCTGGTCCGCGGCTGCCTCGACCGGCTGCTCGAACTCGGCCTGGTCCGGCCCTCCTTCGAGGAACCCGGCGGATTCGCGGCCGTCGACCCGCTCGTGAGCCTGCAGGAGTCGCTGGCCGGCCAGCACGAGGAACTGATGCGGCGGCAGCGGCGCGTCGCCGAGACCCACGCCGAGGTCGTCCGGCTGCTGATGTCCGACGCCTCCGGTCGGCCTGGCAGGGCCGAGCAGGTCGAGCGGCTCCTGGGGGCGGACGAGGTGCAGCGCCGGGTCGACCGGCTGGCGGGAGAGGCCGTCGGTGAGGTGCTGGCGTTCGTGCCCGGCGGCGCGCGGTCGGCACCGGAACTCGCGGCGGCGCGTCGCAACGACGCGGCGCTGCTGAGCCGCTCTGTGTCGATCCGGGCCGTCGGCACGGAGACCGACGCCTACGACGCGGCGACCCTCGCGCACGTGCGGTGGCTGACCGGCAACGGCGGCGGGTTCCGGGGCTGCGGGACGCCACTGTCGTGGATGATCGTCTTCGACGGATCGGTCGCGCTCGTGCCCCTCGATCCGCGCGACACGGCGGCCGGCGCCCTCCAGCTCACCGACCCCGGCCTCGTCGCCCCGCTGGTCCTCCTGTTCGAACAGACCTGGTCGTCGGCCACCCCGCTGGACGCCGGGCTGCCGCCGGCAAACGACGCCCCGAACGGCAAGGAGCGGGCGCTGCTCAGGCTGGTCGCCGAGGGGTGCACCGACGCGGCCGCCGCGGGACAGCTGCACGTCTCGCAACGGACCGCGCGACGCATGATGGCGCTCCTCATGGAGCGCCTCGGCGCCCGCAGCCGCTTCGAGGCCGGAGTCAAGGCCGCCCGGCGCGGCTGGATCTGACCACCGGCGGGCGCGCTGCGCACCCGTATCCGACACCCCTCCACCCCGGCCCGGCCGATCTCCCGGGGCCCGGCCCGAACCGCCCTGACCTGACCACCCCGAAAGGACACTTCCGTGAACAACCCGTTCGACGACGAAGACGGCTCCTACCTCGTCCTGGCCAACGCGGAGCGACAGCACTCCCTGTGGCCCGCGGCCATCGACGTACCCGCCGGCTGGTCCGCCGTCTTCGGACCGGACACGCGGACCGCGTGCCTGGCGTATGTCGAGGAGAACTGGACGGACATGCGGCCGGCCGGTCTGGCCGCCGCGATGGACCAGGGCCGGAAGCCGACCGCGGACGAGGCCGCCGGCGGCGCGCCGACGGCCGCCGGGGCGTCGCGGTGAGCGCCCCCCACGACACCAGGCTGGTGACCCTGCACCGGACGCCGCGCGCCCGGCGGACCCTGGTCGGCCTGAGCTTCTTCGGCGGTGGCACGGCCGCGTACCAGCCCTGGACCGCCCACATGCCCCCGGAGACGGACCTCGTCGTGGTCTGCTACCCCGGCCGGGAGGGGCGGTTCGCCGAGGATTTCGCCCGCGACTGGGACGAACTGGCCACCGACGTCACACGATCACTGCGCGAGGCCGATCTCGGCCCGTACGTCCTCTTCGGGCACAGCATGAGCGGCTGGATGGCCTTCGACGTGGCCGCCCGGCTCGACGGCGACGAGGCGGTGCGGCCCCGGGCGCTGGCACTGTCCTCCTGCAACGCCCCGGACCGCGGCCTGACCGCCGGCGAACTCCTGCCCACGCCCCAGGACCCGGACGAGCGGCTGCTGGAGTGGCTGGAGACCCACGGCCTGCTGCCCCGGCACGTGCGGGAGCACGCGGGCCTGACCGAGGTGGCGCTGGAACTCGTACGGGCCGATGTCGGCGTCCGCAACACGTTCGTCTACGGCGGAGCCGAGGTCAGCGTGCCGCTTCAGGTGTTCTTCGGCGCCGACGATCCGCTGATCAGAACCGACGCGGCCGCTCGATGGAGCGCCCTGACCTCCGGCGCGTACGGGTACGACGTGCTCGGCGGCGGCCACTTCTACACCCCGGAGATCTGGCGGTCCCTCCCGAGCAAGATCGCTTCGACCGTTCTCGCCCCAACCGGCACCGCTTTCTGAGGAGTTTCCGTGGCCCCCGTGTCCTACGCCCAGCGAAGGCTGTGGTTCCTGAACCGCGTGAACGGCGGTTCGGGGGTCTACAACTGCCCGCTCGTCGTCCGGATGAGAGGCGACCTGGACCGCGCCGCCCTGGCGGCGGCACTCGTCGACCTGGCGGACCGGCACGAAGTGCTGCGCACGGTGTACCCCGCCGTCGAGGGCGAACCCGAGCAGCGCCTGTCCGTCCGCCCGCCGGAGCTGGAGGTGGTCGCGTGCCCGGAGGACGGGCTCACCGCCCTGCTGTCCGCCGCCGTCGACCGCGGCTTCGACCTCACGGCCGATCTCCCGCTCCGGGCGACCCTGTTCGCACCGGCGCCGCGGGAGCACGTGCTGGCGCTGGTGCTCCACCACATCGCCTGCGACGAGGGGTCCTGGCAACCCCTGCTCACCGACCTGGCCACGGCGTACCGTGCCAGGGCCGCGGGCGGGACACCCCCGTGGCCGCCGATCGCGGTGAACTACCGGGACTACGCCGTATGGCAGCGTGACCTGCTGGGGGAGGAGGACGACCCGGAGAGCCTGCTCACGGCACAGCTGTCCTTCTGGCGGGAGCGGCTGGCCGGGCTGCCCGCCGAGCTGGACCTGCCGTTCGACCGGTCGCGCCCCGCGGTCGCCGACCACCGCGGCGACTGCGTACCGCTGAAGCTCGACGGCGATCTGCACCGGAGCCTGCTCGCGGTCGCCGCCGACCACGGGTGCACCACCTTCATGGTGCTCCAGGCCGGGCTCGCGGTGCTGCTCTCCCGGCTGGGGGCAGGTACGGACATTCCCCTCGGCACCGCGGTGGCGGGGCGTCTGGACGACGCGCTGGAAGGGGTGGTCGGCTTCTTCGTGAACACGCTGGTCCTGCGCAGCGACGTGTCCGGTGATCCGACCTTCGGCGAGCTGCTGCACCGGGTGCGGGACGCCGATGTCACCGCCCTGGACCACCAGGACGTACCGTTCGAGCGGCTGGTCGAGGACCTGAACCCGGAACGGTCACTCGCACGCCATCCACTCTTCCAGGTCATGCTCACCCTGTCCGCGGGTGAGGCGGAGACGCTCTCGTTGCCGGGTCTGACCTGCACCGAGGAGCCGTTGGACTGGGAGGTCGCCAAGTTCGACCTGTCCTTCGACTTCAGGGAGCACCGCACGCCGGACGGGGAGGCGGCCGGCATCGAGGGTTCCCTCGAGTACGCGACCGCCCTGTTCGACCGGGCCACGGTCGACCACATCGCCGACGCCCTGCCCCGGCTGATGCGGCAACTCGTCTCGGCCCCGCGACGCCCCGTCGGCGACGCCGACCCGCTCTCCGCCGAGCACCGGCACCAATCCCTCGTCGCGTGGAACGACACCACCCTGACCGTCCCGCGGGCCACCGTGCCGGAACTGTTCGAGGCGCAGGCCGCGCGAACACCGCGAGCGACCGCGGTGGTGTGCGGGAGCACCAGGCTCACGTTCGCCGAACTCAACGACCGCGCCAACGCGCTCGCCCTCCGGCTGCGCGATCGGGGGGCCGGGGTCGAGCGGCTGGTCGCACTCGCGCTGCCCCGGTCGGCCGAGTCCGTCGTCGCGATGCTGGCGGTCCTCAAGACGGGTGCGGCCTACCTCCACGTCGACCTCGAATACCCCCGGGACCGCATCGGGCACATGCTGCACGACGCCGCACCGGTTGTCGTCGTCACGGACACCGCGACCGCGGCGGCGCACGGGTTCGGCGGGCTGCCCGCGGTGTTCGCCGACCGGATCGGGACCCCGTCCGGCCCGGTGGCCGACCTGGGGTGCCCGGTGCTGCCGGACAGCGCCGCGTACGTCATCTACACCTCCGGGTCCACCGGGCGGCCCAAGGGCGTGGTGACGCCGCACTCGGCCCTGAGCAATCTGTACGCCTTCCACCGCGCGGGCCTGATCGCGAGCACCGAGGCCGCCGCGGGCCGGCGGCTGAGGTCGGCCGTCACCGCCTCGCTCTCGTTCGACACCTCCTGGGAGGCGCTGTTCTGGATGCTGGCGGGGCATGAACTCCATGTCGTCCGCGACGACGTCCGGCGCGACGCCGTCGCGCTGACCGCCTACGTCAGGGCCGAGCAGGTCGACGTCCTCGACGTCACCCCCACCTACGCGGAGCACCTGCTCGACGAGGGCCTGCTGTCCGGGCCCCGGGCGCCGCTGGTGCTGCTGCTCGGTGGGGAGGCCGCCGGGCAGTCGCTGTGGACGCGTGTCCGGGAGGCCTCCGGTACGACCTGCCACAACCTCTACGGTCCCACGGAGTGCACCCTGGACGCGCTGTGGTGGGACGTCGCAGACAGCCCGCACCCGCTGATCGGCAGGCCGATCGGCAACACCCGGGTCTTCGTGCTCGACGAGCGGCTGCGACCCGTCGCGCCGGGTGTGCCGGGTGAGCTGTACGTGACCGGCCCCGGTGTGGCCCGCGGCTACCTGAACCGCCCGGCCGCGACCGCCGAACGGTTCGTGGCGTGCCCCTTCGCGGCGGAGGGCGAGACGGGCAGCCGCATGTACCGCACCGGTGACCTGGTCCGCTGGGACCGCCGGGGCAGGCTGGACTATCTGGGCCGCGTCGACGACCAGGTCAAGGTGAGGGGCTTCCGGATCGAGCCCGGCGAGGTGGAGGCCGCGCTGGCCGGCTGCCCCGGGGTGGTGCAGGCCGCCGTGGCCGTGCGCGAGGACGCGGGGGGCGGCAAGCGGCTCGTGGGCTACGTACAGACGGCCGCGGACCACGGGTTCGACCGGCGCGACCTGCGCAACCGGCTGGCCTCGGTCCTGCCCGACCACATGATCCCGTCGTTCCTCCAGCCGGTGGACCGGCTGCCGATGACGCCCAACGGGAAGCTCGACCGGGACGCGCTGCCGCCCCCGGACTTCGCGCACCGTCCTGCCTCGCGCGGCCCGCGCGGACCCTACGAGGAGGTGCTCTGCGAGCTGTTCGCCCAGATCCTCGGGCTCCGCCGGGTCGGAGCCGAGGAGAACTTCTTCGAACTGGGCGGGCACTCCCTGCTGGCCGTTCGGCTGCTCTCCCGGGTACGGGCGGTGCTCGGCGGCCGGCTCACCCTCGTGGACCTGTTCCAGGCGCCCACCGCCGCCGACCTGGCGGACCGGCTGGGCGCGGGCGCGCGGCACGACCCGCTGGCACCCCTGATCCCCCTGCGGACGGGAGGCGACCGGCCCGCACTGTTCTGCCTGCACCCGGCCGCCGGGATCAGCTGGGGCTACGCGGGCCTGCTCGGCCACGTCGACGGCGGCTATCCGGTCTACGGCCTCCAGTCCAGGGGCCTCACCGACGCCGATGCATGCGGTGGAACCTGGCACGGGACGGTCGAGGAGCACGTGGAGCAGATCCGGTCCGTCCAGCCCCAGGGTCCCTACCGGCTGATCGGCTGGTCCTTCGGCGCGGTGCTCGCCCACCTCGTGGCCACCCGCCTCCAGGCCGACGGGGACGAGGTCGACCTGCTCGTACTGCTGGACGGCTACCCGCCCGACTCGGTGCCCGGCCACCGCCCGCTGGAGGACGGCAGCGCGGAGGCGTTCGCCGAACTCCTCGAATCCCTGGGACACGACCTTCCCGCACACGGCGTGGAACCGCTCGGCTTCGACGCCTACGAGCGGACGGTCCGCGGGCCCGGCAGCACGCTCGAATGGCTGACGCGTGCGGAAGCCGCCGCGCTGGCGCGGGTGTTCGTGGACAACGACCGGATCTACCGGGAGCTCCGGCCCCGGACGTACCGGGGGGACATGGTGTTCGTGTCCGCCACCCGGGGGAGGCCGGCGGACGCCCCCGCACCGGAATCTTGGCGCGACCACCTGACCGGAAACCTCGAGGTGCACCCCATCGACTGCGCCCACGGCGAGATCGCCCAGGCGGAGCCGATGGCGCGGATCGGCGCGGTCCTCGCTCGCAAGCTCGCCCTGCTGGACGCCCCCCGGCCCGCGGCGGTGGAGCGGTGAGCGGCAAGGCCGGACAGGGCACGGTGCGAGGGCGCGATTTCCGGCTGTTCTGGTTCGGGGAGACCGTGAGCCTGCTCGGCAACGGGATCGCCGTGGTGGCGCTGCCGTTCGTCGCCGTCCTCACCCTGCACGCGGGTACCTTGGTCGTCGGACTGCTGACATCCGTCGCCTATCTGCCCTGGCTGCTGCTCGGACTGCCCGCGGGGGCCTGGGTGGACCGCCTGCCCCGCCGTCCGGTGATGCTGGTCTCGGACGCCGTCTCCTTCCTGGCCTTCGTCAGTGTTCCGATCGCCGCCTGGGCGGACGTACTCACGATTCCGCATCTGCTCGCGGCCGCCTTCGTCTGCGGCTGCGCCAGCGTCTTCTTCACCACCGCGCAACGCGCCTATCTGCCGACACTGCTCTCCGACGCGGAACTGTTGGCCGGCAACGCGCGGTTGCAGGGCAGCGAGTCGACCGCCGAGGTCATCGGCCCCGGCCTGGCCGGAATGCTGGTCCAGGCTTTCGGGGCGGTCGCCGGACTGCTGGCCAACGCACTGAGTTTCCTGGTGTCCTGGGTCAGCCTGCGGGCGGTCCGGATCGCCGAGCCGCCGCCTTCGCCGCCCCCGGAGATCCGGCGGCGCCGCTTGCGCACGGAAGTCCGCGACGGCCTGGCATTCCTTTTCCGGGACCGCATCCTGCGCACCCTCGCGGTATTCAGCGCGGTGTCCAATATCGCGTTGACCGGAATGAGTTCGATCGAAGTGGCGTTCCTGGTGCGGACGGTCGGGGCCGGCGAGGCCGTGGTCGGCGCGGTGCTGACCCTGTGCGGCCTCGGCGGCTTCCTCGGCGTGCTGGTTTCCCACCAGGCGTCCCGGAGGTACGGCAGCGCGCGCGCCGTGCTGGTCTGCCTCGGCGCTGCCGCCCCCTTCACTCTGCTCTTCCCGCTCACCGGTCCGGGGGCCGGCCTCGCGTTCTTCGTGGTCGGCGGTGTCGGTGTCGGCGCGGGAGTGGTCGCGGCGAACGTCATCACCGACACCTTCCGCCAGCGGTACTGCCCGCCCGACCTGATCGGGCGCATCAGCGCCAGCGCGGCCGTGATCAGCTTCGGCGCCATCGCGGTGGGAGGACTGCTCGGCGGCATACTCGGCGAGTTGTCGGGTGTCCGGCAAACCATGTGGATGATGACCGGCCTGTACATACTGGCAACGGCCGTTCTGCTGTGCAGCCCGATACGGAAACTGCGCGAATTCCCCGAATCGGATCGCCCCCTTCTCGCGGCCTATACCGAAAAGGCTGTGCCCTAAAGCGTCCTGGCCGCTCCTGGCCATCCGCAGACGCTTTTTCCGACGCGTTGGAGAAGTAGCATCTCCCTGGCAAGGGAAAGCGAAGAAAAGCTCATCCAAGCTCATCCAAGCGAGGAATCCATGCAAGAGATAAGCTCCTTGAAAAACCTTCCGGCCACGGTGATGCTACGGGACGACCTCGATATCGACCGGCTGGACGCGGATCTCGCGGCGCTCAGCGGATCCGAATTCTGGGCCCTGCAGCGGTCCTTCGAGGACGGTGCCGTCGGAGAGGAATCCGATGTGGACTGGAAGGTCCTCCCGTTGCGGGCACCGGGCGGAGACCTCCAGCGGACCGACCCCGGCGGCCCGGGACGCGACGGGTTCGCCGACACGCCCCTGATGGCGAAGGCGCCCTACCTCAGCCGGATCCTGTCCGAACTCGGCACCGAACTGCGCAGCGTCCGCCTGATGGCCCTGGCCCCCGGTGCGTCCGTCCAGGAGCACTCCGACACCCCGCTCGGGCTGCCCTACGGCTACGTACGGCTGCACATCCCGCTGGTCACCAACCCCGGAGCGGTCATGGTGCTGGACGGGGTCGAGCAGCGCTGGCAGCCCGGCACGCTCTGGTACGCCGACTTCGAGCGGCCGCATGCCCTGCGGAACGCCGGCGACCGCACCCGAATCCACCTGGTCGCGGACTGCGCCACCAACGACAGGCTGCTCGCCCTGTTCCCGGACAGCTTCCGAGCGGACCTGCCCACCAGCGACATCGCCTACTACCGCCCCGTACTCCCGCTCACCTCGCGTGAACTCGCCGAGTTCGGCTGCCGCTTCGCGGTCCCGTTCTCCTTCATGGAGTGGGGGGAGCCCGTGGTCGACGACCAGGAGAGCGACCTCGCCGCCGAAGTGGGCGCCGAGGACGGCGGGCTGGTCCTGCGTGTCGAAGGACGCCCGCCCGTGGAGCTGCTGCACCTGGGCGCCGGCGAGTTCCGGCTGCTCGGCTGGAGCGAGGAACGCCTGCTCCGCCTCGACCTCTTCGACGACGACCCGCGCGTGGAGCTCTCCACCCGGCGCGGACGCCGCCGCCGGGTGGTCCGCCGCCCGGCGCTCCGGCCCGCCGTGGTCTGACGGTCCGACCCGGCAGCCGCCACCACCCGCCCATCACGACCACCTCTTGGGGACAGCCATGCAGACACTGACCGAGACACCCGCCCTCGTGGAGCACGGATACGCCCGCTGGGACCTCGCCGAGGAGTTCCGGATAACCGAGACCGACGCGTCCTACCGGAGCCTGCGCGCCGAGTTCGCCGACCTGCCACCGGACCCCTACGCGACGGAGGAAGGGCGCAACCGCCGCTACGCCCGTGGAATCTTCCTGCCCTGGTCGCAGGAGTTCAGCTGGATTCCGGACACGCACCTCGGCGAGGGCGGCTGGATGAACGGCTACTGGCAGGCCGACCACAACCCCGACTACGTGGGCGTGCTCCGCAAGCTGCCCGCCATGAGCGAGACGGCCCGGGACAACCCGATCATCCACCAGATCCTGTCCTTCGACTTCGCCCAGACGCGCTGGTCACGGAGCGACGCGGCCTTCCCGCTGCACGTCGGGGTGCATCTGATCAAGCTGGCGGTGGACGACTCCGTGAGCGAGGCCATCTCCTCGCCGAACGAGCTCCATCAGGACGGCGAGCCGTTCGTCTTCGCGCACCTGGTCTATCGCACCAACGTGGTCGGCGGCTCGAACGTGATCGCCCCGCCGAAGTACCGGGGCAAGCTGCCCGAGGACGTCCCCGAGGGCGAGACGCTGGCCGCGTTCGAGCTGACCAAGCCGCTGGAGTCCTACGGCGTCACCGACGAGAAGGTCAGCCACTACGTGTCCCCGATCCGGCGCGGGGACGGCCCGGAGACGGGCGAGCGTGCGGTGGTCCTGGTCGACTTCACCCCGATGCGGCAGCACATCTGAGACCGCTCAGGGGGTGTCGTGCCGATCAAGCCGGGCTCGCGGGGCCTGGCACCGCACCCCCGCCGCGTTGTCGTCGGTCTGCCCGGCTCCTTCCCCCAAGCCCTCCACTCCGTTCGAGCAGGGGAGACCCCATCCGACCCTTGCCTCCGCCCTGCGATGCACGGCACCGAACCCGCTCCCAGATCCGGCCCGACCGACAAGACGCCCTCTGGCGGCCGGAGCACGTCGAGCCCGACCCGGACCGACCCGGGCGACGGAGCGTGCGCGAGGCTGCGGCGGCCGAACGACACCGCTCACGAACCGGCCTGACGCTCCGTCGCGCGAGGCGGGTTCCCGCACCGGCGCCCCGGGAGCGCCCCTCCTCGCGTGCAGCTCCGCTTCACCGAACACCTCCTACATCGGAGTCAGTTGATGATCCTTCAGGGAAAACGGGTGGCCCTCCCGCCCTCGCCCGTCGTCCACCGCCGCTTCGAGGAGCACGTAAGGGACACGCCCGACGCCGTCGCCGTCGTGTTCTCCGGCCGACAGGTGACGTACGCCGAACTCGACGTGCTCGCCAACCGGTTCGCGCACCTGCTCATGGCGCGCGGCCACAGCCGGGGCGCGAAGGTCGGCGTCTGCCTCGACTACTCGATCGACATGATCGTCGCCATCCTCGGCACGCTGAAGGCCGGCGCGGCCTATGTACCCCTCGACCCCGCCTATCCCGCGGCCCGCCTGCGGCTGCTGCTCGCGCAGGTGCCGGGCCTCGCCCTGATCGCGGCCTCCTCGACGACGGCCGCGATGGTGGAGTCCGGGGGCGTCGAGGTCATCGACCTCGAACAACTCGCAGACCACCTCGCGACCCTCCCGGCGACCGTCCCCGAGGTCCACGTCACCGGCGACGATCTCTGCTACGCGGTGTTCACCTCCGGCTCGACCGGCACGCCCAAACTGACCGCGGTACGCCACGAGGGCTGGTTCAACCTGATGAACTGGCTCCAGTCGGAGTACGGACTGCACCGCGGTTCCCACCACCTGGTCGTCTCCGCCTTCGGCTTCGACCTGTCCCAGCGGGCCCTGATGACACCGCTGTTCTGCGGTGCCACCCAGCACCTGATGGCCAGCCGCAACTTCGACGCCATGCTGGCCCACCGCATGCTCACCCAGTACGACATCCGCGTCGTGCACTGCGCCTCCAGCACCCTGTACCTGCTGGTCGACTGGGAGAGCGCGCGCGGCGGCGACGCCCTCGCCCGGCTCGACTGCATCCTGTTCGGCGGGGAGGCGCTGAAGAGCGAGCGCCTCGCCCACTTCACGCGCCGCCCGGACACCACCTGCACCTTGCTGCACCAGTACGGCGTCGCCGAGTGCACAGACGTCGCCACCTCCTACGACCTGTCCCGCTACCGGCCCGGCGAGCACGACATCGCCCCGGTCGGCCGGCCCGCCCACAACACCGCCATCCACGTCCTGGACGCCGACCTGCGCGGCGTCCGGGCGGGGGAGTACGGCGAGATCTGCATCTCCGGGACCGGCGTCGGCGCCGGCTACCTCGGGGCGGACGGCCCCGAGAACGCCAGGTTCACCACCGTCGACCTGGACGGGACGCCGGTGCGCCTGTACCGCACGGGGGACCGCGGCCGGATCGACGGCAGCGGTGAACTCGTCGTCGCCGGGCGGATGGACGCCCAGGTCAAGGTGCGGGGCATGCGGATCGACCCCACCGACGTCGAACGGGCTCTGGGCAGGCTGGCCGGCGTCCGCGAGGCGGCCGTGGTGGCCGTCCGCGACGCGGGGGGCGAGGCCGAGCTGCACGCCTTCGTCGTCCCCTCGGGACAGGACCTCGCCGAGGACGACCTGCGCACCCGTCTGCTGTGGACCCTGCCGCGGACCATGCTGCCGTCCCGGTTCACGAACATTCTGCGCATTCCGCTGAGCTCGCACGGAAAAGTGGACCGCGCCGCCCTGGCGGACCTCTGCCGCGCGCGGAGCGCCGACACCGGCTCCGCGGCATGAACAGGCCCCTGGCCGTGAGAACGAACGAAAGGAATGCGATGACCGCCGACCGCGTCCGCGCCATCTGGCGCCGTGAACTCCGGCGCGACGACATCACGTGGGACGACGATTTCTTCGCGCTGGGCGGCGATTCCCTGATCATGGTCAGGATTCAGGGCGCGTTCATCGAGGAACTGGGCGCCGAGGTCCCCATGGACCGGCTCTTCCTCCATCCGACCGTGGGGTCGATCGCCGCCTACATCGACTCCCGGGCCGCCCTCGCCCCGTAACACCGCAGCGGACGACGGGGCAGAGGCCCTGCCCGAACAGGACCTCTGCCCGAACAGGACCTCTGCCCGATCCGGTCCGCGTCCCCGATGCGCATCATCCCGGAGAACCAAGGAGAAAGGTCATCGCGTTATGCTCACCGAAAGCCAGATATCGGAATACCGGTCCGAGGGATTCCTGCTCCTCGAAGACGTCTTCGACGCCGGCGACGTCGCCGCTCTGCGACGTGAGGTGACCGATCTCTACGGGACCGAACACCCCGGGCGGATCTTCGAGGAGGACGGGACCACGGTGCGGGGCATCCACGGCTGCCACACCACGGGCGCGCTGTTCTCCCGGCTGGTGCGGCTGCCCGAGCTGCTGACCGCGGCGGAGCAGCTGCTGGACAGCAAGGTGCATGTGTTCCAGTGCAAGGTCAACGCCAAGAAGGCGCTGCGCGGTGAGGTGTGGCAATGGCACCAGGACTACAGCGTCTGGGGGCCCAAGGACGGCATGCCGGAGCCGCGGGCGGTCAACGTCGCGCTGCTGCTGGATGACGCGACCGAGCACAACGGCCCGCTGCTGGTCGTCCCCGGTTCGCATCGGAACGGCGCGATACCCCCGTGGAGCCCCGATCCCGGCGGCACCTCCCGCTGGGAGGCAGACCTCTCCGCGAAGCTGAAGTTCGCGCTGGACGCCGGGCAGATGGCCGAGGTGACCGCGGAGTCGCAGATCCGGTCCGTGGTCGGACGCGCCGGAAGCCTGCTGTTCTTCCACCCCTGCATCGCGCACGGGTCGGGTGCGAACATGGCGCCGACCGACCGGACCATGGCATTCGTCAGCTACAACAGTGTCGACAACGAGTTGCACGAAGTGCCGTGCCCGCGGCCGGAGTTCGTCGCGTCGCGTGACTACCGGCCGCTGGAGCTCGTCGACGGGGGCCTGATCGCATGAGCGACCTCGATGTCTCCCTGATCCGGATGCTGATGGACTCCATCGCCCGGCACCGGGACGCGGTGGCGGTCATCGACGACGGCATCGCCTACACCTACGCCGAACTCGACGAGGTCTCGGCCGAGATCGCCGGCGGCCTCGCCGCACACGGCATCGGCCCCGGGGACGTCGTCGACGTGCACGCGACGCGTTCGTGGTCCCGTTGCGCGGCGGTGCTGGGCGTGTGGCGCGTCGGAGCCGGCGTCCTGTCCATCGATCCGGCCATGCCGCCCGCCTGGACCGGCAGGCTGGTGAGCAGCGCCGGCTGCGCCATGGTCCTCCGGGCGGAGGAGTGCGCACCGGTCGGGGCGGGTGTCGCGGAGCACACCTTCCGGTCGATTCGGGGAACGCGACGGGACGAGGTCGCGACCGGGCCGCTCTGCTACGTCATCCCCACCTCGGGGTCGACAGGCGAACCCAAGGCCGTCGCGGTGCCGCCGGTCGTCCTCGCGGACCTGGGCAGCTGGCACGTCGGGCGGTGGAGCCACGACCGGCCGCCGCACACCCTGCACATGTCGTCCATCGGCTTCGACATGGTGTACGAGGACACGGTGGCCACCTGGCTGGCCGGTGCGACCCTGATCGTGGTGAACGACCAGGACCGGCTGGACCCCTTCACGTTGATCGACACCATCCGCGAGCACGACGCGGCCCGGCTCTTCCAGCCGGTGGTCGGACTGCACGGACTCGCCGCCGCCGCGTGCGCCGCCGGCGCGGGGACCCCGAGCCTGCGGGAGATCTCGGTGGCCGGCGAACAGCTGGTGATCAACGAGGAGGTGCGGAGGTTCTGTGCCGACGGCGGCCTGACGCTGGTGAACCAGTACGGGCCGAGCGAGACGCATGTGGTCACTCAGTACCGCCTGACGGGCGACCCCGGCGCGTGGCCCGACCGGCCGCCCATCGGCACCGCCGTCGTCGACGCGGAGCTGCTGTGCGTGGTGGACGGACGGCTGCGCCCCTTCGCGGTCGGCGAGACCCGGGAGCTGGTCATCGCCGGGAACTGCGTCGGAGTCGGATACGCCGGTGACGACGGGCTCACCGCGAAGAAGTTCAGGGAGTTCGAGCATCAGGACGGCCGCCCGCGGCGCTGCTATCTCAGCGGCGACCTGGTCACGTTCGACGGCGAGGACTTCCACTTCGTCTCCCGGCTCGACGACCAGCTCAAGGTGAACGGCTACCGGGTCGAGCCGGGGGAGGTGGAATCGGTGATCGCCCAGGTCGCCGGTGTCCGCCGGGCCGCGGTCGTCGGGGTCAAGGTCGCCGCGTCCACGCAGTTGGCGGCGTACTACACGCGGGCCTCCGGCGCGGAGGTCGACCGGGACGACCTGGCCCGCGCGTGTGCCTCCGGTCTGCCCCGGTTCATGGTCCCCCGGCACTTCGTCGAACTGGAGGAGCTGCCGTCGACGCGGAACGGGAAGATCGACCGGGCGAGACTCCGGGAGATGTTCCGGGAGCCCTCGGTGAGCCGGGGCTGAGACGCGACCGCCGAGGCTGCCGGACGCGGTCGGGTACGTCTCCGGCCCTGCCGCGCCGCCCGCGGCGGCAGGGTCCCGGACGGCTCCGGCCGTCCGTATGGTGATCTTTGGTGCCCTGTGGCCGTTTCGTTCACCCCCCGCTTTGGTGTCGGGGAACTTGGTGAATGGTGCCGTCCGTGGAATCCGGAACACGCGGCCGCCATCCTGGAACAGCGGAAAGGGAACGGCCGGGCAATGCCGGCCGGAGCCCTTTCCGGATGGCCCACTCCGAGTTCTGGGAGAAAAGATGAAGTCTGCCCGCGTCTTCGTGGCTGCCGTTCTCTTCGCGCTGATGATCGGCGCGGTCGGCGGTACCGCCGCCGCTGCCGCCGAGACCGGCCGCGCCGGCACCGTGGTGACGGCCTTCGGTGCGTCCGACGGCGACAGCGGGTGGGGCCGCCGTTTCGCGGGATGACCTGCCGGCGGGAACGGGCCGTTCGGCCCCCGTCGCGTCGCCCATGCCGTGGTCCGGCCGTCGTCGGAATGCGGGAATCGGGCAGGGAAAGGCCGGACGACTCCGTGAAGAATGAGCCACGCGAATCTGTCCGAAAATCCAGTGGTGGGAAAAGGGAAGTATGTGAGCCCGCGTCCCCCGGGACCTCTCCGGCAGCGCGGCGGCCGCGGCCGGGACGCCGTAGCCGGCGGACAAGAGGCGGTCGCGCGGCCCCCGTACCGAGCGCCGCCCCGCCGCCGCCGGGCTGGCCTCCCGCCCGGCGGATGCCGTACGGCGAGCGCACACCCCGCCGAAGGCGTGCTCCGCTCCGCTGCCCGGGCCGGACACAAGCCGCCCCCCACGGCCACATCGTTATTGACGCTCCATCACATCCGTGTGCACGGAAACCGTGCGGGCACCCCCGTCCGGCGGAGGAAGGAAGCTGACCATGGAACCGGCGCCGCAAGCGATCCACCCGCGAGGTGGACAGGACGAGACCCCGCAACGCCATGACGCGCCATCGGCCGGCCCGGAGCCGCTGGCGGACCAGATCGCCGCGCTGTGGGGGGCACTCCTCAACCGCCCCGGGGTCGGGCCGGAGGACGACTTCTTCGCCCTCGGCGGCAACTCCCTGACCGGCATCGAGATCATCGAACGGGTGGCGCGCGACCACGGAGTCCGGCTCTCCGTCCGCGACTTCTACCTGGCGCAGACCCCGGCTCGCGTCGCCGGGCTGATCGAGCGGGGGCGGTCCGGCACATGAGGCTGACGCCGGGCCCCGCGCGCGACATCGACCTCGACACCGTCGACCTCTTCGACCTCGACCTCTACGGCACGGGCGATCCGCACCCCGTCTGGGACGCGATGCGCGCCGAGGCGCCCCTGCACCACCAGGTCCTGCCCGACGGACGCGCGTTCTGGTCGGTCACCCGATACGAGGACGTCTGCCGCGTCCTGGGCGACCACCGCGCGTTCACCTCGGAGCGCGGCACCGTGCCCACCCACCTCGGCCAGGACGACGTCGCCGCCGGAGTGCTTCTCACCTCCACCGACCCGCCCCGGCACACCGAGGTCCGCAGGCCGCTGGGCTCCAGGCTCACCGCCCGCGCGGTCAGGTCCTGGGAGGACTCCATCCGCCGGTCGGTGGTCCGCTTCCTGGAACCGGCCCTGGACGCGGAGGTGTTCGACCTGGCCGACAAGGCGCTGCTCCTCCCGGCGATCGTCACCGGACCGCTGCTGGGCATCCCCGAGAAGGACTGGGAGGAACTGGTCCGGCTCACCGCGATGGTGACGGCCCCCTCCGATCCGCACTTCCAGCTCGGCAGCGAAGCCGCCACCCTGGCGATCTCCCACCACGAACTTGTCGGATATGTCACCGAGTGGGTCAAGGAGCGCCGAAGCTCGGGGACCGAGGACGACAGCCTGCTCCACCACCTGATGAGCGTGCGCCCCGGTGGAGCGCCGCTGAGCGACCAGGAGATCGCCCTCGACGGCTACAGCATCCTGCTGGGCGCCAACGTGACGACCCCGCACACCGTTTCCGGTACCGTGCAGGCCCTCATCGAACGGCCCGAGCAGTACCAAAAGGCCCAGGCCGACCCGGACCTGATCCCCAACCTGGTCGAGGAAGGGCTGCGCTGGACCTCGGCCGCCTGCAACTTCATGCGCTACGCCGTGAGCGACGTCCCCATCGCGGGCGGCGTCATCCCGGCCGGTGCGGCGGTCGTCGCGTGGATCGGCTCGGCCAACCGGGACGCCGCGCTCTTCACCGCCCCGCACACCTTCGACATCACCCGCCCCAACGCCAAACGGCAGATCGCCTTCGGATTCGGCCCGCACTTCTGCATCGGCGCCCCGCTGGCCCGCCTGACGCTGCGCGTCTTCTTCGAGGAACTCCTCCACCGGTTCGACTCCCTCGACCTGGCCGGCGAACCGGAGCACCTGCGCTCCTACTTCATCGCCGGCATGACCCACCTGCCCGTCACCGCCCGGAAACGGCACACCCCATGACGTCCGGACCCGTCCTCGCCTCGCCCTGGTTCGTCCGGCCGCCCACCGCCGGTGCCTCCGCCCGCCTGTTCTGCTTCCCCTACTCCGGCTCCGGGGCCTCCGCGTTCAGCGCCTGGCCCGCCGCCGCGGGCGACGCCGAGATCTGCCCGGTACAGTTCCCCGGCCGCGAGAACCGCCTCGCCCACCCCCACTACGGCAGTTACGAGAACCTTGCCGAACAGCTCGTCGAAGCCCTCACCCCGCTGCTGAAGACACCGTTCGCGTTCTTCGGGCACTGCGCCGGCGCCCTGCCCGCCTACGAGAGCGTGCTGAGGCTGGACGCCGCCGGCCTGCCCGTACCCCGACGCCTGTTCGTGTCCGGCCAGCCGGCCCCGCACGAGGCCGTCCGCGACCGGATGCTCACCCTGGACGAGGACCAACTGCGCGCCGCACTGGTCGCGTTCCTGCGCGCCCGGGGCATCGAACCCCGCCCCGACATGATCGACATGGGCCTGTCCGTGCTGCTCCGCGACCACGCCGCCGCCGGAGCCTACCGGCGCACCGAACCCGCCCGTATCGACTGCCCGATCACCGTCCTGCACTGGAGCGAGGACACCGACGTGGGTCTGGCGGACCTCCAGGGCTGGCGCCGCTACGCCGACTCGGTCGAGATCCGCGTCGTAGAGGGCGGCCACTACGACTTCATGGACGCGCCCGCCGAGCTCCTCACGACCCTGGCCGCCGAGTGACGACCGGGTCGCCTGCGACGACCGTTCCGGAAGCCGAAGACGCGACGAGCACGTCATTCCCCAACGATCAGCAAGAGCTCTTCCGCGACCGACCGTGACCGTCGTGACGATACGGCTCCGGCTTCGAGGGCAGATCCACTATCGCGGTCCGCGAAGGCGCTTGTCACCGTTCTCCGGAATGATCTTTACGCCCGTCATGCACTCATAGGGGTAAGGGGACTGTGGAGTCGAGAGTGGCGCACGACGTTGCCGCGGCGGCGAAGGAACTCACCGCCATCCAGCTGAGCGGTTGGCGCGGCGCCGGCTTACCGCGCGGCATGGCCTGACGCCGACCGCGTCCGGCGGTCATGCTCTGAGGCTCACCTGCCGTGGGCAAGATCCGTCGGACAGGCTCCAGTGACCTGAGTCACGGTCGGTGTGGGCACGCCGGGCCGACGCCTCGGCCCCGGGGGTTGGCCGGCGGCCCAAGCCCCCGGTCGTCCCGAAGCGGTGTGTGCCGCCGCTCCTCAGAGGGATCGCCAGATGCGGGCCAGTGCCGACATGGTGAGGACCTGGTCCGGATGTCCGTGCCCGACGAGACGGCCGTCCCGGAGCAGGAGGCATGCGTCCGCCGTACGCGCAGCCTCCAGGTCGTGCGTGGCCTGGACGACCGTCACCCCGTCGGCGACGAGGCCCTTCAGCAGCGCCCCGATGCGCTCTTGCGCTTCCGGATCCAGGCCCGTGGTCGGTTCGTCAAGGAGCAGCAGGTCCGATCCCTGCGCCAACCCCTGGGCGATGAGCGCGCGTTGACGCTGCCCACCCGACAGCTCGCCCAGTTGGCGTGAGGCGAGGTCCCGGATGCCGAGCCGGTCGAGCGCGGCGTCGACGATCGCGTGGTCCTGGCGGGTCAGCCGGCGCCATGGGCCGCGCTCGCCCCAGCGTCCCATCTCCACGGTCTCCCGGACGCTGAGCGGCAGGGTGTCGCCGAGGGCTCCGCGCTGCGGCACGAAGGCGGGCGGCCGGTCTCCGTTGTGGTGGAGATCGCCGGATGTCGGACGGATCACACCGGCGAGCACACCGAGCAGGGTCGACTTGCCGCTGCCGTTCGGGCCGACGAGCGCGGTCGTGGCCAACGCGGGTATGTCCGCGCTGACTTGATGGAGCACTGGGCGCCCTGGATAGCCGGCGCACAGCCCCTGGAAGCGAATGCGGGCCGTGCGCTCCAAGAGTGGGGCGGATGAGGGGGCGGGTTTGTTGAACATGGTTTTCATTGTAGTGTCTTGGTCATGGAATGGTTGACGGCCCCCTTCGAGGTCACCTTTGTGCAGCGGGCCCTGTGGGGCGGGATTCTCGTGTCCGCGATCTGTGCACTGGCGGGCACCTGGGTGGTGCTGAGGGGGATGGCCTTCCTGGGGGACGCCATGTCGCACGGACTGCTGCCGGGTGTTGCGCTGGCCGCGCTGCTCGGCGGGAACCTGATGGTGGGCGCGGTGGTCAGCGCCGCCGTCATGACGGCCGGTGTCACCGCGCTGGGCCGTACACCGAGGCTGTCCCAGGACACCGGCATCGGACTGCTGTTCGTGGGCATGCTCTCGCTCGGCGTGATCATCGTCTCGCATTCGCAGTCCTTCGCGGTCGACCTGACTGGCTTCCTCTTCGGTGACGTGCTCGCCGTCCGGGAGCAGGACCTCCTCGTGCTCGCGGCGGCGCTGCTCGCGGCGCTGGCGGTGTCGGTCCTGGGCCACCGCGCCTTCCTGGCCCTGACGTTCGACGCGCGCAAGGCCCAGACTCTGGGGCTGCGGCCGCGTCTGGCCCACGCGGTGTTGCTCGGCCTGCTCGGCCTGGCGATCGTCGCCTCCTTCCACATCGTGGGAACGCTGCTCGTCCTCGGACTGCTCATCGCGCCGCCTGCGGCCGCGCTGCCCTGGGCGCGCAGTGTGCGCGGGGTCATGGCGCTCGCCGCCGTCCTCGGAGCCACCGCCACGTTCGGCGGCCTGCTGCTGTCCTGGCACCTGAGCACCGCCGCCGGCGCGACCGTCGCGGCACTCGCGGTGAGCCTGTTCTTCCTCTCCCACGCGGCGTCCGGTCTGCTGCACCGCCGTGCGCCCCACGCCCCCGCCGCTGCTGCCGTACTCGAAGTCAACTGAAAGAAGCTTGAGGCGCTCGTCATGACCGTCCGCAGAAACGTCACTTCGTGGACTTCGGCCACACTGGCACTCACCGCGCTGCTCGCCACGGGCTGCGCGGCGAACAAGGGCGACGACTCCCGCCCTGTGGCGAGTTCCCCCTCCGCCACTCCGCACGGGTACGTCGAGGGGGCGCAGGAAGCCGCCGAGCAGCAGTCCCGGCTCCTGCTGAACGATCCCCGCAGCGGCAGCAGCAGGGCTCTCGACCTCATCACCGGCAAGGTGCACCGGACCGACCGGGTGAAAGGCGCCGTCCGGCTCGGAACGGACGGGCGGTTCGGCTACCTCCACGCGCCCGGCGGTACCCATGTCGTCGACAGTGGCGCCTGGATGGTGGACCACGGTGACCACGTCCACTACTACAGCGCGGCGGTACGCGACGTGGGGGAACTCCCCGCGCGAAGCCGGGCGCAGGCACGCAGCGATGCCGCCGTGACGGCGGTGACCGACGAGGACGGGCGCGCCCTCCTCTACGACCGCGGCAAGCTGGAAACAGGAAGGATCACATCCCTCCGGACGCTGCCGGGCATCTACACCGGCGCCGTCGTGCCGTACGAGGAGCACCTGCTCGCCTTCGCGGACGAGGACGGAGCCACCAGGCTCGTCGTCCTCGACCGCAAGGGCGAACGCGTCGCCTCCCCGGACGTGGAGTGCGAGCAGCCCCGAGGAGACGCCGTCACCCGACGGGGCGTGATCCTGGGCTGCGCCGGTGGCGCCCTGCTCGTCCGGACCGAGGGCGGTGCCTTCACCGCCGAGGAGATCCCCTACGGAAGGGACGTCCCGGCGCTGGAGCGGGCGACCTCCTTCCGCCAGCGGCCCGGCAGCGACACCCTCACCGCCCCGGCTGGAAGCGACGCCGTCTGGGTCCTCGACGTCACCGAGCGGACCTGGACCCGGGTCGACACCGGTCCGGTCGTCGCGGCCAACACGGCCGGAGAAGGATCTCCCCTGCTCGTCCTGCAGTCCGACGGCGCACTGCACGGCTACGACATCACCACCGGAAAGCGGACCGCGCGGACCAAGCCTCTGCTGACCGGAGGGAAGGGAGCAGGCGCCGACGGCATCGCCCCCGTGATCGAGGTGGACCGCAGCCGCGCCTACGTCAACGACCCCGACGGCAAGAAGGTGTTCGAGATCGACTACAACGACGGTCTGCGCATCGCCCGCTCCTTCGAACTGGACGTCAAGCCGGTCCTCATGGCGGAGACCGGCCGATGAGCCGGACCGAGGCGAAGCAGCGCGCGAGGGCGGGCATCGCGCGTCTGCGCAGTCTGATCGTCGGCCTGCTCGCCCTCGTCACCGCCGCGACCGCGACGGCGTGCACCACCGACGACGACCGGCCCCGCGTCGTCGTCACGACCAACATCCTCGGTGACGTCACCCGGGAGATCGTCGGTGACCAGGCCGACGTCACCGTTCTGATGAAGCCCAACGCCGACCCGCACTCCTTCGGTCTGTCGGCGGTGCAGGCCGCCGAACTGGAACGGGCCGATCTCGTCGTCTACAACGGCCTGGGGCTGGAGGAGAACGTACTCCGGCATGTGGAGGCCGCCCGCGAGTCCGGTGTCGCCACCTTCGCGGCCGGCGAGGCGGCCGACCCGCTCACCTTCCGCACGGCCGACGACGGCGGCCCCCGCAGTGAGGAGGGGCAACCCGATCCGCACTTCTGGACCGACCCCGACCGGGTACGCAAGGCCACCGGTCTGATCGCCGACCAGGTCATCGAGCACGTCGACGGTGTGGACGCCGGCACGACACGCGCCAACGCCGACCGCTACGCCGAGGAACTCACCGGCCTCACCGCCTGGATGGAGAAGTCCTTCGACCGCGTTCCCGAGGGCAAGCGGTCCCTGATCACCAACCACCACGTCTTCGGATACCTCGCCGACCGCTTCGGCCTGAGGGTGATCGGCGCGGTCATCCCCAGCGGCACCACGCTGGCCTCGCCCAGCTCCTCGGATCTCCGCTCCCTCACCGAGGCGATGGAACGGGCGGGCGTAGGCACCGTATTCGCCGACTCCTCCCAGCCCCGACGGCTCGCCGAGGTGCTGCGTGCGGAAACGGGCGGCCGGATCCAGGTCGTCGAGCTCTACTCGGAGTCGCTGACCGCCAAGGGCGAGGGCGCCGACACCTATCTGCGGATGATGCGGGCCAACACCACCGCCATGGTCGACGGCCTGACCGGCGGCTGACCCCACGGGCCTCACGTGCACCACCGGCTGACGAGCCGTCCCTCCACCTCACTGCCGCCACAGAGCGGCGCGGAAAGGAACACACCGATGAACAAGTCGATACGCAACAGAGCTCTCACGGGCACGGCACTCGCCCTGGCGGTGTCCACGGTTCTGACTGCCTGCGGAGGGGAGGACTCTTCCTCCTCTTCCGACACGAAGGCGAAGAACGCCCCGGGCGCCAAGGCCACCGCGGTCAAGGACCCGCTGGTCGCCACCTTCGACGGCGGCCTCTACATCCTGGACGGCGAGAGCCTCAAGACGGCCAAGACCATCGAGCTGCCCGGCTTCAACCGGGTCAACCCGGCGGGTGACGAGGACCACGTCGTCGTCTCCACCGACACCGGCTTCCGCATCCTGAACGCCACCGGGCAGACCCTCACCGACATCGTGTACAAGGGTGCCAAGCCCGGCCACGTCGTACGTCACGCCGGGAAGACCGTGCTCTTCACCGACGGCACCGGAGAGGTCAACGTCTTCGACCCCGCAGACCTGAGCAGCGACAAGAAGCCGGAAGGACGCACCTACACCTCCGCCGAGCCGCACCACGGTGTCGCCATCGAACTGGCCGACGGCACACTCCTCAGCACCCTGGGCACCGAGGAGAAGCGCACCGGCGCGCTGGTGCTGGACAAGGACAACAAGGAGATCGCGCGCAACGAGGACTGCCCCGGTGTCCACGGCGAGGCGGCCGCCAGGAACGAAGCCATCGGCATCGGCTGCGAGGACGGCATCCTGATCTACGAGGACGGGAAGTTCACGAAGATCGACGCCCCCGACGACTACGGCCGTATCGGCAACCAGGCCGGCAGCGACACCTCGCCGATCCTCCTGGGCGACTACAAGACCGACCCGGAGGCCGAGTTGGAGCGGCCCACCCGCATCTCCCTCATCGACACGGAGAAGAAGAAGCTGCGCCTGGTGAACCTGGGCACCAGCTACTCCTTCCGCTCACTGGCTCGTGGACCGCACGGGGAGGCCGTGGTCCTCGGCACCGACGGCGCCCTCCACGTCATCGACCAGAACACCGGCAAGGTCGAGAAGAAGATCCCCGCCGTGGGCGAGTGGCAGGAGCCGCTGGACTGGCAGCAGGCCCGGCCGACCCTGTTCGTCCGCGACCGCACCGCGTTCGTGTCCGAGCCCGGCAGGAAGGCCCTGCACGCCATCGACCTGGAGACGGGGAAGAAGATCGCCTCAGTCACCCTGCCGAAGAGCACCAACGAGCTGTCGGGCGTCGTCGCCGGTCACTGACCGCCTCGTGTCCTGCCACGCCGTCGTGCCCTCGCCGCCCCGGCCTTCCGGACGCGCCGGCGGGGGCACACCGCTCGCCTGGACCGGCCCGGTCCGCGTCACCGGCCGACGAACTTCCGCAGCAGGTTCGTGTCCTTGTGGTCGACGTAGGTGATCCCTCGGAGTGGAGTCCGCCCACGATCAGCACCGGCAGCGGGGGCGCGTCCCGCATCAGTTCGCTCCGCGCCGGCCGTAGCGGCGCTCGAACCGCTCGACCCGCCCCGCGGTGTCCAGGACGCGGGCGGTTCCGGTGTAGAAGGGGTGGCTGACGTTCGAGATCTCGACGCGGCGACGATCTCCTCGGCCCGGGTGCCGCGCAGCAGGGGAAACTCCCAGGGACTCGGTGTTCAGGTGGGTGCCGGTGAACACGAGGTTCAGGTGGGTGCCGGTGAACACGAGGTTCAGGTGGGTGCCGGTGAACACGAGCTCCTTTCATTGCGATTGGTGCAGTCGTCCGTCTGTGTCGACCCCGATTGGCGTCCCCTCGGGGCGGCCCCACGGCGCTGCCTCGGATCGACGGGGAGCGCTCGATCGGCGAGTGGGTTGCCAGATACTCGCCGGAGAGTGGCCTGGGGTGCAGCGGCAGTGATGTGGGGCCACCGCTCGCCGACGCTGCCCTCTGCTCACTCCGAACGGTTCACCTCGTGACGCCTCGTCAGGTAAGTCGGCGTCCCATCAGCACGGGACCGGGACGGCCTTCTGGGCGTGCCCCCCTTGACGGCTTCGCGGTAGCCTCTCCGCGCAGATCGCGCAGGTGGGAAGCCTGCTTGCCGCGATGCTCGATCGTGTGAAGAGTCTTCGAGCCGAAGGCACGTCGATGTACAGTGAGCGAAGCCCCTGACCTGCAGAAAGCAGGCGGGGAGCCGTCTTCTAGGAGTCCAAAGTGCTGCGCACCATGTTCAAGTCCAAGATCCACCGCGCCACCGTCACCCAGGCCGACCTGCACTACGTGGGATCCGTGACCATCGACGCCGATCTGCTCGACGCCGCCGACCTGCTGCCCGGCGAGCTCGTGCACATCGTGGACATCACCAACGGCGCCCGGCTGGAGACGTACGTCATCGAGGGCGAGCGCGGCTCCGGCGTGATCGGGATCAACGGTGCCGCCGCGCACCTCGTGCACCCGGGCGACCTCGTCATCATCATCAGCTACGCCCAGGTGACGGACGCCGAGGCCCGGGCGCTCGAGCCCCGGGTCGTGCACGTGGACCGCGACAACCGCATCGTGGCCCTGGGCGCCGACCCGTCCGAGCCCGTGCCGGGGTCGGACCAGCGGCGCAGCCCGCAGGCCGTCAGCGCCTGACCGACCGACACGGAGGAGCGTGCGCATGAGCGACCAGGAGATCCGCGACGACCGGGCGGCCGGCCGTCTGGAGGCCGTGGCGGACGGTGAAGTCGTCGGCCGCATCGAGTACTTCGTTCTGGACAGCCCCGAGCGCGCCCTCGTCCCCGTCCACACGATCGTCGAGCCGGCCCACGAGGGCCAGGGCATCGCGGGCTCCCTCGCGCGCGAGTTCTACGGCGTCGCCGCCCGGGAGGACCGCGCGGTCGCCCCGCTCTGTCCCTACGTCGCCCAGTGGGCCGAACGCCACCCCGACGAGGCCCCGTCGGCCGGCGAGGGCCTGCTGACGGCGGCGAAGGCCTGGCTGGCCGCCCATCCGGGCGGGTTCTGACCACGGGTCTCCGCCCCGGCCCCGACCTCGGCCGCCCCCGCTACCCCACCCGGCCCCACCCCGTCCCGCCACGGGGTGACTGCCGAAGCCGCTGCCGGGTAGGCGGGGGAGTAGTCCAGAGCCGGAGTCGACCCACTGGCTGGAGGACCTGATGAACGACCCGTATCCCGACCCCGTGTCGCCGGCACCGACACCGGGGCCGGATCCCCAGCACCCGGAGCCCCCGGGCCCCGATCCGGTGCCGAACCCGCAGCCCCCGCCGGGGCCCGAGCCGACGCCGCCCCCGCCGTCGCCCACCCCGCCGCCGGGCCCCACCCCGCCCCCACCCGGTCCGACGCCCCCGGGACCCACACCCCCGGGCCCCGGCCCCGTGCCGGGCCCCGACCCCTCCCCGATCCCCCCGGGACCGGAACCCGTACCGAACCCCGAGCCCGGACCCCCGCTGTCCTGAACGACGGCACCGCACCACCGCACCGACCGACGGAACGGGCCGGGGGACAGCCGATCCACGGCCGTCCCCCGGCCCGTTCACCGTCATCCCGGCGTGGAGCGCCTCTACGGGGCCTAAGCAGCGCCTACGCGGAGACCTCCGAGCGGTCCCCGCCCCACAGCGTGTGGAACGACCCGTCCCGGTCCACCCTCCGGTAGGTGTGCGCACCGAAGTAGTCCCGCTGCCCCTGCGTCAGCGCCGCCGGCAGACGCTCCGCGCGCAGGGCGTCGTAGTAGGCGAGGGCCGCCGCGAAGCCGGGCGTCGGCACGCCCTGGCGGGTCGCGGCGACCAGCACCTCGCGCCAGTCGTCCTGGGCGTCCGCGATCTCCTGCGCGAACGTCGCGTCCGACAGCAGGCTCGGCAGGTCCGGCCGGGCGTCGTAGGCCGCGCGGATCCTGTCCAGGAACGCCGCGCGGATGATGCAGCCGCCGCGCCACAACGCCGACACCGCGCCCAGGTCGATGTCCCAGCCGTACTCGCCGCGCGCGGCGTCGATCTCGTGGAAGCCCTGCGTGTACGACACGATCTTCGACGCGTACAGTGCCTGCTCCACCCGTTCGGCGAAGACCCGGGCGTCCGCCTCGCCCAGCGTCTTCGCCCGCGGACCGGCCAGGCCGCGCGAGGCCTCCCGCAGCGCCGCGTGGCCGGACAGGGAGCGGGCGAAGACGGCCTCCGCGATGCCGGACACCGGAACGCCCAGGTCGAGGGCGATCTGGACCGTCCAGCGGCCGGTACCCTTCTGCTCGGCCTGGTCCACCACCACGTCCACGAACGGCTTGCCCGTCTCCGCGTCGACGTGTGACAGCACCTCGGCCGTGATCTCGATCAGGTACGAGTCGAGACGCCCCCGGTTCCAGCTCCGGAAGATCTCCGCGATCTCGGCGGGGGAGTACCCGGCGACGTCCCGCAGCAGCTGGTACGCCTCGCCGATGAGCTGCATGTCCGCGTACTCGATGCCGTTGTGCACCATCTTCACGAAGTGCCCGGCGCCGTCCGGGCCGACGTGCGAGACGCAGGGCGAGCCGTCGGCGGCCTTCGCCGAGATCTTCTCCAGCATCGGGCCCAGTGAGTCGTAGGACTCCTTCGGGCCGCCGGGCATGATGCTCGGCCCGTTCAGCGCGCCCTCCTCACCGCCGGAGACGCCCATGCCGACGAAGTGGATGCCCTGCTCGCGCAGCTCGCGCTCGCGGCGCCGGGTGTCGGCGAAGTGCGCGTTGCCGCCGTCGATGATCATGTCGCCGGGTTCCAGCAGCGGCGCGAACTCCTGGATCACCGCGTCCGTCGGGTCACCGGCCTTCACCATCACGACCAGCCGGCGCGGACGCTCCAGCGCGGCCACGAAGTCCTTCGCGCTCTCGCACGCGATGAACTCGCCCTCTCCGCCGAACTCCTCGACCAGGGCGTGCGTGCGCGAGGGCGTCCGGTTGTGCGCCGCCACCGTGTAGCCGTTGCGGGCGAAGTTGCGGGCGAGGTTACGGCCCATGACCGCGAGACCCGTGACGCCGATCTGCGCTGTACTGCTCATTCGGTTCGCTCCTAAAGACCTCGGTATCGGTGCTGCCGGCACATGCCCGCCGGCAGGACCTCCGGCGACCATCCTGTCGTGTCGCCCCTCCGTGTGCACGCGCGGGTCGGGCGGCGTGGCGCGGGACGGGCCCGTGGCGCAGGACGGGACGGCATGGCGCAGGACGGGACGGCGTGGCGCACGACGATACGCACGGGAGCGCCGTCGCACTCAGCCGAGGCACGCGTCCCCGCGCGCGCCGCCTCCGTGCACCGCCAGGCGTACGCGGTGCACCGCCGTGGCGCACGTCGCGCGACAGGGGCCTCGTTCCGGCCATATGCGACTCCCGGGCGGCTGATAGCCGCCTTGTTCCGGCCGGTCCGCCGCGCTTACTTTTGCCCCTCCTGACGCATGTCTAGGGGGGCACCCGATGGCCGTACGCGGCCGGCACCGCCGGTATCAGCCGAACAGGATCAACCGCGCCTCGCTCACCGTCACGGCGGGCGGCGCGGGGATGGCGCTCCCGTTCATGAGCGCGGGCACCGCCCAGGCGGCGGACGTGGACACCTGGACCAAGGTCGCCGCCTGCGAGTCGAGCAAAGACTGGGACATCAACAGCGGGAACGGCTTCCACGGCGGGCTGCAGTTCACCCAGTCCACCTGGGAGGCCTACGGCGGCCGGGCCTACGCGGCACGCGCCGACCTCGCCACCAAGGGCCAGCAGATCGTCGTGGCCGAGAAGGTGCTGGACGGGCAGGGCCCGGGCGCCTGGCCGGTGTGCTCGGCACGGGCCGGACTGACCCGGGACGATGACGGGCCCGATGTCCGCCCGGCCTCCGACCGCACGAAGAGGGGCACCGAACGGGAGGCGAGGAGGACGGCCAGGACCTCCGTCGAGGACGTACGGCCGCACTCCACCCCGCAGTCCCGGGCGGGCAGGGCCGAGATGTACACCGTCGTCCGCGGCGACACGCTCTCCGGCATCGCGTCGGACCAGGACGTCCGGGGCGGCTGGTGGGGTCTGTACGCGGCCAACCGCTCGACCATCGGGAGCGACCCCGACCTGATCGTGCCCGGGCAGCGGCTCGCACTGCGCGGTGAGGCCGCCACGAAGACGCGCCCCGCACCCAAGCCGTCCGAGTCGGCCAGGCCCGTTCCGCACAAGCCCTCCAAGGAGCGCGAGAAGGAGCGGGTCAAGAAGCCGTCCAAGAGCGAGACCGAGAGCAGGGAACGCGCGTCACGGTCCACGGCCACCCGGCACGGGCTCGTCGCCCCGGTCGGCGCCTCCCTGGGCACGCCCTACCGCAAGGCGGGTTCCTCCTGGTCCAAGGGCTACCACACCGGTATCGACTTTCCCGTGCCCACCGGCACGTCCGTGAAGTCGGTCGCCTCGGGCCATGTCGTCAGCGCGGGCTGGGGCGGCTCGTTCGGGTACCAGGTCGTGATCCGGCACGCCGACGGCCGCTACAGCCAGTACGCCCACCTGTCGGCGATCTCCGTACGGGACGGGCAGTCGGTGAGCGCAGGGCAGCGCATCGGCCGGTCCGGCTCCACGAGCAACAGTTCGGGCCCGCATCTGCACTTCGAGGTGCGGACGGGGCCCGGCTTCGGCTCGGACGTCGACCCGGTGGCGTACCTCAGGGCCGGCGGCGTCAGGATCTGACGCGCACCCGGTGCCGGTTCACCGGGGGCAGTGGCACGTACGGGACGCCGTAGAAGGGCAGGTAGGAGAGCGGGCGCCGGTCGTCGGGGGGCACCGGCGCCACTGCGCTCCCGTGCACGGCGTCCGGTACGGCGGCCGCTCCCGGCACGAGCACGTCCTCGACGAGCAGCGGCCCGTTGTCGAGGGGCGCGATGTCCGGCGCGGCGTCCCCGGGGCCGTGCGGCCCGCCCGCTTCACATGACGCACCCGTCGCGCACAGCGCCCCGGCCGCCGCAGGCACCTCTGCGCGCAGACCGTCCGCGCCCACCGCAACGCCTCCGGGGCCGGTCGGCCCGAGGCCCGTGCCGGGGCCCAGGACGCCCACCTCCGCATCCGAGCCGAGACCCGCGTCCAGGCCGGCCCCGTGACCCGCCTGGGCCGCTACCGGGCCGGCGCCGCAACCAGTCTGGGCCGCGACCGCGCCCGCCCCGGGACCCGCCAGGGCCGCGACCGGCTGCCTCTCGGCGGCCTTCGGTCGTGCCGTCTCGTGCTCCGGCCGGGACGCGGTGAGCCGCTCCGTGGTCAGCAGGATCAGACCGCCCGCCGCCACCACACCGCAGCTCAGTGCCAGCACCGTGCCGGTCGTGCCGTAGCGGAACGTCTCGCCGAACATGGTGATGCCGACCGCGGCGGCCACCACCGGATTCACCACCGTCAGCGTGGCCAGCGGGGCCGCGAGGCCGGCGCCCCGGTAGGAGGCCTGCGACAGCGTCATGCCGGCCGTGGCGAGGACGCCGATCACGGCGAGGGAGGGCAGGTCCGTCATCGCCACCCCGCCCGTCCAGTCCACGGCGACGGTCTTGGTGAACACCGAGGACATGCCGAACGCGATGCCCGAGGCCGTGGCCAGCAGCATGCTGCGGACCGCCGGGTGCCGGTGCGCGGCCCGGGCGGCGATCATCAGCGACACGACCACGCCCGCGGTGACCAGGGCCACCGCCGCCCGCTCCGCCGTGTTCAGCGACTGCGTGTCGGCCGCGGCGACCAGGGACAGCAGACCGGCGAGTCCCACCGTCGCCATGATCGCCCCCCGCCAGGCCGTGCCGCCGGCCCTGCGGCCGACGAACAGGGCCGCCATCGGCAGGGCCACCACGATGGTCAGCGCGCCGAGCGGCTGCACCAGGCTCAGCGGACCGTAGGCCAGCGCCACCACGTGCAGCAGCCCGCCGAGGCCGTTCAGCGCGACCGCCGCCCACCAGCCCGGCCGGCGCAGCGGGGCGTACTGCTCGCCCGGCGAGGACTCCGCCACCCGCTCCTGCACGATCGCCCCGCCCGCGTAGGCGAACGCGGAGACGAGGGACAGCAGGACGGACAACGCGAGGGCGCTCATCGGCTGCTCCTCTGCGTCAGGCGGGGGCGTTCGGCCCGGCGCGGCGAAAGGTGGGCTTTCATGACCAACACCCTGCCGTGTCCAGGTCTTCCCGTCGTCGTCCCTGAGCACTCATTGGGTCCTACTGCCGATGGAGTACGGGGGAAGCCCCGTCATCCCCAGGGTGGGCGCCGCGGATCGGGGGTCGCCCGAACGCGTCCCCTAGGGGTCTTGGTACTACTGCTCGTCGTGGACCTCGACCCCGACCTTGCCGCGCTCCGCCCGCTCGGCGGCTTCTTCGTGCTGCGCACGGAGGGAACGCCGGCCGCCTCCCTTCCCACTCTCGCACAGGCCTACGCACACGCATCACCCGATGTGGCCCATAATCCCCTGCTTCTCCGTGTCCGCAAGGTCGCGAAGGCCCTGCGTGTCCCGGAGCCGCGCGTCGCGGCGTCGGTGGCCCACCAGGGCCTGGCGGCCCGGCTCTGGTCGATCGCGCTGGGGTGCGCCGCGCTGTACGGCGCCGTCCCCGACCTCGACGCCCGGCTGCTGCGCTGGGACCCGGACGGCAGCGCGCCGGACGACCTGTGGCTGTCCGGCGTACGCCCCTCGCCCGCGGACCCGGACCGGCTCGCGGACGCGGTGCTGCACGGGCACCTCCTGCCCCTGGAGAAGGCGTTGCGGGTCCACCACCGCGTCGCCCCGGGTCTCCTGCGCGGCAACGCGGCCTCCGCGCTGGCAGGCGCCGGCCGCGAGCTCGACCGCTGGGCCCGGCGGAACGGCCGTGCCGGCCTCGCTGCCCGGGCCAGCTCCCTGACCGCCGGACTCCTCGCCCACCCCCTGCTCGACGGTGCCGGAACCCTCACCGGCACGGCCTTCCGGCGCCGCAGCTGCTGCCTGTACTACCGGGTGCCCGGCGGGGGCGTCTGCGGCGACTGCTGTTTCCCGAGTGCGCCCTGCTCTTCCCCGCGCGCCCCATCTGGGTGACCATGAAGGGGGACGGCCGCTGAGAGCAGGGAGTTGCGGGTGCGAGTGGGACTGCTGACCCGGGAGTACCCGCCGGACGTGTACGGCGGCGCGGGCGTCCACGTGGAGTTCCTGGCGAGGGAGCTGAGACCGCTCGTCGACCTCGACGTGCACTGCTGGGGCGAGGGCCGCGTCGACGGCGTCCGGCGCCACCGCCCCTGGTCCACCCTCGACGGGGCCAACGACGCGCTGCGCACCTTCTCCGTGGACCTCGCCATGGCCGCCGCCCTGGAGGGCCGCGAGCTGGTCCACTCCCACACCTGGTACGCCAACCTCGGCGGTCACCTGGCCAAGCTGCTGTACGGCATCCCGCACGTGATGACCGCGCACTCCCTGGAGCCGCTGCGTCCCTGGAAGGCCGAGCAGCTCGGCGGCGGCTACGAGCTGTCCGGGTGGGCCGAACGCACGGCGATCGAGGCCGCCGACGCGGTGATCGCCGTCTCCTCGGCCATGCGCGAGGACATCCTCGGCTGCTATCCGGCGCTGGACCCGGCGAAGGTCCACGTCGTGCACAACGGCATCGACACGAGCCTGTACCGGCCCGACCACGGCACGGACGCCCTGGACCGGATCGGCCTGGACCGCTCGCGCCCGTACGTGCTGTTCGTCGGCCGCATCACCCGCCAGAAGGGCGTGCCCCACCTGCTGCGCGCGGTGCGCGACATCGACCCGGCCGCGCAGGTCGTGCTGTGCGCGGGCGCGCCGGACACACCGGAGATCGACCGGGAGTTCCGGGAGCTGTTCGCGGAGCTCAGCGAGGTCCGCGACGGCGTGTTCTGGATCCCGAGGATGCTGCCGCGCCCGGAGGTCATCCAGCTCCTCACACACGCCGCGCTGTTCGTCTGCCCCTCGGTGTACGAGCCGCTCGGCATCGTGAACCTGGAGGCGATGGCCTGCGGCACGCCCGTGGTGGCCTCGGCGGTCGGCGGCATCCCCGAGGTCGTGGACGACGGCGGCACCGGTCTGCTCGTCCCGGCCGGTGACGGCTTCGAGGCGGGGCTCGCCCGGGCCATGGACACCGTCCTCGGCGATCCGGGGGCCGCACGGCGGATGGGCGAGGCCGGGCGGCAGCGCGCGGTCGGAGAATTCGGCTGGGACGCGGTGGCCCGCCGGACGGTCCGTCTCTACGAGGAGATCGTCAAACAGGCTTAGCGGGTACTGCTCGGGGGCAGGCAGAGGGAAATCGGCGTGAGGGGAGCGGCCATGCGTGGTGGTGGTCCTTCGGTCCTGGGGATCGTTCTGGCGGGCGGCGAGGGCAAGCGGCTGATGCCCCTGACCGCGGACCGGGCCAAACCGGCGGTGACCTTCGGCGGCACGTACCGCCTGGTCGACTTCGTCCTGTCCAACCTCGTGAACGCCGACGTGCTGCGCATCTGCGTCCTGACGCAGTACAAGTCGCACTCGCTGGACCGGCACATCACGACCACCTGGCGGATGTCCAACCTGCTCGGCAACTACGTCACGCCCGTACCCGCCCAGCAGCGCCTCGGCCCTCGCTGGTACCTGGGCAGCGCCGACGCGATCCTGCAGTCGCTGAACCTGATCTACGACGAGCGCCCCGAGTACGTCGCCGTCTTCGGCGCCGACCACGTCTACCGCATGGATCCGCGCCAGATGCTCGCCCAGCACATCGAGAGCGGGGCGGGCGTGACGGTGGCCGGGATCCGGGTGCCGCGCACCGAGTCCTCGTCCTTCGGCGTGATCACGCCGGGCTCGGACGGCCGGACGGTGGAGCGCTTCCTGGAGAAGCCGGCGGCTCCGCCCGGCCTGCCGGACGACCCCAACCGCGTCTTCGCTTCCATGGGCAACTACCTCTTCACCACCAAGGCCCTCATCGAGGCGCTCCGGCGGGACGCCGAGGACGAGTCCTCCGTGCACGACATGGGCGGCTCGATCCTGCCCCAGCTCACCGACCGGGGGGAGGCCGCGCTGTACGACTTCAGCGAAAACCACGTGCCCGGCGAGACCACCCGCGACCAGGGCTACTGGCGGGACGTCGGGACGCTGGACGCCTACTACGAGGCCCACATGGACCTGATCGCCGAACGCCCCGTCTTCAACCTGTACAACCGCAGCTGGCCGATCTACACGCACTCGTACCAGCTCTCGCCGGCCCGCTTCAACGCGGGCGGCATCGCCAGCGAGTCCATCATCAGCGCGGGCTGCCTGGTCCGCGGGCAGGTCACGCGGTCGGTGCTGTCGCCGGGCGTGGTGGTCGACCCGGGAGCCGTGGTGCAGGGCTCGGTCCTGCACGACAACGTGCACGTGGGGCGGGGCGCGGTGGTGCGCGGCGCGGTCCTCGACAAGAACGTCGAGGTGCCGCCGGGCGCGACGATCGGCGTCAACCCCGAGAGGGACGCGGAGCTGTACACGGTCTCCAAGGGCGGGGTCATCGCGCTCGGGAAGGGCCAGATGGTCACCTGACGGGCTGCGGCCGGGACGATGATCGACGAGCACATGGACCGGGCGCTGGACCGCAAGGGCGTGCCACGGCGCCGTGTACACCCGGATCGCGGACGTCGAAGGTGAGCCGAACGGCTTCCCCGCCTAGGATCGCGCCGTACTGAGGCCGGACGCGGCCCGGCTGAAGACGGCGCACCAGGAACTGCTCCGTGACGCCTCCCGGGTGACTCCCACGGGGTGCCCGGCGGCGCAACCTGTGCTGGACTGACCGGACATGCACCATGAGTCCCGCCCCGTATCGCGGGGCGTGACGCTTGATCTGGTGTTAACTGTACGTAGCCTGATCGTACTTGACCGTAATCGGCTGGGGGCGGTTGACTGCTGACCCACCCGTCGTCGACGCGAGGCAAGCCCTTGACTGCTGACCTGCTCGCTCCTCTCGACCTGGCGTTCTGGAACATCGAGTCCGCCGACCACCCGATGCACCTCGGCGCGCTCGGGGTCTTCTCCGCGGACTCGCCCGCCGCGGGCGCCCACGCGGCGGACCTCCTCGCCGCCCGCGCCGCGGGTGTCCCCGGGCTGCGCATGCGGATCCGCGACGTCTGGCAGCCGCTGCCCGACGCCCTGCGCCGGCCGCTCGCCTTCGGGGGTGCCGCCCGTGAGCCCGACCCGGACTTCGACCCCCTGCACCACGTCCGGCTGCACGCCCCGACCGCCGACTTCCAGGCCGAGGCGGGCCGGCTCATGGGGCGCCCGCTGGAACGCGGCAGGCCGCCCTGGGAGGCCCACGTCCTGCCGGGCCAGGACGGTGTCTGCTTCGCGGTGCTGTTCAAGTTCCACCACGCCCTGGCCGACGGACTGAGGGCCCTGACCCTGGCCGCGGGCGTCATGGACCCCATGGACATGCCGGCGCCGAGGCCCCGCCCGGCCGCACCCCCGCGCGGCCTGATGCCCGACGTGCGCGACCTGCCCGCACGCATGCGCGGCGCCCTGTCCGACATGGGTCGTGCCCTGGACATCGGCGCCTCCGTGGCCCTCTCCTCCCTGGAGGTGCGCTCCACCCCCGCCCTCGCCTGCGAGCCGAGCGGCACCCGCCGCACCGCCGGAGTGGTCCTGGACCTCGACGACGTGCACCGCGTGCGCAAGACCGTCGGCGGCACCGTCAACGACGTCCTCATCGCCGTCGTCGCGGGAGCCCTGCGCCGCTGGCTCGACGAGCGCGGCGACGGCAGCCGGGACGTCGCGCCCCGCGCCCTCATCCCCGTCTCCAAGCGCCGCCCGCGCACCGCGTACCCGCAGGGCAACCGGCTCTCCGGGTACTTGATACGGCTTCCGGTGGACGATCCGGACCCGCTGACCCGGCTGGCCTCCGTCCGCAACGCCATGGACCGCAACAAGGACGCCGGCCCCAACCGGGGCGCCGGCGCCGTCGCCCTGCTCGCCGACCACGTTCCCGCCCTCGCCACCCGGCTCGGCGGCCCGCTGGTCGGACAGGCGGCCCGGCTCTGGTTCGACATCCTCGTGACCAGCGTGCCCCTGCCCAGCCTGGGCCTGAAGCTCGGCGGCCGTCCGCTCACCGCCGTGTTCCCCTTCGCCCCGCTCGCCCCCGGGCACGCGCTCGCGGTGGCCGTGTCGACGTACCGGGGGAGCGTCCACTACGGCCTCGTCGCCGACGGTGAGGCGGTCCCCGACCTCGACCTGTTCACGACGGCCCTCGCGAGGGAGGTGGCGACGCTGATCAAGGCCTGCCGGTCGTGATCGACGCGGGTTTGGCGGTCCGGCCCGCCGCTGAAGTAAAATCCGCCGTTCGACAGCGGGCGCGACCGGCGCGCCGCACGGCAGAGCAGGGAACGACAGCGGCGATGACGGTGACAGAGGACGGCCCGCGGGCCATGGACGAGGCGAGCGGGCTCTCGTACGGACCCGGCATCGACCCCGAGCGGCTGGCCGTCTGCCTCGGCGTGCTCGAGGAACTCGACCGGCTGGACATCGACCACCCGGACGCGATCGCCGTGCGCAGGGCCACCGCGGGCGTCTACCGCACGGTCAAGCAGCGCCGCCGCCAGGAGCGCCGGGCCGCCAAGACCGCCCACGACAAGGCGGTCACGGAGGCCACGGCGACCGGTTCCGCCCAGCGCATCGACGACGAGACCGAGGGCCTGCTGCCGTCCTCGCGCACCGAGGAGGGCACGATCGCGGGGATACTCCAGCGCCCGCGCTCCTGCTACACCTGCAAGAACCGCTACGTGGAAGTCGACTACTTCTACCACCAGCTCTGTCCCGACTGCGCACGCGTGAACCGCGCCAAGCGCGACGCCCGCGCCGACCTCACCGGCAAGCGCGCCCTGCTCACGGGCGGCCGCGCCAAGATCGGCATGTACATCGCGCTGCGGCTCCTGCGCGACGGCGCGCACACCACCATCACCACGCGCTTCCCCAAGGACGCCATCCGCCGCTTCAAGGCCATGGACGACTCCGCTGACTGGATGCACCGCCTGGAGGTCGTCGGCATCGACCTGCGCGACCCGGCGCAGGCCGTGGCCCTCGCCGACCAGGTCGCCGAGGCGGGCCCGCTCGACATCCTCGTCAACAACGCGACGCAGACGGTGCGCCGGCTGCCTTCCGCGTACGCCGCCCTGGTCGAGGGCGAGAGCACCCCGCTGCCCGCGGGCGAGCTGCCCGCCCACCGCGTCATCGGCGCCTTCAACTCCGGCGCGGTCGACGGCCTCGCCGCACTGCCCGCCGGCATCAGCGGCCTGGACGCACAGCAGGTCGCCGACCTCGCCCTGGTCGCGGGCAACGCCAGTGTCGAGCGGCACCTCGACGGCACGGCCATCGACGCGGGCGGGCTCGTCCCCGACGTCGTCGACACCAACACCTGGGTGCAGACCATCGAGCAGATCTCCCCGGTGGAGCTGCTGGAGACTCAGCTGTGCAACTACACGGCGCCCTTCATCCTCATCAGCAAGCTGCGGCCCGCGATGGCCGGGGCCGCGAAGAAGGCCGCGAGCGGCCGGGCCTACGTCGTGAACGTCTCCGCGATGGAGGGGGTGTTCGGGCGCGGCTACAAGGGCGCCGGGCACCCCAACACCAACGCGGCCAAGGCCGCGATGAACATGGTGACGCGCACCAGTGCCCAGGAGATGTTCCAGACCGACGGCATCCTGATGACCTCGGTCGACACGGGCTGGATCACGGACGAGCGCCCGCACTACGACAAGCTGCGCCTGGCCGAGGAGGGCTTCCACGCGCCGCTCGACCTGATCGACGGCGCGGCCCGGGTGTACGACCCCGTCGTGCGGGGCGAGGCGGGGGAGGACCTGTACGGGGTGTTCCTGAAGGACTACGCGCCCGGGAAGTGGTAGGGGCCCCGCCGAGGTGTAGCGACGCCGTCCGTGGGCGGTTGGCGTGCGGGCGCGCGCAGCCCCCCGCGGGGGGCGGCGCCGCGCCCCCGCGGCGCCCGCTCCGCCCCCGCCCCCCCACCCGGCGGGGGGCGGGGGGGCAACCCACCCCCCGGCACC
>NZ_JBHYQH010000047.1:0-52417 GCF_042746715.1 Streptomyces sp. NPDC058741 | reverse complement strand
TAGAGTCAGAGCCGTAGCCGCCGGGGCGTCCGCCCTGCGGGGCCGCGGGCGCGGCGGCGCCGCCGCCCGGGCCGCCCTGCTGGCTGCTGGACGAGGCGAGCGTACGGCTGCGCACCCGGTACAGGCCGGTGTCGAGGTCGTCCGCCTTCTCCAGGTGCACCTTGATCGGGCCCATGAAGGTGTAGCGCTGCTGCTTGGCGTAGTCGCGCACCATGCCGGCGAGCTCGTCGCCGAGCTGGCCGGAGTACGGGCTGAGCCGCTCGAAGTCCGGTGTGCTCAGCTCGACGATGAAGTCGTTGGGCACGACCGTGCGGTCGCGGTTCCAGATGGTGGCGTTGTTGTCGCACTCACGCTGGAGCGCACCCGCGATCTCCACGGGCTGGACCTCGGACTTGAACACCTTGGCGAAGGTGCCGTTGACCAGACCTTCGAGACGCTGCTCGAACTTCTTCAGGACTCCCATGGGGCACCTCCTCCGTCACTGCCGTCCTGTGTACTGCCCTGCGGGCCGCTTGCCTGGTACTGCTTACTGATCGTATCCACGCGCCGCTCGATCGGCTGGTTCCCCCTGTCAGGCCCGCCGACGGGTGTCGACGGATGACGAAGTTCCCTGTGGAGCGCCTCTTCGAACTCCGCCGGCAGTACTGCTGCGCACAACCGCTTCAGGTACTCCCGCCAAGGATCGTAGAGGCGGCCGAAGACCAGTGTCCCGCACCCGGCTGTGGACCCGGACCCTCTCCTGGGGAGACAAGGGGTACCGGTACGAGGTTGATACGTGAAGCGGTCCGCGTTGATACGTGGCAGGGACACCGAAGGTCCGGCGGGGCTCCTGCCTGCGGCAAGAAGGGATGTGAACCCACCCCCGGCAGCGTGCTAATGTTCTCGATGTCGGAAGGCGCCGGCCCCAGCGGGGCAAGAGCCCAGGACACACCCAATGCGCGGGTGGCGGAATAGGCAGACGCGCTGGATTCAGGTTCCAGTGCCCGCAAGGGCGTGGGGGTTCAACTCCCCCCTCGCGCACAGAGGAGCACCGACGAAAGTGCTCTGGATTGCACCGGTGGAACGGGCGGCATCGTGATCACGATGCCGCCCGTTCCTCTTTGTGTGGGCAGAAACACGTGGACCGTCGGCGGTCTTGTTTTCTGGTGTGGATCTTCGGTTGGTTGTCGTAGCCTACGGGTGGCTTGTGATGAAGGTCTCAGGGCTGGGTGGCGTAGCCCTTGGGAGTCCAGGTGCCCAGTGGCTCGGTCTTGCGACGGCGGGTGGGCCGGCGGCGCGGTCGGTCGTCGTGCAGGGTGATCGAGTCGGCCCATGCCCTGAGCCTGCGGCGATTGTCTCGGGCGAGCCGGAAGGCCAGCAGGAGGGTCTGGGCGGCGATGCCGCGGATCCGGCGGGTGCCGGCGTCTTCGATCCGCTCGTAGAGGGGGTCCTTGGCGTAGCCGTCGATTCCTTCGACGCTGTCGCGGAGGCGGAAGTAGACGCGCTGCCAGGCTTCGGAGCCGTACCGGAGGGGCTGGAGAAGGGCCGATGACCGTACAGACCCCAGAACTCCGAAATACTGGATCAACGACTCCTACCAGTGCGGTTTGATGCCCTCTTCATCGACGCTGTCTCGTGGGGCCACCAACCGCGTCAGCGCCGGTGTCCACCACTATGGACACCGGCGCTGACGCACCGAACGGGTAGCTGGCGTCGGGTCTATCAGGAATGATTCATGACACTCCCGTGGCGTCGGCTCACCGACGGTGGGAGGGGTGTCGACGGGTTTCGCTCTGTGCTGTGGTGGCGGTCTTGCTGACCCGGAAGCTCGCCATCATGCCCATCGCCGAATGGTCGAGCATGTGGCAGTGGTACACGTACGTGCCCTCGTAGCCCGTGAAGGTCGCCTGCAGTCTGACCGTTTCCCCGGGCTTGAGGGTCACGGTGTCCTTCAGCCCGCTCTCCGGTCCGGAGGTGACGGGCTTACCGTCGCGCTCCAGTACACGGAACTGCACCAGGTGGATGTGGAAGTTGTGCGGCGTGTAGACGTTGGCGTTGCGGACGGTCCAGGTCTCCGTGGCCCCGTACTCGATCTCGGTGTCGATCCGGTTCATGGCGTACGACTTGCCGTTGATGAACGCGTCCATGGTCTTGCCGGTCTCGTCCATGCTTAGGACGAAGCTGCGACGGACCGTGGCGGTGCCGAGCGCGGGCAGCGTACGCAGGGTCGCGGGCACGCTGCTGGTGTCCTCGGCGGGACCGCCGACCCGGAACTGCAGCACCCTGCCGACCTGGTCGGCAGGGTCGCCGGGCAGCAGCCCGCCGGCGTTGCCGAGGATCAGCGTGCTGCCGACGGTGTACCGGGAGAAGTCGACGACGATGTCGGCGCGCTCACCGGGGGCGAGGAACACCGATGTCACGTCGAGCGGCTCCGCCAGCAGCCCGCCGTCGGAGCCGATCTGCTGGAACGCCGAGCCGTCGGACAGCTGCAGCGCGTAGAATCGCATGTTGGACGTGTTGAACAGCCGGAAGCGGTACTTGCGGGCGGCGACGTTGAAGTACGGCCACGCCCTGCCGTTGGCGAGCAACACCTGGCGGTTCTTGAAGTCGCCCATGGTGTAGACGAGTTGGCCGCTCTCGTCGAAGCGCGCGTCCCGCAGTGCGATCGGCACGTCGTACCTGCCCGAGGGCAGGTTCAGGTTCTGCTCCACGTCGTCGGTGAGCAGATAGAGGCCGGTCAGCCCGCGGTAGACGTTCTCCGACTCCTGCTCGTGGGCGTGGTCGTGGAACCACAGGTTCGCGTGCGGCTGATGGTTCGGGTACGTGTAGGTCTTCGACCCGCCGCCCGGCGCGATCAGGTCCATGGGGGAGCCGTCGCTGTTCTGGGGCACGTGGCCGCCGTGCAGGTGGATGGAGGTGGGCACGCTCAGCTGATTGGTCTGCCTGACCACGACGCGCCGACCGGAGACCGCCTTGATGACAGGACCGGGAAAGCGTCCGTTGAAGGTACGGACCCGGGTCAGGCGACCGGGCAGGATCTCCGCGTCCGCCTCCTCGATGCTCATGTCGTAGTAGCTGGTCATCCCCCGGTCGCCCACCGGCTCCAGTACCTCGGGCAACGGCATCGCCTGCTGGAACTGCGGGACGGTGGTCGGGTCCAGGTCTGCCGCCTGTGCGGGAGCGGCCACGGCGGGCACCAGCAGGCCGGCACCGCCGAGCGCGCCGGTGAGAGCTGCCCCCGTCTTGAGGACGTCTCTGCGGTGAATCATGTCTTCTCCCGGTGGAGAGTTGCGGGTGATGGAATCTCAGGGACCGCGGGAGAAAGAGCCTCACCCGTCCTGGGTGCGGCTCCTTCGTGTCGGAGGTCGGGCGGTCAGGCAGCGGTGAACGCCGGACGATGTTCCAGGGCCCAGTCGGCGAAGGCCGTCGGCGCTCGGCCGGTGATCCGGGCGACCGTGTCCGTCACCGGGGCGGCAGTGCCGACCGAGGCGGCGTACGTGTCGAGGACGGAGTCGACCAGGCCGGGCACCCCGAAACCGCCGTAGTGCAAATCCAGTTGGGCCCGAGCGGCGTCGTCGACCAGGTCGACGACGGTCACCGGACGCCCGATCGCCGCCTCGATCAGTTCGGCCTGCCGGCGCTGCGTCATCGACTCCGGGCCGGTGAGTTCGTACGTCGCGTTCTCGTGGCCGTCCGACAGCAGGGCCTGGACGGCGACCGCCGCGATGTCACGCTCGTGGATCGGGGAGACCGTGCTCTCGGCGTACGGGATGCGGACCTCACCGCTCTCGCGGATCGCGGGAGCCCATTGCAGCGCGTTGCCCGCGAACGCGCCGGGGCGCAGCACCGTACGGGCGAGACCACTGTGCTCCACCGCCTGCTCGATCGACAGATGCATGAGCCCGATCGGATTGGTGGTCACATTCGACGCGGTCACCGCGGCGGACGACAGCAGCACCACGTGCCGGACCCCGGACGCCTTGGCGAGGTCCAGGAACTCGGCGACGCCGGACGGGTTGGGGAACAGGAAGAGCTTCTCCACTCCCGACAGAGCGTCCCTGAACGAACCGGGGTCGTCCAGATCCCCGGCGCGTACGTCGACGCCCGCGGGCAGTCCGGCGGTCTTCGGGTTCCGGGAGGTGGCCCGCACCGGGACGCCGGCCGCGAGCAGTGACTCGACAACGGTGCGGCCGACGTTACCGGTCGCGCCGGTCACCAGAACGGTCATGAGGTGGATCTCCTGTGCATGTGGGGGGAAAGAGAGTGCGTCCGGCGCGAAGGCCGGCCGTGGGTCAGGTCCGGGGCGTGCCGAACCAGCGGTGGAGCGCTTCTGCGAGCGGTGTACCGGGCACCCAGCAGATGTAGCCGTCGGGGCGCACCAGCACGGCCTCGGCGGCGAGATCGGGGAGCTCCGGTACCTCCACGGCGTCCACCCAGCCGGTCCACGGCGCCGCCCCGGCGACGAGTTCCGTCCGCGTGGTGAGCAGGACGCCGTGCCCCTGGTGGAACAGTTCGCTGACCCAGCGGCCGTCCGGCAGGGCGAAGTCGGTGAGCCGGGCCCCGACGGGTTCGTCGCCCCCGAGGTCGTAGCGGATGGAGAGCCCGGAGATCGCACCGCCGAGCAGGCGGTTGGCCTCCGGCAGCTTGATCAACTGGGCGAAGATCTCGCGCAGCGCGTCGTGCTCGATGCCCTTCTGGCCGAGGGCGACCTGGGCGCGGGTGTTCGTGAGGACGGCGGCGCCCACCGGGTGGCGTTCGCCGTGGTAGGTGTCGAGCAGCCCTTCGGGGGCCCGGCCGGCGATCTCGGCGGCGAGTTTCCAGCCCAGGTTCATGGCGTCCTGCACGCCGGTGTTGAGTCCCTGTCCGCCGAGCGGCAGGTGGACGTGAGCGGCGTCGCCCGCGAGGAAGGCCCGACCGACGCGGTAGTGCTCCGCGAGGCGTGAGGCGTCGCTGAACCGGGAGCCCCAGCGCACCTCCTTGACCTCGGTCTCCGCGCCGTAGAACTCCCGGATCACCGCGATGACCTCGTCCTCCGGCACCTTCGCGCGCTGGTCGTCGATCACCTGGTCGGCGACGCTGTAGAAGATCCGGTGGACGCCGTCCGACTCCTTGCCGATCGGGAAGATGTTCGCGAACGACCCGTCCGGACGCATCCGGGGCGAGCCCTTGGTGTCCCAGGTCGTCGCGATCCCCTCGCCGGTGACACCGAGCACGACGTCGGCGACGGTGCCGAACCACCGCGCGTCCAGCCCAGGGAAGTCGACCCCGAGTTCCTTGCGGACGAAGCTGCGGCCGCCGTCGCAGCCCGCCAGATAGCGCGCCTCGATCCACTTGCCCCCGGCCTGGACCCGGACCCGTTCCTCGTCCTGCTCGATGCCGGTGACCTCCGAGTCCCACTGGACCCGCACCCCGAGCGCGGCGAGGTGCTCCTCCAGCACCTTCTCGACCTCGGCCTGCGGAATGGCGACCTGGTACGGGTAGCGGGAGTTCCAGCCGTCCAGCGTCAGCGGGACGGGCAGGTGCGCGAAGTGGGTGGTCTCCAGCCGGGTCCTGGCCTGCTCCTCCGCACCGTCGAGCATGCCGCGCAGGGCCAGCATCTCCGCGGTGCGGGGGTGGAGATTCAGGGCGCGGCTCTCGCCGGTCCGGCCGGGACCCTTGTCGAGCAGGGCCACGTGTGCGCCCGCGAGGGCCAGCTCGTGGGCCAGCGTCAGACCGGTGGGTCCGGCGCCCACCACGATCACGTCAGCGTCCATCACGATACCTCTCCGCCTTCCGGTTCCGAACGATGTTCTATCAGTGAACGTCGTTTTTTTGCAAGTACGGCGTTCTCACGAGGCCGTGAGGAGCCCGTCATGGCCTCCGAGGGCCCGCGGGAACGCTCAAGATCACCAGGTGTGCGTCGGGGCGATGCCCCACGCGTCCAGCTCCAGCTGGACGAGGCTGTGACCGACCGCTACACCGGCGGACTGGAAGCCGACGGACACGGTCTCGCCGGCCCTGAGGACGAAACAGTTCATCCGGCCGGGCGGCCCTCCGGCGCCCGAGACGGTGCGGAAGAGGATGCCCAGGGCGGGTCCGAAGACGTCCCGGGCCTCCGGCAGCATCTCGCCGGCGTTGGACAGCGCAGCGTCCGCCTGCGGGTAGCCGGTGAGGTGCCGGCCGACCGCTTCGGAGTACGCCGCCTTGCTCAGTCGGCGGATCTCCGAGAGGTCGGTGTAGCGCCCGCGCAGACCGTCCAGCCGCAGCGTGGCGATCCCGACCATGTTGGACGATTCCAGGTCGCCGGGCCGCCGGAAGCTCACGGGCAGCCCGACCGTGAACGGCCGGCCCGCCTCGGTGGTGCCCCGGGCCGCACGCAGAATGTTCGCGGTCATGGCGAGCATCAGCCCCGTCACGCTGCCTCCACCGCCCTCGGCCACCCGCTCGGCCTCGGCGGCCGACACGGTGAAGGCGAGCCGGGAACGGACGGGCGCCGCGCCGCCGCCCTGCGGCGACCGCCCGAACAGCAGCCGGGTGGCGGTGGCGGGTACCTCAGCGGCCTTGTCGTACAGCCGTGCCAGCGCCAGCCGGGAGTACGTCCACACGCCTTCCGTCAGCGCGTCGGTGACGTCGTCGACGAGCGAGGGCGACCCGGAGCACCCCTGCCGGGCGCTCTCCCGGGCGGCGAGCGTGGCGGCGCCGATCAGGCCCTGGCCGTCGGTCAGCGCGTGCGAACCGACCAGTGACACCACGGACGTACCGTCGGCGACGTACGCCGCGCTCAGTTCCCAGCCGCGGCCCCCATGGGCGTCGAGCTCGACCCGGCAGGCGGCGTCGGCCCAGTCCATCACCCCCTCCGGGGCGACCGTCCGGGGCGAGACGCGCAGCGGTCGGCAGTCGGTGTGCCGCTCCCAGACCGGGCGGGCCAGCGGCAGCCGGACCGCCCGCATCCGGCGGTTCAACGGGCCCTGGGCCAGGTTGCTGTGGATCTTCGCCAGCGCTTCGGGAGCCGGCCGGCCCTGCACCCGCCAGAGCAGCTGCACCGGCGGGTTCATCCCCAGCTGTTGCATCAGTACGTCGCCTCCGGTGAAGCGCTGCGATCCGCCCGTGGTCATGTGGTCGTCCCTGCCTTCGGCGCGAGCCCGACCAGGGGGGCCAGCGTGCGCCCGGCCAGCGTGATGGAGTCCGGATCGTGCGCGTTGGCCAGCATGTTGGCCATGAGCCCGCCGACTCCGTGGCACAGCACCCGCTCCTGCAGCTGCTCGGTGACCTCGGCCGGGGTGCCGACGAAGAACCGGTCGGTCGCCGCGGCCCGCTCGGAGTCCGTCAGCTCCGCCACGTTCACGCCCGACCTGAGCAGCGCCTCGTCCAGCAGCTTGCGGGCCCGGTCGCCGTCCTCGTCGATGATCAACGGCATGGCGAAGCTGGTCTCCAGCGTCGCCGGATCCCGGTCGGCCTCGGCGCACCGCGCCCGCACCGCTGCCATCTTCTGCGGCAGCTCCGACGCGGTGCAGATGATGTTGAGGTGGTCGGCGTGCCGGGCGGCGAAAGCGAACGTCTTCTTCTCGCCCCCACCTCCGATCAGCAGCGGCAGGTTCTCCCGGAGCCGGGGCTCGTTGATGGCACCCTCGGCCCGGAACCAGCGCCCCTCGACCCGCGGCCGCGCCCCGCGCAGCATGGGGACGGCAATGGCGAGCGCCTCCTCGAACCTGCCGAAACGCTCGGCGACGGTACCGAACTCGTAGCCGTACTCGCGGTGTTCCTGCTCGTGCCAGCCGGCGCCGACGCCGAGCACCGCGCGCCCCTGGCTGATCACGTCGAGCGTGGTGACCATCTTGGCCAGCAGGGCGGGGTTGCGGTAGCCGATACCGGTCACCATGGTCGACAGCTGCACCCGGCTGGTGGCTGCCGCCAGCGCCCCGAGCAGGGTGTACGCCTCCAGCATCGGGCCGTCGGGCGGACCGATCAGCGGCGGCTGGTAGAAGTGGTCCATCGTGGTGACCAGGTCGAAGCCTGAGTCCTCCGCGGCCCGCACCTGGGCGACCAGTGCGGGGAAGAGGTCGGTGACCGTCTCCGTGTGATGGAAGTATGGGATGTGGTAGCCGAGACGTATGCTCACGTGCTGTTCCTCCTACCAGGTGACGGGAAGTTCGCCGGGGCCGAAGAACTGGCCGAAGTACGTGAAGGGCAGGGCGCCGGGGTCCACGGCGAGCCGCAGGCCCGGGACGCGGTGGAAGAGCCGGTCGAGGACGATCTGGAGCTCGGCGCGCACGAGGTTCTGGCCGAGGCACTGGTGCGCCCCGTAGCCGAACGCGACGTGCCGGGTGTCGGGGGTGCGCCCGATGTCGAAGCGGTCCGGGTCGGGGAACGCGTCGGCGTCCCGGTTCGCCGGCAGGGTGGGGATGATGACTCCGTCGCCCGCGCGGATGCGGACGCCGCCGATCTCCACGTCCTCCAGGGCCATCCGGAGCGGCCCGGTGTCGGTGATCGACAGGAAGCGCAGCAGCTCCTCGACCGCGGCCGGCGTCCGGTCCGGGTCGGCGGTGAGCTCCTTCAGCTGCTCCGGGTCGGAGAGCAGGGTGAGCACCGACAGGGAGATCATCGCCGCGCTGGAGGCGTGTCCGGCGATCTGCAGGAGCTGCACCAGGCTGGCGAGTTCGAACCGGTCGGCGGCTCCGCCGCGCTCCCGGCGGGACCACTCGATCTGACGGCTGAGGAAGTCGTCGGCCGGTTTCTTCTCCTTGGCCGCGATGACGCCGTCGAGATGGGCGTGCAGTCCCGCGGCGGCGGCCCGCTGCTCTTCCTCCGTCCGGGCCTCCCGCAGCATCTTCTCGGTGTTGCGCTCGATGGCGTCGAGGTCGTCCGCCGGAACGCCCAGGAACGTCTCGAGCACCAGCGTGGGCACGGGGTTCGCGAAGTGGGCGACGAAGTCGACCGGCCGGTCCGGCTGCGCCAGCATCCGGTCGATCGCCGTGTCGACGATGCGCTGGATCCGCGGCTTCATGGCGTTGATCTTGCGCACGGAGAACTCGCCGAGGACCGCGCGGCGGGCCTGGGAGTGCTCGGGACCGTCCATGTTCACGAGGAACGGTGAGAAATAAGTCAGCGCCTTGAGTCCACCCGGAGACAGTTCGGGAAAACCGGGCCGAAGTTTCTCGGAACTGAAACGGGCATCGGAAAGAACCGCTCGGGCGTCCTCGTTCTTGGTGATGAGCCAGGCGGAGCGCCCGTCGGACATACGGACCTGGTGCACCCGACCGCCCGCCTCGTCCAGCTCCCGGTACGTGTCCGGAACGCTGAACGGGCAGGTGCGAAGTATCGGAAACTCTGGGGCGGCTTCGGTTGCGATCTCGTTCATGGCAATTCCCTTGGTTAAGCCGAGGGGGGCTGCATGAACGTTAGCGCGACTATTTTCCCTGGGGGTCAGACCAGAGTCAGCTTTTTGTTAATTCTCCGACCTGGAAACTGCAGGGGAATCCATTACAGAAAATGACCGGTCAGTCCGTGATGAAAGTCGCCAGTCCGGAGATCAGCATGTCCAGGCCCAGTTCGAACCTGCCGTCGCTGTCGGCGTCCAGCATGACGTCCACGTTGCCGGCGATGGACGGGAACCGGTCCGCGGGCAGGGAGGTGAAGTAGTCGCGGACGGGGTCGAGCCAGTCGTCCACGTCCTTGTGCGCCAGACGCCAGCCCTCGTAGACGTCGGCCGTCGTGTAGAGAGTGAGCCGGTGCAGGGCCCAGGACGCGGTCTTCGCGGAGACGCCCACGTTCAGTAGCACCGACAGCAGCCGCTCGGTGATGGCCACGCCGATGGCGGTGGGAGGGAAGGCGGCGAAGTTGTAGAGGGCGATGTCGCCGTGGGCCGACAGCACGCGCTGCATCTTCGTGTAGTGCGCCTTGAGGTCCTTGTCCCACTGCCCGGTGACCTCCGGGACGCCGACCTCCTTCATCACGCGCTCGAGTACCAGGAGCAGCAGCTCCTCGCGGTTCTGTACGTGCGCGTACAGGCTGGAGGCGACCACACCCAGGTCGCCCGCGACCCGGCGCATCGTGACCGCCGCGCTGCCCTCCGCGTCGACGACCGCGAGCGCGACGTCGACGATCCGCTCCGCCGTCAGCGGAACGCGCGCGGGAGCCGCGGTTTTCCGGCGCGCCTCCCATGGTGGAAGGGGCACCTCGTCGGGGTTCGACTTCTGACGCATCTCGGAGACCTTACCGGTGAGGACCAGGCGCCCAAAGGCGCGGGTTCGGATCGGGGACCGTGGGGGATTCTGGCGCGGGTTGACGCCGAACATCATTCTAGAGTAGAACATAGTTCGTTTACGTGAAAGTGTTCGGGTGCGGGCAACAGTATTCGATCAACGAACATCGTTCATCGCGCGTCCGACGCTGTTGGCGGCACTGTCAGCTGTCTCGACCCAGGAGGTCGGCATGTCCACTACCGAAACGCCGCAGTCCGTGGCCTTGCCGGAGGGCCCCGTGGTCTCTGCCAGGCGGGCATGGGCGGCCGTCGGCGTCATCCTCATCGGCGAGATCATGGATCTGCTTGATTCGCTGGTCACGACCATCGCCGGACCGACGATCAGGCGCGACATGGGTGGCTCGCAGGAGTTCATCCAGTGGCTCGCGGCCGGATACACCATCGCCATGGCCGCCGGACTGCTCATCGGCGGGCGGCTCGGCGACAAGTACGGGCGCAAGAACCTTTTCCTGGTCGGCCTGGCCGGCTTCACCGTGACCTCGCTGGTCTCGGCGCTGGCGACCAACCCGGAGACCCTGATCACCGCCCGGATCCTGCAGGGCCTGCTGGGCGCGCTGATGGTCCCGCAGGCGCTCGGCATCATCCGGGGCGTGTTCCCGCCGGACAAGGTCGCCCTGGCCTTTGGCGTGACCGGGCCCGCGATGGCGCTGTCCGGCGTGGCCGGGCCGATCGTGGCGGGCTGGCTGGTCGACGCGGACTACTTCGGATGGGGCTGGCGGATGATCTTCGCCGTCAACGTCCCCATCGGCGGCCTCGCTCTGCTGGCCGGACTCGCCGTGTTGCCCAGGTCGACGCGGCAGAAGGACCTCAGGATCGACGTGGTGGGGGCCCTGATCGCCGCGGCGGGGATGGCCGCCGTGATCTTCTCGCTCGTGCAGGGCCGTGAGCTGGGCTGGCCCTGGTGGGTGTTCGTGCTCCTGGCCGCCGGCGTCGCCGCCCTCGCCGGCTTCGTCCGCTACCAGTCCCAGCGGGCGGGCAAGGGCCTGTCGACACTCATCGTTCCCTCGCTGTTCGGGAAGAAGGCGTTCGTCTCCGGGCTGTCCGTCGGCATCCTCTTCTTCAGCGTGATGATGGGCGGCGCGCTGCTGTTCAGCCTCTTCTTCCAGCTGGGCCTCGGCATGAGCCCGCTGAAGTCGGGACTCGCCACGATCGCGCAGGCGGGCGGCATGCTGCTCGGGTTCGGGTTCTCCCAGGCGCTCGGGATGACGCGACGGACCATGCTCATCGGGTTCGCCGCCGTCGCCGCCGGCCTGCTGGCCGTGCTGGGCACGATCGCCGTCCAGGACGACCCGGTGAACGTCTGGTGGCTCTCGCCCGCGCTCGCGGTGGTCGGCATCGGTTCCGGGCTCGCCATCGCGCCGTTCTTCGACATCGTGCTCTCGGGCGTCGACGAGGAGGAGACCGGCTCCGCCGCGGGTACCCTGAGCTCCGCCCAGCAGGTGGGCAACGCGCTCGGTGCCTCCGTGCTCGGCACGGTCTTCTTCTCCGTCCTGAACGGGCGGCGCGAGCACGGGGCGTCGGCCTTCACGACGGCGACCTCGACGAGCCTCCTGGTGGCCGTCGCGGTCGTCGCGGGCGCCGCGCTGTGCACCTTGTGGCTGCCCGAGCGCGCGGTGCGGCACGTGGAGGTGTGACGGCGCTATCCCTCGCAGGATATGCGCCGACGGATTTCTCGTAGCGAAGCGTTGTCGGGTCACCTGCGCTAAATCTCGCCAGGCCGAATGAATTTAGCCACCGAGCAGGAATGCTCTGCGGCCTTTGGCGTATCGTGATCGACAGTGCTCCGTCGGAAGTGATCCGTTCCTGACGGAGCGGAGAAGAAGTTCACACCATGACCTCGGATTACATGCCTGGTTCGCCACGGCTGTCGATGAAGCCACCGTAAGTCCGGACCGGCAAACCCCGATCGACCTAAAAAGGGAGTAAAAGCTTTACGAGGAAGTGATCGGGATGTCTTCTGTCACACATCCAGAAACATGGGGGTAGATGGATGAATCAGTGTGCCGAGATATCGGAAAGTGACATACGGACGGATACTGCCGGTGAGGCCGATCGGCAGCGGTACCACGGCAGTGTCGCCGTGCTGCCGGCGCGGCCTCTGCCCGTGTCGTTGCCCGCGTTCGACACCTGGCAGGTACTCCTCGTCGAGAGCGAGCACCGGCAACGGGAGTCGCTGAGCGAGGCGCTGGGTCGGCACGTGCACCAGGTGACCTGCGTCGACACCGGCGCCAAGGCGCTCGGCGTCTATGACCAGGCGGATGTCGTACTGCTGGGCCCCGACCTTCCCGACATCGACGGGCTGGAGGTGTGCCGGGCCATCCGGGCCACCTGTGACACCCCGATCATCGTGGTCACCGACCGCGACTCCGAGCTGGACTGCGTGCTGGCCCTCCAGGCCGGGGCCGACGACTACGTGGTCAAGCCCTACGGATTCCGGGAGCTCCTGGCCCGGATGGACGCGGTGATGCGGCGCGCGACCCCGCGCCGGCAGGGCGAGCACATCATCGAGCACGGACCCTTGCGGATCGACGCGCTCACCCGCGAAGTGCAGCTGCACAACCGGATGATCCCGATGAGCCGCAAGGAATTCGACCTGCTCCAGCTGCTCGCGGCCAATCCCGACAGTGTCATCTCACGTGAGCACATCATGCGACAGGTCTGGAACGACTCCTGGTCGCGCCGCACGGTCGACACGCACGTCAGCAGCATTCGCGGAAAACTCGGCGAGAAGTCCTGGATTCTCACGGTGCGGGGCGTCGGCTTCCGCATCGGGCGGGCGTAGCCGTGATTTCGTAACACGGGCGTAGCCGTGATGTCATAACAGAAGAGAGCGCTTTGCCGGCCGCCGCCGCAGCTCTTCCAGCTGTGGCGGCGGCTTTCTCATGCCCTGAGCTGCCCTTCTGACATTCCCCTGACATGCCGCTGAGTTGTGCGTGGGGGGACCTGACAATTCCCTTCATGGAAATGTAGAACTTATGAAGTGGAACGTGTTGAGAGTGCAACGAGTCCTGGTGAATAGTGAATGCATAATCCGATCTGTCGGAAGACAACGGGAGGGCAGGGCATGTTCACTGTGGTGAGCGTGGGAAGGCTGAACGGGGATTCCAGCAAGGAGATATCCGAGATCTTCGCTGAATTCGACGCGGTGACCGCGCCCGGGATATCCGGCCTGAAACGCCGGCAGCTGTACAGCTACTACGACGTCTTCGTCCACATCCAGGACTTCACCGGGGAGAACGCCGACAAGAAGGCCGAGGGAGCGGCGAAGGACTCCCGGGTGGCCGGACTCCGCGAGCGGACGGCCCCCCTGGTCACGGCCTACGAGCCGACCCTCGCCGACGACCGTGCCGCCACCTTCTACCACTGGGAGGGAGACCCGCCCGTGGACAAGGAGACCGGCCTGCACAGCACGGTCATCGTGAACCGGGTCGCCGACGATGTCATCCCCGAGGTCGCCCGGCTCTTCGGCGAACTGGACGCCACCGACTTCCCGTACCGGATGGGCACCCGGCGCCGGCAGCTGTTCTCGTACCACGGCGTGTACTTCCACATCCAGGACTTCCCGAGTGAGAACGGCACGGCCGTGATCGACCAGGCGTGGAAGGAGGCCGACCCACGCTTCGTGAAGATCTGCGCCGACCTCGACCCGCTGGTGAAGAAGTACGCCCCGGAGCGCTGGCGCTCCACGGCCGACCAGATCGCCACCCGCTTCTACCTCTGGGAGGCCTCGGCGTGACCGCGCGACGAGTCGTCATCACCGGCGTCGAGGTCATCGCCCCCGGCGGAGTCGGCGCCCGGAAGTTCTGGGAGCTGCTCACCGAGGGACGCACCGCGACCCGGGGCATCACCTTCTTCGACCCCACCCCGTTCCGCTCCCGCGTGGCCGCCGAGGTCGACTTCGACCCGTACGAGCACGGCCTGACCCCGCAGGAGGTCCGGCGGATGGACCGGGCCGCCCAGTTCGCGGTGGTCGCCGCGCGCGGCGCCGTCGCCGACAGCGGCCTGGCCCTCGACGCCCTCGACCCCTACCGGATCGGCGTCACCGTCGGTACCGCCGTCGGCTCCACCATGAGCCTCGACGAGGACTACCGGATGGTCAGTGACGACGGCCGCCTCGACCTGGTCGAGCACACCTACGCCGACCCGCACTTCTACAACTACTTCGTGCCGAGCTCCTTCGCGGCCGAGGTCGCCCGCGCCGTCGGCGCACAGGGACCGAGCAGCGTGGTGTCGGCGGGCTGCACCTCCGGACTCGACTCGGTGGGCTACGCCGCCGAACTGATCCGCGAGGGCACGGCCGACGTCGTGGTCACCGGAGCCACCGACGCGCCGATCTCGCCGATCACCCTCGCCTGCTTCGACGCGATCAAGGCGACCACGCCCCGCAACGACGAACCGGAGCACGCTTCCCGGCCCTTCGACGGCACCCGCAACGGGTTCGTGCTCGGCGAGGGCGCCGCGGTGTTCGTCCTCGAGGAACTCGAGAGCGCGCGGCGCCGGGGTGCCCGTGTCTACGCGGAGATCGCGGGATACGCGACCCGGAGCAACGCTTACCACATGACGGGCCTGCGGGCCGACGGCGCGGAGATGGCCGAGGCGATCACCGTCGCCCTGGACGAGGCCCGGATGAACCCCACGGACATCGACTACATCAACGCGCACGGTTCGGGGACCAAGCAGAACGACCGCCACGAGACCGCCGCGTTCAAGCGCAGCCTGGGCGACCACGCGTACCGCACACCGGTGAGCTCCATCAAGTCGATGGTGGGGCACTCGCTGGGCGCGATCGGATCCATCGAGATCGCCGCATCGATCCTCGCGATCCAGCACAACGTGGTACCGCCCACGGCGAACCTGCACACCCCTGACCCCGAGTGCGACCTGGACTACGTGCCGCTCACGTCCCGCGACCAGCTCGTCGACGCCGTCCTCACGGTCGGCAGCGGCTTCGGCGGGTTCCAGAGCGCCATGGTGCTGGCCCAGCCCGAAAGGAGCGCGGCATGACGGCCTCAGTGGTGGTGACCGGTCTGGGCGTGGCGGCGCCCAACGGACTCGGCGGCCAGGACTTCTGGAACGCGACCCTCGCCGGCAAGAGCGGCATCGGCCCGCTCACCCACTTCGACGCCTCCCAGTACCCGGCGAAGCTCGCCGGCGAGATCAGCGGCTTCAGGGCCGAGGAGCACCTGCCCAGCAGGCTGATGCCCCAGACCGACCGGGTCACCCGGCTCTCGCTTGTCGCGGCGGACTGGGCGCTCGCCGACGCCGGGGTGACGCCGGTCGAACTGCCCGAGTTCAGCATGGGCGTGAGCACCGCAAGCTCGGCGGGCGGGTTCGCGTTCAGCCAGCACGAGCTGAAGAACCTGTGGAGCAAGGGCAGCCAGTACGTGAGCGCGTACCAGTCGTTCGCCTGGTTCTACGCGGTCAACACCGGCCAGATCTCCATCCGCCACGGCATGAAGGGCCCCAGCGGAGTGGTCGTCACGGACCAGGCCGGCGGTCTGGACGCGGTGGCCCAGGCCCGGCGCCAGATCCGCAAGGGCACCTCGCTCGTCGTCGCCGGCGCCGTGGACGCGCTGCTGTGCTCCTGGGGCTGGACAGGACTGCTCACCAGTGGCCGTCTCAGCACGGCCGAGGAGCCGACCCACGCCTACCTGCCCTTCGACGACCGGGCCGCCGGCCACGTGGCCGGTGAGGGCGGCGCCCTGCTCATCATGGAGTCGGCCGACTCCGCGAGGGCCCGCGGCGCCAAGGTGTACGGCGAGATCACCGGGTACGCCGCCACCTTCGACGGAGCCGAACCCGGTCTGCGCAAGGCCATGGAACTCGCCCTCGCCGACGCGGGCGTGACCCCGGCCGACGTGGACGTGGTGTTCGCCGACGCGGCGGCTGAGCCGGAGCTCGACCGCGTCGAGGCCGAGGCGATCGTCGAGGTCTTCGGGCCCCACGGCGTACCGGTCACCGCGCCGAAGACGATGACGGGACGGCTGTACGCCGGGGGCGCGGCACTCGACCTGGCCACGGCCTTCCTCGCCCTGGACGAGGACACGATCCCGCCGACGGTCCACACCGAGCCGGCCGAACACTACGGCCTCGACCTGGTCGTCTCCCAGCCCCGCGCCGCCCGCCTGCGCACCGCGCTCGTCCTCGCCCGGGGTCACGGCGGCTTCAACTCGGCCATGGTCGTGCGCTCCTGAGCGCCGCCGCACTTTCCTCCGCGCCCCACTCCCACCGCAAGCAGGAACAAACAGGAAGGCTCCCCATGTCCCGCACCTTCACCCTCGACGACCTCAAGCGCATCCTCCTCGAAGGCTCCGGCGCCCCCGACGGCACCGGCCTCGACGGGGATGTCCTCGACACCGACTTCTCGGACATCGGCTACGACTCGCTCGCCCTGCTGGAGACGGCCAGCCGCGTCGAACGCGAGTACGGCATCGAGCTGGACGAGACCGTCGTGGGCGACGCGACCACCCCGCGCGCCCTCCTCGACGCCGTCTCCGCCCACCTGGTCGCCCAGGCCGCCTGACCACAGCAGCCCGACAGCACAGGGAAAACCACAGGGAAAGAGGGGACATGACAGAGCAGAAGAGCCGGGTCGTCCTGGTGACGGGTGCCACCAGCGGCATCGGTCTGGCGGTCACCCGGCTGCTGGCCGGGCAGGGGCACCGGGTGTTCATCGGCTCGCGCACCGAGGACAAGGTCGTCACGACCGTCAAGCAGCTCCAGGAGGAGCAGCTCGACGTGGACGGCGTGGTCCTGGACGTGCGGTCCATGGACTCGGTCCGCGGGTTCGTCCAGGCAGCCGTCGAGCGATTCGGCACCGTCGACGTGCTCGTCAACAACGCGGGGATCCCCGGCGGCGGCGTCACCGCCGACATCCCGGACGAGCTGTGGGACGACATCATCGACACCAACCTCAACAGCGTGTTCCGCCTGACCCGCGAGGTGCTGACCACGGGCGGAATGCGGCACAAGGACTGGGGGCGCATCGTCAACATCGCCTCCACCGCCGGCAAGCAGGGCGTCATTCTGGGCGCCCCGTACTCCGCCTCCAAGCACGGCGTCGTCGGCTTCACCAAGGCGCTGGGCAACGAACTGGCTCCCACCGGCATCACGGTCAACGCGGTCTGCCCGGGCTATGTCGAGACGCCGATGGCCGAGCGGGTACGGCAGAACTACTCCCGCCTGTCCGGTGCCCCGGAGTCGGCGATCCTGGAGAAGTTCCAGGCGAAGATCCCGCTGGGCCGCTACTCCACCGCCGAGGAAGTGGCGGGCCTGGTCGGCTACCTGGTGACCGACACGGCGGCGTCCATCACCGCGCAGGCCCTGAACGTCTGCGGCGGCCTCGGCAACTTCTGACCACCTCCCGAGCGCGAAGGAGTTCACCATGCCGTCGGAGCTGCACGAGTCCCGTCACGAGATCAAGATCTCGGCCCCCGCCGAAACCGTCTACCGCATGCTCGCGCATGCCGAGGACTGGCCCCGGCTCTTTCCCCCGAACATCTACGTCGACCATGTGGAGCGCGGCGAACGCGAGGAGCGCATCCGCATATGGGCGACGGCCGGCGACACCGTCAAGAACTGGACGTCGCACCGGACCCTCGACCCGGAGAACCTCCGCATCCGGTTCCGGCAGGAGGTCAGCACGCCTCCCGTGGCCGCGATGGGCGGCACCTGGCACATAGAAGCGCTGCCCTCCGGGGACGCACTGGTGCGCCTCGACCACGACTACCAGGCGGTCGACGCCGAGGGTCTGGCCTGGCTCGACGAGGTGGTGGACAGCAACTCCCGCTCGGAACTGGAGTCCCTGCGGGCGATCGCCGAGTCCGAGGGCGCCACCGACGAGAGGACCTGCTCCTTCGAGGACACGATCGCGATCAGCGGATCCGCCGGTGACGTGTACGAGTTCATCGACCGGGCGGACCTGTGGACCGAGCGTCTGCCGCACGTCCTCGCGGTGCGGCTCGAGGAGCCGGCGCCCGGCCTGCAGACGCTGGAGATGGACACCCTGTCCAAGGACGGCACCTCGCACACCACGAAGTCGTACCGCGTGTGCCTGCCGCACCACCGGATCGCCTACAAGCAGGTCACCCTGCCCGCCCTCATCACGCTGCACACCGGCCGCTGGACCATCACGCCGACCGAGGACGGCGTCACGGCCTCCTCGCAGCACACGTTCACGGTCAACACCGGGAACATCGCGAAGATCCTGGGCGCGGACGCGACCGTGCAGGACGCGATCGACTACGTCCGTACGGCGCTGAGCACCAACAGCATGGCGACCCTCGGTCTGGCCAGGTCGTTCGCCGAGGGGCGCGCCGGGGGCGACCGTCCGTGACGGTGGCACAGCCTGCCGCCCCGGCGGGAGTGCGCAGCATCACCCTCGACGCGGACGGCATCACCCTGTCCGCGCTGCTCGCCCTCCCGTCGCAGGCGCCGTGCAGGGCGATGGTCGTCGCCCTGCACGGGGCCGGGATGAGCGCCTCGTACTTTCACGGACCGGCCCTCCCGGACACGTCGTTCCTCGACCTCGCCACGAGCCTCGGGTTCGCGGTGGTGGCCGTGGACCGCCCGGGCTACGGCCTCTCGGCCCGGCAGCTGCCCCAGGGGCAGGGGGTCGCGGAACAGGCGGCGACGCTCGGCGCGGCCCTGCGTTCCCTGACGGCGCGGTTCGACACGGGCAGCGGCGTCTTCCTCCTCGCCCACTCCTTCGGCGGCAAGCCGGCGCTGCGGATCGCCGCGGACGGCACGGTGCCGCGCCTGCTCGGCCTCGACGTCTCCGGCTGCGGCGGCGAGTACGCGGTGCCGTTCAGCGCCCGGGACACGCACGGGCGGCGCAGCTGGCGGCTCAACTGGGGGCCGCTGCGGCTGTATCCCCCGGGGACGTTCCAGGCCAGCGGCGCCGTCGTCACCTCGGTTCCGCCGCGTGAGCTCGCGGACGCCGTCCGCTGGCCCGAGGAGTTCGCCGAGTTCGCCGGGCGGATCCGGGTTCCGGTCCGGTTCACCTTCGCCGAGCACGAGGCCTGGTGGCAGCACGACCAGCAGGCGGTCGCCCGGCTGCGGTCACGGCTGAGCTCGGCCCCCCGAGTGGTGACGGACCACCAGCCCGACGCAGGCCACAACATCAGCCTCGGCTGGACGGCCCGCGCCTACCACCTCAGGGCCCTCGGCTTCGCGGAGGAGTGCCTGTGGTCGCGGGAGGCGGAGGGGAGCCCCGCGCTGATCTCCCCCTACAGCGCCTGACACCGCTGCGGTTTCCCCTGGCCGCTGGTTCCCCGATCGCACCACACGACCCGATCAGACCCACGCTCAGAAAGCAGGACCGGACATGACCCAGGACATCGTCGGCGTGTGGCACCTGGACGCCTTCCACGACGTGGACGAGGCCGGGCGGCCCGTGGGAGAGGGCCCGCTCGGGCCGTCCCCGTCGGGCATGCTGATCTACACACCCGACGGCCACGTCTCGGTGAGCATGATGCCCACCACACCGTCTGCGGCGCCGGGCCCGTCGTACATGGGCTACGCGGGCGAGTGGCGGGTGCAGGACGGGAAGCTCGTGCACCGTATCCGGATCTCGTCGCGCCGCGACTGGATCGGCATCGAGCAGTCCCGGGACGCCGAACTCGACGGAGACGTCCTCACCGTCCGCGCCACCCGGGAGGTGGACGCGCGTCCGCAGCGGCGCGTCCTCGTGTGGCGCCGGACCGAGCGTTCCGGGGGTGCCCGATGAGCGCCCTGGTGGACACGCTCGCCGGGATGGCCGAGGACGCCGACCACCCCCTGCTGGTGGCCCTGACCATCTTCGCCCTCGGAGCGGTGCGCATCGCGGCCACTGGCCCGGAGCAGGAGCCGGCGGAAGGCCGGAGCGCCGCGGCGGTGGCCGAGCACCTCGGGCGGCTGGGCCTGGAGGGCACATGACCCCGGGCGCCCCGCCGCGCGTGCTGCTCCTCGCGTACGACCTGCGCTCCCCGGGCACCGAGGAACTCGCGCGCACGGTGTTCAAGGTGCTGCCGCCGGCCGAACGCGAGCGCGTCCTGCGAAAGCGGCTGGCCGCGGACCGGACCCGCTCGCTGATCGGCCGGTGGCTGGCCCGCCGGGCCGCCGCACGGATCGTCGGCACGCCCTGGACGACCCTGTGCACCGGCCAGCGTCCCGGCGGGCAGCCGTACGTGGTGGGCAGGCCGCAGTTGTCGCTGAGCATCGCGCACGGCGGCCGGTACGCGCTGGCGGCCGCGGCCCTGGGGGCGCGGGTCGGAGTCGACACGGAGCAGGTGGCGCGTGTGACCCGGCTGCCCGACACCGCCTTCCTCGGCCCCGGCGAGCAGGCGGCCCTGCAGGCCATGCCACGGGACGAGGAACGCCGGGCGGCCCTGTGGGTGCTGAAGGAGTCAGCCGCCAAACTGACCGGCCAGGGCCTGCGTGCGGGCCTGCGGAGCATCGTGTTCGAGTGCCCGGGCGCCCGCTTCCCGCTCGCCGCGCGCACCCCTTACGCCGCGGCGGAGTTCAGAGCCTTCCGGCTCCCTGGCGGATACGTCGCCGCGGTGGGCTCGTCCGCGGGCGAACCGCCCCGGGAACCCGTGTTTGTCACCCCGTTTCGTGAGACAGCCCTGGAGACCGGAAGGACGGACCGCTTCATGAATGATCTCGCCCAGCAGAACAGCATCGGCAGGGCCGACGACCACGCCCGGGCACCCGAGCGGGCGCCCCGGGGTGACGGGGGCCGGGACTGCTGCGACGAGGAGACCGAACAACATATCTGGCGCAGCGTCAACTGATCACGATGCGGTGGGCCACGAGGGGCCGCCCGCACTGTCGATCGGCTCGCCATGCAGTCCGACAGCCAGTCTCTGAACCTGCCGGTGCCCGATGCCGGAGCCGGTGACGGTATTGATCCGCTCGCATGCGTCAGCGAAGCTGCCGCGGACGGATTCGTGCGTGTGGGGGAGGCGGTCGGAATGAGCGGGACAGAGTCCCGAGTCGGCGACGGGGCGGGCAAGGAGCCGGCGCGCGAAGGCGGGGTGCGGGGCCGGTTGCCGCGGGTGCGCGGCTTCGCCGAGTGGCCGTCCGGGGGTTCGCCCAAGAAGGAGGGCAAGGCCCTGCGCGAGCGGACACCGCGCGACGCGCACGCCGCGCTCGACCTGGACGCCTCCCGGCCCGACGCGGTGAGCGCGGTCGAGGAGTCGGGCCGCGGCCGGCTTCCCGAGCTGACCCCGCTCCGGGTCGGCCGCATGTCCGCCTCGCCGTTCGCGTTCCTGCGCGGCTCGGCGGGCCTGATGGCCTTCGACCTCGCACGCACACCGACGACGGGCATACGGGCACAGATCTGCGGCGACGCCCACGCGGCGAACTTCGGTCTCTACGGCGACGCGCGCGGCGGTCTGGTCATCGATCTGAACGACTTCGACGAGACGGTGCCCGGCCCCTGGGAGTGGGACCTCAAGCGCCTCGCGGCCTCCCTGGTGCTCGCGGGCCGGGAGGCCGGCGCCGACGAGGACCGGTGCCACGCGGCGGCCCACGACGCGGTGGGCGCCTACCGCCGGACCATGCGGCTGCTGGCCAAAATCCCGGTGCTGGACGCGTGGAACGCCATCGCGGACGAGGAGCTCGTCTCCCACACGGACGCCCACGACCTGCTCGGCACGCTGGAGCGGGTCTCCGAGAAGGCCCGCCTCAACACCAGCGGGCGCTTCGCGGCCAAGTCGACCGAGGCCACGGAGGACGGCGGCCGCCGCTTCATGGACGCCCCGCCGGTGCTGCGGCGCGTCCCCGACGAGGAGGCCGTGCTGGTGGCGGCGTCCCTGGAGGACTACGTCGGCACCCTGCCGGAGGACCGCCTGCCCCTCCTCGCCCGGCACGCGGTGCACGACGTGGCGTTCCGCGTCGTCGGCACGGGCAGCGTCGGCACCCGGTCCTACGTCGTGCTGCTCCTGGACCACCGGGGGGAGGCGCTGGTCCTGCAGGTGAAGGAGGCCCGGCCGTCGGCGCTGGTGCCGCATCTGCGCACGGCCGGTTTCGAGGCGCCGGAGGCCGCTCACGAGGGCCGTCGTGTGGTCCTCGGACAGAAGCGCATGCAGGTCGTCAGCGACATGCTGCTGGGCTGGACGACGGTGGACCGGCGTCCCTTCCAGGTCCGCCAGTTCCGCAACCGCAAGGGCAGCGTCGATCCGGCCGCCCTGGCCCCCGACCAGCTGGACGACTACGGCCGTATGACCGGCGCGCTGCTCGCCCGGGCCCACTCCCACAGCGCCGACCCGCGGCTCGTCGCCGGATACTGCGGCAAGAACGAGGAGCTGGACGAGGCGATGGCACGGTTCGCGGTGGCCTACGCCGACCGGACCGAGGCGGACCACGCGGATCTGGTGGAGGCGGTGCGCGTGGGGAAGCTCGCCGCCGAGGTCTGACCGGGGTCCGGCCGAGGTCCGGTCGGGCCCGGCCGGGTCGGTTGTGGTCCGGTTGTGGTCCGGTTGTGGTCCGGTTGGGGTCGGTCGGAGTCCGGTCGGGTCCGGCCGAGGTCGGTCGTGGTCCGGTCGTGGTCCGGTTGTGGTCCGGTTGGGGTCCGGCCGAGGTCGGTCGGAGTCCGGTCGGGTCCGGCCGAGGTCGGTCGTGGTCCGGTCGTGGTCCGGTTGGGGTCCGGCCGAGGTCCGGTTGGGGTCCGGTTGGGGTCCGGTCGGGTTCCGGTCGTGGGGTGCCGCCGGGGAAACGGGGCGGGACCCGTGGGACGACGGGGGCACGGAACTCCCGCTCCACGGTGGCCTAGTCTGGTCGGGTGACGACGCCCGAAGACGACGCGACCCGCCCCGAGGCCCCGCTGGAGCGCGCCGTACGGGCAGCCGAACAGGCGCTGATCGAGTACGAGATCGCGCTCGAGACGTTCCGCGTGGAGGTCGAGAACTTCTCCCGTCTCCACGAGCGGAAGCTCGGCCCGCTCTACGGCCGCCTGGAGGAGCTGGACGCCCGGATCCTGGAGGCCAGGGCCGCCCGCAGTGGCGACCCGGACGACCGGCGCCGCGCGGAGGAAGCCCGGGCCCGCCTCGCCCCGATCCCCGGCGTCGAGGAACTGCTGCACGGCTGGATGGACGACAGCGGCCTGTTCCCCGAGGCCGTGGCCATGCTCACCGAGCAGGCGGTCCGGCCCCCGCAGCGGGTCCGCCCCAGCGACGAGGCCCGCAAGCTCTACCGGGACCTGGCCCGCAAGGCCCATCCCGACCTGGCGCAGGAGGAGGCGGAGCGCTCCCGGCGCGAGGAGTTCCTCACCCGCGTCAACGCCGCCTACGCCCGCGGCGACGAGGCGGAGTTGCGCGAGCTCGCCCAGGAGTGGGCCGCAGGGCCGGAGCTGAAGCGTGGACCGAGCCGCGCCGAGGAGCTGTACGCCCGCCTGGAATGGCTCGCCCAGCGCAAGGAGATGCTGTCCCTGCTCGCCAAGGAACTGGAGGACAGCGCCATCGGCCATATGCTCCAGCTGTCCCCGGACGACCCGGACCGCCTCCTGGAGGAGATCGGCCAGGGGCTGCTCGCACAGGTCACCGAGCGCGAGACGGAACTGGCCGCACTGCTCGGCCAGGGGAAGGACGGGAGCGGGGGCTGACCTCTGGCCCTGCTGGACCTTGCCCCTGCTGGATCCGTGCCCCGCCTGCCTCGTCCTGACTGTCCCTCCGGGTGGTTCCGGTAGCGTCGGGCGCATGAGTTTTGGAGCTGGTGTGCCCACGGTCGAGGTCGCGGACCTCAAGGACGGCGACTTCCTGCTGGACGTCCGGGAGGACGACGAGTGGAAGGCCGGTCACGCCGAAGGAGCGCTGCACATCCCGATCAGCGAGTTCGTCACCCGGTACGGCGAGCTGACCGAGGCCGCGCCGCAGAACGGCCGGATCAACGTGATCTGCCGCTCCGGCGGCCGTTCCGCCCAGGTCACGATGTACCTGGCCCAGCAGGGCGTCGACGCCGTGAACGTCGACGGCGGCATGCAGGTGTGGGAGGCGTCGGGCCGTCCGGTCGTGACGGACGACGGGCAGCCCGGCTTCGTCCTCTGAGGACCCGGGGCCTCGCGGCCTCGCGTCCCCGCAGCTCCCGGGCTGCTCCCTGTTGCCGGTGTACGCGCCGGTCGTGCCAGCACGCGTCCTCCAGTCCGGCGCAGGGTGGGCGGGCACGGCCTGGTCTCGTACGGCCGGCGTCGACATAGAACGAGTTCCAGAAAAAGAGAAGGGGCGTACGGGCGGGCGCCGTAAGGTGTCCCTCCTGTGGCCGACCGGCCGGGGCGCCCTGTGGACGACCTGCGGGGCCCCCTGTGGACGACTTGCGGGGCCCCTTTGGACGGCCTGCGGGGGTCCCCTTTGGACCAAGGGGACTGCCGTGCCCGGGCAGACGTGGGCGCCGTACGGTCGGCTTCCGCGGTGTGGCGACGGCCACGGTCCGGACCGGGGGCGGGGGGCTGTGCGCGGGTGTGCGTCCTGAGTACCGTTCCGGTGCCGACGCCGCGCGAGGCGCGCGGGCGGTGCGACGCCCCGCGGCCGGGCAGACGGAACGACGGACCGGGATCGGGACACGGACCGGGATCGGGATCGGGAACGGGGCGGAATGGACGCGTACGACGAGGGCTCGGACTCCCGGCGCGCGCCGGGCCGGCCCGGCGCCCCGCACGGACCCGGCCCCCGGGGCGTTCCGCGGCCCCCCGTCGAGCCGGGTTCCTCTGCCGAGCCGGGGTCGCCTGTCGAGCCGGGGTCGCCTGTCGAGCTGGGGTCCTCTGCCGAGCCGGGGTCGCCTGCCGAGCCGGGGTCGCCTGTCGAGCCGGGGTCGCCTGTCGAGCCGGGGTCCTCTGTCGAGCCGGGGTCGCCTGTCGAGCCGGGGTCCTCTGCCGAGCCGGGGCCACCCACCGACCCGCGCCGCGCTGTCGATCTGCGGCCCCCCACCAACTCGCAGCCGCCCGTGGCCCCGGGGCCACCCACCGACCCGCGCCCTCCTGTCGATCTGCGGCCCCCCACCAACCCGTGCCTGCCCGTCGCTCCGAATCCGCCCGTCGCCCCGAATCCGCCCGTCGCGGTGGCCCCGGACCCCCACGGTGAGCCCCGTAGCGGCATCGCCGTGCTGTCCTTGCGCTACCGGCTCGCCGTCGCGCTGGCGCTGGCGGTCGTCGGGGGCGTCGTCTGTGTGCACCTCGGGATGACGTTCCTGCACGTCGCGCCCCCGAACACGGTCACCCGGGAGCACGGCGGGACCGTGGACGACTGGATCTACCCTGAGTTCGAGCAGAACTGGAAGCTCTTCGCACCGAACCCGCTGCAGCAGAACATCTCGATCCAGGTCCGCGCCTCGGTGCGCGGGACGGACGGCATGACGGTCACCACCGGCTGGTACGACCTGTCAGCCGAGGACGGCCGGGCCATCGACGGCAATCCGCTGCCCAGCCACACCCGGCAGAACGAGCTGCGCCGCGCCTGGGACTTCTTCGTCGCGACCCATGACGGCGAGAACCGGCCGGTGGGCCTGCGCGGCACCCTCTCCGAGTCCTATCTGCGCCGCATCGCGGTGCTGCGCCTGGACCGCGAGGACGCGGTGCGGGCCACGACCGGGGGCGCCGGTGTCCTGGAGCGCATCCAGTTCCGCTCCCGCACCACCAACGTGCCCCCGCCCGAGTGGAGCCGCGAGGAGGTCGGCACCACACCGTCCCACCGCGAGCTGCCGTGGTGGACGGTGCCGCGCGACGAGGCCGGGGGACGCGTGCGGTGAACCGCTTCTCCCTGGCCGTCTCGCGCGGTATCGCCCGCGTCACCGAGACCGCCCTCGGCCCGTACCAGACGGCCATCGTCCGTATCGGCTTCAGTGCCACCTGGCTGCTGTTCCTGCTGCGCGAGCTCCCGCACCGCCATGAGCTCTACGGTCCCGACGGCCCCTGGAACTGGGAGCTCGCCTCCCAGCTGATCACCACGAACCGTGCCTTCACCGTACTGATGTGGGCACAGGGCGACGTCTGGTTCGAGATCGTCTACGCGTGCGCCGTCCTCAGCAGCGCCCTGCTGCTGCTCGGCTGGCGCACCCGCACCATGTCGGTGCTGTTCATGGTCGGCGTGCTGTCGCTGCAGAACCGCAGCGTCTTCATGGGCGACGGCGGCGACAACGTGCTGCACCTGATGTCGATCTACCTGGTGTTCACACGGTGCGCCCGGGTGTGGTCGCTGGACGCCCGGCGGGCCGCGCGGAACCGGGAGGCACACGCGCGGGGCGAGCCGGTCACGGACCGGACGGGCCCCGTCCTGTGGGGCGTGCTCGGGTTCGTGCTGGTCGCGACGACCCTGGCCGGCCGGATGGACGGTGACGACCTGCTGATACCCGCCGTGCTGTGGACGGTGTGGCTGGCGCAGGGACTGTGGTGGCTGGTGGGGCGCCGCGCGCGGACCGGTGAGCCGCGGATCGTGCTCGACGTCGTGGCGAACGTCGTGCACAACGGCGCCCTGCTCGTGATCATGGCCGAGGCCTGCCTGATCTACGCGACGGCCGGCTGGTACAAGATCCAGGGCTCCCGCTGGCAGGACGGCACCGCCGTCTACTACCCGCTCCAGCTGGAGTACTTCTCGCCCTGGCCGGTCCTCGCCGACCTGCTGTCCGCCAGCGGCACGATGGTGATGCTCGTGACCTACGGGACGGTCCTGGTGCAGGTCGCCTTCCCCTTCACGCTGCTCAACCGGCGGGTGAAGAACGTCCTGCTGGCCGTCATGATCACCGAGCACGCAGTGATCGCGGTCGTCCTCGGCCTGCCGTTCTTCTCGCTCGCGATGATCGCGGCGGACGCGGTGTTCCTGCCGACCTCCTTCCTGCGCCGCCTCGGCGGCCGAAGCGCACGCGCGCGTGACCGCGTCCTGCGCCGCGCCCGGCCCGTCCCGCTGCCCGGGCAGCGCACCCACGAGAGTCCGCGGGACACGCACGTAGGCTTCGGTGCATGACCGACCCCGTCACCGTCTGGCACCGGCTCGCCGGTGACGCCGTCCTGCTCGACGGCTTCCACGCCCTCAAGCACGCGCTGCGCTTCGGCGCCGAGGTGCCGGTGGCGGTCACCGCGGACCGGCAGGCCGCCCTCGCCCTGGCCGGGGAACTGGCCCCGGACCTGCGCGACGGGCTGGCCGCGCTCCTGACGGAGGTCCCGCACGCGACGTACGCCTCGCTCGTGCCGCGCCCGCACCCCACCGCCGTGGCCGCGCTGGCCGTGCGCCCGTCGCGCGAGTCGAACCTGGCCCGGCTGGGGCACACGCCCCGTACCGCCCCGGTCGTGGTGCTCGACCACCCGCGCAACCTCGGCAACGCGGGGGCGGTGATCCGCCTGGCCGCCGGTTTCGGGGTGACCGGCGTGGTGACCACCGGGACGCTCGACCCCTGGCACCCCACGGTCGTACGGGGCGGTGCCGGCCTGCACTTCGCCACCGCCGTGGAACGGCTGGACGTGCCCGACCTGCCGCCGGGCCCCGTCTTCGCCCTGGATCCGGAGGGCGACGACCTCCGGGCCGTCGGGCTCCCGGACGACGCCGTCCTCGCCTTCGGCTCCGAGCGCACGGGCCTGTCGGCCCCGCTGCGGGACAGGGCCGACCACCTGCTGTCGCTCCCGATGCGCCCGCAGGTCTCCAGCTACAACCTGGCGACCAGTGTGGCCATGACCCTGTACCACTGGAGCTGCGGAACGCCCCGTCAGGGGCGCGGGGAACCGCGCGAACAGCCACGGACGACCCGCGGCCGCACGGCGACCCGCACCCCGGGCTCCTAGCCCTCCCGGCGCACCTCGACGACCCGGAACCGGTTGGCGACGAAGGCCCCGTCGCACAGCGCCGCACTGGCCGCCGGGTTGCCGCCCGAGCCGTGGAAGTCGGAGAACGCCGCGGTCTGGTTCACGTACACCCCGCCCGTCAGGTTCAGCGACAGCTGGGCCGCCTCCTCCAGGCAGACCTCCTGCACGTCCTGCTCGACCTCGGCGTCGGTCGTGTACGCCCCGACGGTCATCGCGCCCTTCTCCCGGATGGTGCGCCGCAGCAGCTCCACCGCGTCCGCCGCCGAGTCGACGGAGACGGCGAAGGACACCGGACCGAAGCACTCGCTCATGTACGCGGCCTCGGCGTCCGGCTTCGCACCGTCCAGCTTCACGATCACCGGCGTGCGCACGACCGCGCGGGGGAAGTCCGGGTTGGTGATCTCGCGGGAGGCCAGGGCGACTTCGCCCAGTCCCGCGGCGGCCTCCAGCCGGGCCTTCACGTCCGGGTTGACGATCGCGCCCAGCAGGGCGTTGGCCCGGGCGTCGTCGCCCAGCAGCCCGTCCACGGCCCGGGCGAGGTCGGCGACGACCTCGTCGTAGGACTTGGGGCCCTGGTCGGTGGAGACGCCCTCGCGCGGGATCAGCAGGTTCTGCGGGGTCGTGCACATCTGGCCGCTGTAGAGGGACAGCGAGAACGCCAGGTTGGAGAGCATGCCCCTGTAGTCGGACGTGGAGTGCACGACGACCGTGTTGACGCCGGCCTTCTCCGTGTAGACCTGCGCCTGGCGGGCGTTGGCCTCCAGCCAGTCGCCGAACTCCGTCGAGCCCGTGTAGTCGATGATCCGGATCTCGGGGCGCAGCGCGAGCGTCTTGGCGATGCCCTCGCCGGGCCGCTCGGCGGCCAGCGCGACCAGGTTCGGGTCGAAGCCGGCCTCCGCGAGCACCTCGCGTGCGACCCGCACGGTGAGGGCGAGCGGCAGCACCGCGCGCGGGTGGGGCTTGACCAGCACGGCGTTGCCCGTGGCGAGGGATGCGAACAGGCCCGGGTAGCCGTTCCACGTCGGGAAGGTGTTGCAGCCGATCATCAGGGCGATGCCGCGGGGGACCGGCGTGAACTGCTTGGTCATCGCCAGCGGGTCGCGCTTGCCCTGGGGCTTGGTCCACTCCGCCGTGTCCGGCGTGCGCACCTGCTCCACGTACGCGTACGCCACCGCCTCCAGGCCGCGGTCCTGCGCGTGCGGGCCGCCCGCCTGGAACGCCATCATGAACGCCTGGCCGGAGGTGTGCATGACCGCGTGCGCGAACTCGTGCGTCCGGTCGCTGATGCGCTTGAGGATCTCCAGGCAGACCACCGCGCGCTGCTCCGCGCCGGCGTCCCGCCAGGCCCGCTGCCCGGCCTTCATGGCGGGCAGCAGCACGTCGAGGTCCACGTGCGGGTACGTCACGTTCAGGTCGATGCCGTACGGGGAGGTCTCACCGCCCACCCAGTCGTCCGTGCCCGGCTGGCCGAGGGCCATGCGGGTGCCGAGCAGCGCGTCGAAGGCGGTCTTGCCCGCCGCCGCGTCCAGGCTGCCGTGCTCCCCGTAGGCCTTCGGGTGCTCGGGGTGCGGGGACCAGTAGGCGCGCGTGCGGATCGCTTCCAGCGCCTGGTCGAGGGTGGACCGGTGCCGGGCGATCAGCTCGTGCGCCGAGAGTGCGGCGGTCATGGGTGACCATCTCCTCGTCTCAAGAACTCCTCGTAGAGTTCATGACCTGGGCGGAAACCTGGGCAGGAACACTCGGACAGAGCTAGAGTAACCGAACGATCGGTCGGTTCAAGGGGGTCCGCCGCATCTGTGGAAAACCCCGTGCGGGAGGATCGCGCACATGACAGCACTCGACCTCAGCAGCCCCGTGGCCGTCGTCGGCACCGGCACCATGGGCCAGGGAATCGCCCAGGTCGCGCTGGTCGCGGGCCATCCGGTACGGCTGTACGACGCCCTCGCGGGCCGGGCCCGCCAGGCGGCCGACGCGATCGGGGCCCGGCTGGACCGGCTCGTCGAGAAGGAGCGGCTCAGCGCCTCCGACCGCGACGCCGCCCGGGCCCGGCTGCTGCCCGCCGAGACCCTCGCCGAGCTCGCCGACTGCGCCCTGGTCGTCGAGGCGGTCCTGGAGCGGCTGGACGTCAAGCAGGAGCTGTTCCGGGCGCTGGAGGACGTCGTCGACGGCGACTGCCTGCTCGCCACCAACACCTCCTCGCTCTCCGTCACGGCCATCGGCGGCGCCCTGCGCTCCCCCGGCCGCTTCGTCGGACTGCACTTCTTCAACCCGGCACCGCTGCTGCCGCTGGTCGAGGTCGTCTCCGGCTTCGCCACCGACGTCACGTACGCCACGCGCGCGTACGAGACCGCCCGCGCCTGGGGCAAGGCGCCGGTCGCCTGCGCGGACACCCCCGGCTTCATCGTCAACCGCATCGCCCGGCCTTTCTACGCCGAGGCCTTCGCGGTGTACGAGGCGCAGGGCGCCGACCCGGCCACCGTCGACGCCGTGCTGCGCGAGTCGGGCGGCTTCAGGATGGGCGCGTTCGAGCTGACCGACCTGATCGGCCAGGACGTGAACGAGTCCGTCACGCGGTCGGTCTGGGAGTCCTTCTTCCAGGACGTGCGCTTCAGCCCGTCCCTCGCCCAGCGCCGCCTGGTCGAGTCCGGCCGGCTGGGCCGCAAGACCGGCCAGGGCTGGTACGACCACGGGGACGGCGCCGAGCGCCCCGAGCCGGACACGGCGGAGCCGCGGCAGCCGCCCGCCCATGTCGTCGCCGAGGGCGACCTGGGGCCGGCCGGCGAGCTGCTCGCGCTGATCCGCGAGGCGGGCATCGAGGTCCACGAGGAGGACGAGGACGACGGCACCCGCCTGGTGCTGCCGAGCGGCGGACAGCTGGCCCTCGCCGACGGGCAGACCTCCGTGGAGTTCCGGGACGTCGTCTACTTCGATCTCGCCCTGGACTACCGCAGGGCGACCCGGATCGCCCTGTCCGCCTCCCAGGACACCGCCCCGCAGACCCTCGCCGAGGCCGTCGGCCTCTTCCAGGCGCTCGGCAAGAAGGTCAGCGTGATCGGCGACGTGCCGGGCATGATCGTCGCCCGCACGGTCGCGCGGATCATCGACCTCGCGCACGACGCGGTCGCCAAGGGCGTCGCCACCGAGGAGGACGTCGACACCGCGATGCGCCTCGGCGTGAACTACCCGCTCGGCCCCTTCGAGTGGAGCCGCCGGCTCGGCCGCTCCTGGGCCTACGCCCTCCTGGACGACCTGCACCTGCGCGACCCCTCCGGGCGCTACGCGCCGTCCCTCGCGCTGTACCGCCACGCCCACGCCTCCGACCCGCGGGAGGGCACCGCCCCATGACCACCGCCAAGCGCGACACGTACACGCCGGACACGCTGCTGTCCGTCGCCGTCCAGGTGTTCAACGAGCGCGGCTACGACGGCACCTCCATGGAGCACCTCTCCAAGGCGGCCGGCATCTCCAAGTCCTCGATCTACCACCACGTCACCGGCAAGGAGGAGTTGCTGCACCGGGCCGTGAGCCGGGCGCTGGACGGCCTGTTCGGGATCCTCGACGAGGAGCACGCGCGCGTGGGGCGCGCCGCCGAGCGGCTGGAGTACGTCGTGCGGCGCATGGTCGAGGTGCTCATAGCCGAACTGCCCTACGTGACGCTGCTGCTGCGGGTGCGCGGCAACACCGGCACCGAGCGGTGGGCGCTGGACCGGCGCCGCGACTTCGACCACCGGGTCACCGGCCTGCTGAAGGCCGCGGCCGCCGAGGGCGACGTGCGCGGCGACATAGAGGGCAGGCTGGTGACCCGGCTGGTCTTCGGCATGATCAACTCGATCGTCGAGTGGTACCGCCCGGACGGCCGCGGCATGAACGAGCGCGAGGTGGCCGACGCGGTGGTGCAACTGGCCTTCGGAGGCCTCCGGAAGAGCGCCTGAGTCAGCCCTGCGGCTCCAGGTCCTCCTCCTCGAACACCAGCAGCGTGCGCGTGCTGAGGACCTCCGGGATCGCCTGGAGCCGGGTCAGGACCAGCTCGCGCAGCGCGCGGTTGTCCGACACGTGCACCAGCAGCAGCACGTCGAAGTCCCCGCCCACCAGGGCGATGTGGGATGCGCCGGGCAGCTGTCTGAGCTGTTCGCGGACCGTGCGCCAGGAGTTCTGCACGATCTGCAGGGTGACGTACGCGGACGTCCCCTGACCTGCCCGCTGGTGGTTGACGCGGGCGCCGAAGCCGCGGATGACGCCGTCCTCGACGAGCCGGTTGATGCGGGCGTAGGCGTTCGCGCGCGAGACATGGACCCGCTCGGCGACCGACCGTATCGAGGCGCGGCCGTCCGCCTGCAGCATGCGCAGGATGTCCTCGTCGATGGCGTCCAGCGGCCGGGGCGGCGGCAGCGTACCGGCGTCGTCCTGGCTGTCGGCCATTTGTTCAGATGCCACCCGCGCCACCCTCCCCGCCATGGACGTACTGCGTCCATCTCAGGGTGTGGAGAACCGTTTGTCCACAGCCGGGGGCCACCCGTAGCCAAAATGCGCCGACGACCGAACAATCGGTAGGTGAGGCGGGTCACAGCCGACCCGCCTCCGTAGCCGCTCCCACGAGGAGGTGCCGTCATGACGGTCATGGAGCAGCGGGGCGCGTACCGGCCGACCCCGCCGCCCGCCTGGCAGCCCCGAACCGACCCCGCGCCGCTGCTGCCCGACGCGGAGCCGTACCGCGTCCTCGGCACCGAGGCCGCCGCGAAGGCCGACCCGGAGCTGCTGCGGACGCTGTACGCCCAGCTGGTGCGCGGTCGCCGCTACAACGCGCAGGCCACCGCGCTGACCAAGCAGGGCCGCCTGGCCGTCTACCCCTCCACCACCGGCCAGGAGGCGTGCGAGATCGCCGCCGCCCTGGCCCTGGAGGAGCGCGACTGGCTCTTCCCGAGCTACCGCGACACGCTCGCGGTCGTGGCCCGGGGCGTGGACCCCGTCGAGGCGCTGACGCTGCTGCGCGGCGACTGGCACACCGGCTACGACCCGCGCGAGCACCGGGTCGCCCCCCTGTCCACCCCGCTCGCCACCCAGCTGCCGCACGCCGTGGGCCTGGCGCACGCCGCCCGCCTCAAGGGCGACGACGTGGTCGCGCTGGCCATGGTCGGCGACGGCGGCACCAGCGAGGGGGACTTCCACGAGGCGCTGAACTTCGCCGCCGTCTGGCAGGCCCCGGTGGTCTTCCTGGTGCAGAACAACGGCTTCGCGATCTCCGTGCCGCTCGCCAAACAGACCGCGGCCCCGTCGCTGGCCCACAAGGCCGTCGGCTACGGCATGCCCGGCCGCCTGGTCGACGGCAACGACGCCGCCGCCGTGCACGAGGTCCTCTCCGGCGCCGTGGCGCACGCCCGCGCGGGCGGCGGCCCCACCCTCGTCGAGGCGATCACCTACCGCATGGACGCCCACACCAACGCCGACGACGCCACCCGCTACCGCGGCGACGCCGAGGTCGAGACCTGGCGCGAGCACGACCCGATCCGGCTGCTGGAGCGCGAGCTGACCGCACGCGACCTGCTCGACGAGGCCTGCATCGAGGCCGCCCGCCAGGACGCCGAGACGATGGCCGCCGCCCTGCGCGAGCAGATGAACCAGGACCCGGTCCTGGACCCGATGGACCTGTTCACCCATGTCTACGCCGAGCCCACGCCCCAGCTGCGCGAGCAGCGGGAGCAGCTGCGGGCCGAGCTGGAGGCCGAGGCCGAGCCGGAGAGGGGCACGCACCGATGACCACCGTCGCCGTCAAGCCGGCCACCATGGCCCAGGCCCTCACGCGCGCACTGCGCGACGCGATGGCCGCCGACCCCGCCGTGCACGTCATGGGCGAGGACGTCGGCACCCTGGGCGGCGTCTTCCGCGTCACCGACGGACTCGCCGAGGAGTTCGGCGAGGACCGCTGCACCGACACCCCGCTCGCCGAGGCGGGCATCCTCGGCACCGCCGTCGGCATGGCCATGTACGGCCTGCGCCCGGTCGTCGAGATGCAGTTCGACGCCTTCGCCTACCCGGCGTTCGAGCAGCTCATCTCGCACGTCTCCCGCATGCGCAACCGCACCCGCGGCGCGATGCCCCTGCCGATCACCATCCGCGTCCCCTACGGTGGCGGCATCGGCGGCGTCGAGCACCACAGCGACTCCTCCGAGGCGTACTACATGGCGACTCCGGGGCTCCATGTCGTCACGCCCGCGACCGTCGCCGACGCCTACGGGCTGCTGCGCGCCTCCATCGCCTCCGACGACCCGGTCGTCTTCCTGGAGCCCAAGCGGCTGTACTGGTCGAAGGACTCCTGGAACCCCGAGGAGCCCGCGCCCGTCGAGCCGATCGGCCGCGCGGTGGTGCGCCGCACCGGCCGCAGCGCCACCCTCATCACGTACGGGCCGTCCGTGCCCGTCTGCATGGAGGCGGCCGAGGCGGCCCGGGCCGAGGGCTGGGACCTCGAAGTCGTCGACCTGCGCTCCCTGGTGCCGTTCGACGACGAGACGGTGTGCGCCTCGGTGCGGCGGACGGGACGCGCGGTCGTCGTCCACGAGTCGGGCTCCTTCGGGGGCCCGGGCGGGGAGATCGCGGCCCGGGTCACGGAGCGCTGCTTCCACCATCTGGAGGCGCCGGTGCTGCGGGTGGCCGGGTTCGACGTCCCGTATCCGCCGCCGATGCTGGAGCGCCACCACCTGCCCGGCGTGGACCGGATCCTGGACGCCGTGGGGCGTCTGCAGTGGGAGGCCGAGGGCTGATGGCACAGGTGCTGGAGTTCAAGCTGCCCGACCTCGGTGAGGGGCTGACCGAGGCGGAGATCGTGCGCTGGCTGGTCGAGGTCGGTGACGTCGTCGCCATCGACCAGCCGGTCGTCGAGGTCGAGACGGCCAAGGCGATGGTCGAGGTCCCCTGTCCCTACGGCGGTGTGGTCACGGCCCGCTTCGGCGAGGAGGGCACGGAGCTGCCCGTCGGCGCGCCGCTGATCACGGTCGCGGTGGGCGAGCAGGCGGCGCCGGGCGCCGAGTCCGGGGCCGACGGCGGCGAGACCGAGGGCTCGGGCAACGTCCTGGTCGGTTACGGCACGTCCGAGGCACCGGCGCGGCGACGCCGGGTCAAGCGCGGACAGCCGGCGGCCGGTACGCCCGGCACGGTCGACGGCCGGGCCGACGGTGCCGCGAGCGCGGTGAACGGCCGATCCGGCCTCGCGGGGACGGCCGGCCCGCGAGCCGCCGCCCCCGCGGCCGTGGAACCGCAGCCCGCGGCACCCCGGGCCGAGGACGGGCCCGTCCCGGTGATCTCTCCCCTGGTGCGCCGCCTGGCCCGGCAGAACGGCCTCGACCTGCGTGAGCTGACCGGCTCCGGCCCCGACGGCCTGATCCTGCGCGCGGACGTCGAGTACGCCCTGCGCGCGGCCGGCCAGGGCACCCGGCAGGCTCCCCGACGCGCCCCGTCCCCCGCACCGGCGGCCCGGCCCGCCGCGACCACGGCCCCCGGCGAGATCCGTACGCCGCTCAAGGGCGTCCGCGGCGCCGTCGCCGACAAGCTGGCGCGCAGCCGCCGCGAGATCCCGGACGCCACCTGCTGGGTCGACGCGGACGCCACGGAGCTGATGCGGGCGCGGGCGGCGATGAACGCGGCCGGGGGACCGAGGATCTCGCTCCTGGCCCTGCTGGCCCGGATCTGCACGGCGGCGCTGGCCCGCTTCCCCGAGCTCAACTCCACGGTGGACGCGGAGGCCGGGGAGATCGTCCGGTTCGACCACGTGCATCTGGGCTTCGCCGCCCAGACCGACCGGGGGCTCGTCGTCCCGGTCGTCCGGGACGCGCACGCGCGCGACGCCGAGTCGCTGACGGCCGAGTTCGCCCGGCTCACGGAGGCGGGCCGGGCAGGGGCGCTGACCCCGGCGGACCTGACCGGCGGCACCTTCACGCTCAACAACTACGGCGTGTTCGGCGTGGACGGCTCCACCCCGATCATCAACCACCCCGAGGCCGCGATGCTCGGCGTCGGCCGCATCGTCCCCAGGCCGTGGGTGTACGAGGGTGAGCTGGCGGTGCGGCAGGTGGTCCAGCTCTCGCTCACCTTCGACCACCGGGTGTGCGACGGCGGCGTGGCCGGCGGCTTCCTGCGGTACGTCGCGGACTGCGTGGAACAGCCGGCGGTGCTGCTGCGGACGCTGTGATCCGGTCCTCCCGCGAGCGGCTGCCCGTGGTCGCGTCGCTTCCCCCGCGTTCCGTGTGATCGCGGGCGGCACGCATACTCGGGGGGGTGACCGCCTACGAGCCCCCCGGTGCACCGGGCGCCGGCCCCGCCGAGCGGCCGGACCCCGCCGCGTACGACGCCGTCGTGCTCGCCGGCGGTGCCGCCCGGCGGCTCGGCGGTGCCGACAAGCCCGCGGTGCGCGTGGGCGGCCGCGCCCTGCTCGACCGCGTGCTCGCCGCCTGCGAGGGCGCGCGCACGACCGTCGTCGTCGCCGCGCCGCGGGAGACCGCGCGGCCCGTGACCTGGGCCCGCGAGGTCCCGCCCGGCGGCGGCCCGCTCGCCGCGCTCGCCGCCGGGCTGCGGCACACCACCGCGGACCACCTCGTGGTGCTCTCCGCCGACCTGCCGTTCCTGCGGGAGCGGACCGTCGCCCGGCTCCTGGAGGCGTTGCGCACCAGCGGCGCCGACGGTGTGCTGCTCACCGACCCCGGGGGCCGCGACCAGCCGCTGGTGGCCGCGTACCGCGCGCCGCGCCTGCACGCGGTGTGCGCGCTGCTCGCCGGCCGGCACGGCGGTCTGGACGGTCTGCCCCTCCGGCGTCTCGTCGCCGAGCTGAACCTCGTCCGCGTCCCGGACCCCGTCGCGTCCTTCGACTGCGACACCTGGGACGACATCGCCACCGCCAGGGCACGCATCAGGGAGCATGGGCACGTGTTGGATGAATGGATTTCCGCCGTCAAGGACGAACTGGGGATCGACCTCGAGGTCGACACCCGCGGCCTGCTCGACCTCGCCCGCGACGCCGCCCACGGGGTGGCCCGGCCCGCGGCGCCGCTGACCACCTTCCTCGTCGGCTACGCGGCCGCACAGGCGGGCGGCGGCCCCGAGGCGGTGGCCGAGGCCGCCCGCAAGGCCGCGGCCCTCGCCGCCCGCTGGGCACGGGAGAACGCCCCGGAGGCCGCGCCCGCCCAGGGCGACGTGGCCCCCGACGCGACCCCCGACACCCGCCCGGACGCCGGATGACCCCGCCCGGCAGCCGCACGGGCGAGGACGCCGAGGACCTCGACGTGGAGGAGGTGCTCGCCCTCGTGAGGAACAGCGACGACAGCACCCTCGGCGACCCGCCCGGCGGCTCCCCCGCCCCGGACGGGGCCCGCCCCGCCGGCCCCGCACCCGGTTCCCGGCACCGCGCCACCTCCTGGCCGGAGGCCCGTGACCGCGCCGAACGCGCCGCCCGCGGCATCGCCCGGGCCGCCCGCCGCGCCCCCGTCTCGGTGCCTCTGCACGCCGCACTCGGCCTCACCCTGGCCGTCCCGCTCGACGCCCTCACCGACCTCCCCTCCTTCGACACCTCCGCGATGGACGGCTGGGCGGTCGCCGGGCCCGCCCCCTGGGCCGTACGGGACGAGGACGTCCTGGCCGGGCACGCCGCGCCGGCGCCCCTCGCCGACGGCGAGGCGGTCCGGATCGCCACCGGCGCCCGCGTCCCCCCGGACACCACCGCCGTGCTGCGCAGCGAGCACGGCCGCACCGGCGACAAGGGCCGCCTGTACGCGACCCGGGAGGTCGTCCCAGGCCAGGACATCCGCCCCCGCGGCCAGGAGTGCCGCACCGGCGACCAGCTCCTCGCGGTCGGCACCGTCGTCACCCCGGCCGTCCTCGGGCTCGCCGCCGCGGCCGGCTACGACACCGTCACCGCCGTCCCCCGCCCCCGCGTGGACGTCCTCGTCCTCGGCGACGAGCTGCTCACCGAGGGGCTGCCGCACGACGGGCTGATCCGCGACGCGCTCGGCCCGATGCTCCCGCCCTGGCTGCGGGCACTGGGCGCCGAGGTCACCGCCGTACGACGCGTCCGTGACGACGCCGGCGCCCTGCACGAGGCGATCGGCACCTCCGAGGCCGACGTCCTCGTCACCACCGGCGGCACCGCAGCGGGCCCCGTCGACCACCTCCACCCCACCCTGCGCCGCCTCGGCGCGCAACTCCTCGTCGACGGTGTCGCGGTGCGCCCCGGCCACCCCATGCTGCTGGCCCGCACCGGTGAGGCCCAGCACCTCGTCGGACTGCCGGGCAACCCGCTCGCCGCCGTCTCCGGGCTGCTGACGCTCGCCGAACCGCTGCTGCGGATCCTCGCGGCCCGGCCCGCCCCGGAGCCGTACACCCTCCCGCTTCGGGAGGCCGTACAGGGGCACCCGCACGACACCCGGCTGGTCCCGGTCGTCCTGCGTGGCGACCGGGCCCTGCCGCTCTACTACAACGGCCCGGCCATGCTGCGTGGCATCGCCGCGGCCGACGCGCTGGCCGTCGTACCTCCCGGCGGCTCGCGTCCGGGGCAGGAGGCGGAGCTGTTCGACCTGCCCTGGGCGTCCGCAGGAATCGGGGTGTGTTTCACGTGAAACTTCCGGGCCAGGACGCCATCGCCCGCCAGGCGGACGAGCATCTGGTGATCCATCGGGTGAAACTCCCGAGGAAAGTGGTGGAGCACCCGATCCGCCAGGTCGGCAAGCGGCTCTCCATCGCCCTGGTGGTGCTCGTCGTCACCGCGCTGATCGTCTATGCCGACCGGGACGGCTACAACGACAACGCCGGCGGCGGCATCACCCTGCTCGACGCCTTCTACTACGCGACCGTCACCCTCTCCACCACGGGTTACGGTGACATCACGCCGGCGAGCGACAGCGCCCGCCTCACGAACATCCTCGTCATCACGCCGCTGCGCGTGCTGTTCCTGATCATCCTGGTCGGCACCACCCTCGAAGCCCTCACCGAACGCACCCGGGAGGAGTGGCGGCTGACCCGCTGGAGGTCCACCTTGCGCGATCACACCGTCGTCGTCGGCTTCGGCACGAAGGGCCGATCGGCGATCCGGACCGTCTGCGCCACGGGCCTGAAGAAGGAACAGGTCGTCGTGGTCGATCCCAGTTCCAAGGTCGTCGACGCCGCGACCGCCGAGGGGTACGCGGGCATCGTCGGGGACGCCACCCGCAGCGAGGTGCTCAAGCGGGCCGAGGTGCACCGGGCGCGCCAGATCATCATCGCCACCCAGCGCGACGACACGGCGGTCCTGGTGACACTGACGGCCCGGCAGCTCAACCGCGGGGCGAAGATCGTGACCGCGGTGCGGGAAGAGGAGAACGCGCCGCTGCTCAAGCAGTCCGGGGCCGACGCGGTCATCACCAGCGCGAGCGCCGCCGGGCGACTGCTCGGCCTGTCCGTCCTCAGCCCGTCCGCCGGCATGGTGATGGAGGACCTCATCCATCAGGGCAGCGGCCTCGACATCGTGGAACGGCCCGTCGTCAAGGCCGAGGTGGGCAAGACGCCGCGTGAGGTCGCCGACCTGGTGGTGAGTGTCATACGCGGTCATCGGGTGCTCGGTTACGACGATCCCACCGTCGGCAGGCTGGAGCTGACGGACCGGCTCATCACCATCGTGCGCAAGACGCCGGCGACCCGGGTCGCGCCCGACATCCGCCCGTTGCCCCACAACTGACCGGACGGACCGGCAGGGAGAACGACCCGGCCGCCACGCATCCCCCCGGGTGCGCGGCGGCCGGTGACGTGTCCGGGCCTACTTGCGGTTGTACAGCCGCATCGTGACCGGCCCGAAGACCAGCACGAACAGCCCGGCCCAGCCCAGCGACCAGGCGACCTCGTCCGCCGGCCAGTCACCGCCCATCAGGCCGCGCACCGCCGACGCCAGGTGCGTGACGGGGCTGTTGTTGACGAACACCTGCAGCCAGCCCGGCATGGTCGCCGGGTCGACGAACACGTTGGACAGGAAGGTCAGCGGGAAGATCACCATCATGCTGACGCCCATCACCGACTTCTCCGTGCGCAGCAGGAGCCCGAACATCGTCCAGATCCACGAGAAGGCGAACGAGAACAGCACCAGCAGGGCGATGCCGGCCAGTACACCGGCGGCCCCGCCGTCCGGCCGGTAGCCGAGGACGATGCCGACGGTCAGCATCACCACCGACGCGATCGTGTACCGCAGGGCGTCGCCGAGCAGATAACCGACCATCGTCGACGGCCGCCAGATCGGCAGGCTGCGGAACCGGTCGAAGACGCCCTTCTCGATGTCGGTGTTGACCGAGACGCCCGTGTACATCGTGATCATCACGACCGACATCACGAGGATGCCCGGCAGCAGGAACTGGATGTACTCCTCCGGCGAGCCGGCCAGCGCCCCACCGAAGAGGTACGTGTACATGAGCACCATCATGATCGGGAACGCCGTGACGTCGAAGAGCTGCTCCGGCACGTGCTTGATCTTGAGGATGGCCCGCCAGCCGAAGGTCATCGACGCCGACCAGGCGCTGGGCCGCGGCGGCCGCTCCCCGGCCACGAGCAGCGCGGCGAGGGCCTCGGTGCGGACCGGGGCGAGTTCCTTGCTCTCGGTGGTCGTCGCGGTGCTCATGCCGCTACCTCGTCCTTCCGGTCGTCGGAGCGGTCGGAGGAGTCGTGCGTGTCGTGGCCGGTGAGGGCGAGGAACACCTCGTCCAGGCTGGGCTGGCCCAGCGAGAAGTTGTCGACGGTGATCCCGGCCCGGGCCAGCTCGCCCAGGGCGCGGGAGGCCTGTTCGGCTGCGGAGTCGTCGCCGGCCGCCACACCGAGGCGGGAGGTCAGGGCCACCGGGTCGGGTTCCAGTTGCACCTGCGCGTTCAGGGCCCGGCGCAGGAGGTCCGCCGCGAGGTCGCGCCGGCCGGGGTCGCGCAGCCGCAGATGCACGGATCCGGCGCCGACCGACGACTTCAGCTCGCCCTTGGTGCCCTCGGCGATCACCCGCCCGCGGTCGATGACGGCGATCCGGGACGCCAGCTGGTCGGCCTCGTCCAGGTACTGCGTGGTCAGCAGCACGGTGGTGCCCTGGGTGACCACCGCCCGCACGATCTCCCACACCTGGTTGCGGCTGCGCGGGTCCAGGCCGGTCGTCGGCTCGTCCAGGAACAGCAGGTCGGGGGTGTTGAGGATGGAGGCGGCGATGTCGAGGCGGCGCCGCATGCCGCCCGAGTAGTGCTTGACCTGCTTCCCGGCCGCCTCCGTCAGCCCGAAGGCCTCCAGCAGCTGGGCGGCGCGATCCCGGGCGGCCCGCTTGTGGTGGCCGAGGAGACGGCCCAGCAGGACCAGGTTCTCGGTGCCGGTGAGGTCCTCGTCGACCGACGCGTACTGGCCGGTGAGGCTCACCCGGCCGCGCACCTCGTCGGCCTCGCGGACGATGTCGTGGCCGAAGACGTGCGCCTCGCCCCCGTCCGGCCGCAGCAAAGTGGCGAGCATCTTCACGGTGGTGGTCTTGCCGGCGCCGTTCGGGCCGAGGACGCCGTAGACCGTGCCCGCGGGTACGGACAGGTCCACTCCGTCGACGGCCCGGGTCTCGCCGAACGTCTTCACCAGCCCCGCGGTCTCGATCGCCAGGCCGGACGTTTGCGTGCTCATGCTTCGGATCCTTCCGTGCACGGGTGTACGCAGGAGAAGACCTTCACCGCCGCGCAAACTCATCGGCCCCGCACCCGGTTGTTCGCCGGGCCGGGCGAGCGACCGTGGTTCGCCGGGCCGGTGCACGAGGCGGGTGCCCTCCCGGAGACGGAGGGGACTTCGCCCGGGGACCGAGGGGTACGGTCCGTGTCATGCATGCGATCACGATTGGCGAACCTGGAGGGCCTGAGGCGCTGGTCTGGGACGAGGTCCCCGATCCGGTGCCCGGCGAGGGCGAGGTCCTGGTCGAGGTGACGGCCGGGGCCGTCAACCGGGCCGACATCCTGCAGCGGCAGGGCTTCTACGACCCGCCCCCCGGCACCTCCCCCTACCCCGGCCTCGAATGCTCCGGCCGGGTCGCCGAGGTGGGCACCGGTGTCTCCGGCTGGAACGTGGGCGACGAGGTGTGCGCGCTGCTCTCCGGCGGCGGTTACGCCGAGAAGGTGGCCGTCCCGGCCGGACAGCTGCTGCCCGTGCCCGAGGGCGTCGGCCTGAAGGAGGCGGCGGCACTGCCCGAGGTGGCCTGCACGGTCTGGTCGAACGTCTTCATGATCGCCCATCTGCGCCCCGGCGAGACGCTGCTCGTGCACGGCGGCTCCAGCGGCATCGGCACGATGGCCATCCAGCTCGCCAGGGCCGTCGGCGCACGGGTCGCCGTCACCGCCGGCACCAGGGAGAAGCTCGACCGGTGCGCCGAGCTGGGCGCCGACATCCTGGTCAACTACCGCGAGCAGGACTTCGTCGCGGAGGTGCGCAAGGCGACGGGTGGCGCCGGGGCCGACGTCATCCTCGACAACATGGGTGCGAAGTACCTGGAGCGCAACGTCGAGACCCTCGCCGTCAACGGCCGTCTCGCCATCATCGGCATGCAGGGCGGTGTGAGGGGCGAGCTGAACATCGGCGCCCTGCTCGCCAAGCGCGCCGCCATCAGCGCGACGTCCCTGCGGGCCCGGCCTCCGGAGGAGAAGGCGGCGATCGTCGCGGCCGTCCGCGAACACGTCTGGCCCCTGTTCCCCGGCGGCCACCTCCGCCCGGTCGTCGACCGCGAGATCCCGATGCGGGACGCGTCCGCGGCCCACCGCGTCCTGGAGGAGAGCGGCCATGTGGGCAAGGTGCTCCTGATCGCCCCCGGACCCTGACACCGGGGGCCGGGGCTCGTCCCGCCGGGACGCTCCGAGCGGGCCGGGGCTCGTCCCGCCGGGGCGCTCCGAGCGGGCCGGGGCTCGCCCCGCCGGGGCGCTGCACCCCCGGCCGGGGCTCGTCCGTCCCGACGGCTCGCCCCGCCCCTGCCCCTTTCCTAGACCCGCCGCAACCGCAGCGCCACGAACGCGAGGCCCAGGCCCACGCCGATCAGGACCAGGCCGCTGCCCAGGGGCAGGATGCGCAGGACCGGGCCGGCGGGGCGGTCGGCCCGGGCGGCGGCGGCTTCCCGTACGGGCTGATCGGTCGGATCGGCGGGGTCGGGGAAGGCCTCCTCGGAGGTGTCGGGTTCCGGGCTGTCGGCGGTGGCCTGCTCTTCCTCCTCATCCTCCTCATCCTCCTCTTCCTCCTCGACGTCCTCCGCTCGCCCGGGCCGCTCCCGGCCCTCGCCCGCCCTGCTCCCGGCCCGTGAGGGCTTGCCGGGCCGGGAGGACGCCCCCGGGCGGGACGGGTCCGCGACGGCGGAGGACACCGCCGCGGCCGAAGCGGCCGACACGGCCGAAGGCGCCGCCCGCCCCGGCCGGGCCGCCGGGACGGAGGGCGCGGGCCGGGTCTGCGGGGTCCGCGAGGCGGCCGGAGGCCGCAGGGCCGTCGGCACCGCTCCCGATGAAGGCGGCACCAGGACCGGCACCGGCCCCGGCAGCGAAGGCGGCACCAGGACCGGCACCGGCCCCGGCAGCGAAGGCGGCGCCGGGGCCGGCGGCGTCGTCGCGGCCGACGGCGCCCCCGGGACGAGGGCCGCACCCTCCGCTGCCCCGGACTCCTCCACGCGAGGAGGGACGACGGCGTGGGACCGCGCGGTCCCGACCGGTGAGACGACCGCACCCGCCCCCAGGGCGACCACCAGTCCTGTCGCCCGCAGTGCGCGTAGCCATGGAGTCACGGGGGTGACCCCTTCCCGCCGTGCCCGGTAGGGCGGCATCGGCACGTTCGGTCAAGTCGAGGCCATCAGCCTCACACCGCCCCGCTCCTCCGGCATTCCCGATACGGCCGACAGAAGGAATCCGTATCCGGCAGGGCGGGGCCTGAGGGACGCGTCCCCTCCAGCGCGGTGGATCTGCTTCGCGTGGGGGCACCAGGGAGGTGAGGTGCAGTCGTGCGAGAGAATGGCCGCATGGAGATGCCGAGGAACGAACGCTCGCAGGAGAACCCGCAGATCTTGGTCGTCGGCCAGGACGGCATGGCGCTCAGCGGCGGTGGCGGCGGTGGCGGCGGAGACGAGGACGCCCGCGAGACCCCGATCACGGAGCAGGTGGAGCAGCCCGCGAAGGTCATGCGGATCGGCAGCATGATCAAGCAGCTTCTGGAGGAAGTGCGCGCGGCTCCTCTCGACGAGGCCAGTCGGGTCCGGCTCAAGGAGATCCACGCCAGCTCGGTGAAGGAGCTGGAGGACGGTCTGGCGCCGGAGCTGGTCGAGGAACTGGAGCGGCTCTCCCTGCCGTTCACGGACGAGACCACCCCGAGCGACGCGGAGCTGCGGATCGCGCAGGCCCAGTTGGTCGGCTGGCTGGAGGGGCTGTTCCACGGGATCCAGACCACGCTGTTCGCCCAGCAGATGGCGGCCCGTGCCCAGTTGGAGCAGATGCGCCGCGCCCTCCCGCCGGGCGTCGGCCACGAGGGCCTCGACGAGCAGCACCCGGGCGGCCGTTCGGGCGGCCCGTACCTGTAGACGTGCCCTGTTCCGGGAACGCTCACCGGAAGGGCCCGGCAGCCGAGGCTGCCGGGCCCTTCCCCGCTTCGCTCGACCGCCGGGGCGTCAGGACGGCGGATTGCCCGTGGAGACGCTGAGCTCGATCTTGGGCATGTCCTCGGGATCGACGTCCGTGTCGGCGGAGGGGAACTGGTTCATGACCGTGCCGTCGCCGTAGGTGTTCTCGTCGACGTCCTTGGTGGTCACCTGCCAGCCGGCCGCCTGCAGACAGGCCTTGACCGACTTGATGTTCTTGAACTTGAAGTCCGGGATCTGGATCTTGTCCGGGTCGTTGTACGACTCCCGCGGCTCCGTGCACTCCTCGGTGTCGATCGTCTTCGTGGTGTCCGGGCCGCGGTAGCCCGGCTTCTTCTCCGCCGAGGCCGACGCGCTCGGGCTGCTGCCGCCGTCGCCCTTGTCGTCCTCGCTGCCGCCGCCGAGCAGCAGCGCCGTGACGAGACCGCCGACCGCGAGGACGGACACGACGATCGAGCCGATGATCACCGGCCGGTTGTTCCGGCCGCCGCCCTGCGCGGACCCGTTCTGGGGCGTGATGGTGTACGGCGGCGGCGTCGACGGGCCGTGCTGCGGGGAGTAGGCGGTCGGGGACTGCGTCTGGTAGCCGCCCTGCTGCGGGTAGCCGTAGGCCGGCGCGGGGGCGGGCGTGCCGTACGGGTTCGGCGGCGGGGCCGGCTGGTAGGGCGTCTGGACCTGGCCCGAGGGCGCCGGGGTCGCCTGGTCGACCGGCGGGAACACGGCCGAGCCGACGCCCGCGCCGCTCGGCGTCGGCGTGCCCGGGACGATGCTGGGCGGCGCGGCCTGGAAGGACGCCGCCACCCGCAGGCACTCGTCCCGCATGGCCTCGGCGCTGGGGAAGCGCTCGTTCGGGTTCTTCTTCAGCGCACGGGCGATCAGCGCGTCGAGGGCCGGCGGCAGCGCGCGGTTGATCGAGGACGGAACCGGCGGCTCCTCCTGGACGTGCGCGTACGCGATGGCCAGCGGCGAGTCCGCGTCGAACGGCAGCCGCCCGGTGACCAGCTGGAAGAGCATGATGCCGACCGAGTACAGGTCGGACCGGGCGTCCACGCCGCGGCCGAGGGCCTGCTCGGGCGAGAGGTACTGGGGGGTGCCGACGACCATGCCGGTCTGCGTCATCGACGTGACGCCGGACTGCATGGCGCGGGCGATGCCGAAGTCCATGACCTTGACCACGCCGCGCTTGGTCATCATCACGTTGCCCGGCTTGATGTCGCGGTGGACCAGGCCCATCTCGTGGCTGATCTCCAGCGCGGCCAGCACGTCGGCGGTGATCCTCAGCGCCTTGTCGGCGGGCATCGCGCCCTGCGCGCGCACGTCCTCGTCGAGCACCGAGCCGAGCGGGCGGCCCTCGACGAACTCCATGACGATGTACGGCGTCGTCATGCCGTCGACGGTGTCCTCGCCGGTGTCGAAGACCGACACGATGTTGGTGTGCGTGAGCTTGGCCACGGACTGCGCCTCGCGGCGGAAGCGCTCGCGGAAGGCCTGCTCCCGCCCGAGCTCCGTGTGCAGGGTCTTGATGGCGACCTGGCGGTCGAGCACGCTGTCGTACGCGAGGTGCACCGAGGCCATGCCGCCCTGGCCGAGGAGATCACGCAGCTGATAGCGGCCACCGGCGAGCGCCCGCCCCGTGTACCGGCCCTGTGCGCCGTCCTGGCTCATGTTCCCCGTCCCCCGTGGCCTCCGCAGACGCCGCCGACTTCGCTGATCCGCCGTTGATCGAAACCGTTATTCCCGGCCAAGTCTGCCCCAGGGCACCGACACGTCAAGCTCGGTGCCCGTTCCGTGACCGTACGCGAAAGAAGCGTCGCGGAAGCGTTACAGCGGGAGTGCCACCGGTACACGGAATGTGCACGACGGTGCGGGGTGAAGGTTTCATGGCCGGTCCGTCTCGTGCCGGTCCTGGCCACCCGTCGCGGACCGGAGGCTTGCGCGAAGGCTGTAGCGTGGCCGACGGAGACCGTAACAACACCGCGCGCACCGCGGGCAGAAACGACGGCGAGGACTGATGGCACAGCAGCAGCGCGCTCAGGGCCCGTCCGAACCCGAGGCGACTGGCGGCGGCATGTCGGACGCGCCGGAGTCCTGGGGTAACGGCGGGCTGGTCGGGGACGGCCGGTACCGGCTGACCCACAGACTCGGCCGGGGCGGCATGGCCGAGGTGTTCGCGGCCGAGGACGTCCGTCTCGGACGCACCGTGGCGGTCAAGCTGCTCCGCTCCGACCTCGCCGAGGACCCGGTGTCCAAGGCGCGTTTCACCCGTGAGGCCCAGTCCGTGGCCGGCCTCAACCACCACGCCATCGTCGCCGTGTACGACTCCGGCGAGGACGTCGTCGGCGGCCAGTCCGTGCCGTACATCGTCATGGAGCTGGTCGAGGGCCGCACCATCCGCGACCTGCTGCTGAACGCCGAGGCGCCCGGCCCCGAGCAGGCGCTGATCATCGTCTCGGGCGTCCTGGAGGCGCTCGCCTACTCGCACCAGCACGGCATCGTGCACCGCGACATCAAGCCCGCCAACGTCATCATCACGCACAACGGCGCCGTGAAGGTGATGGACTTCGGCATCGCCCGCGCCCTGCACGGGGCGTCCACGACGATGACGCAGACCGGCATGGTCATGGGCACCCCGCAGTACCTCTCCCCGGAGCAGGCCCTCGGCAAGGCCGTCGACCACCGCTCCGACCTGTACGCCACGGGCTGCCTGCTCTACGAGCTGCTCTCGCTGCGCCCGCCGTTCACCGGCGAGACCCCGCTGTCGGTGGTCTACCAGCACGTCCAGGACATCCCCACCCCGCCGTCCGAGACCTCCGACGCCTGCCCGCCGGAGCTGGACGGCCTGGTGATGCGCTCCCTCGCCAAGGAGCCCGACGACCGCTTCCAGACGGCCGAGGAGATGCGCGGACTGGTCCAGTACGGGCTGCAGATGCTCTACGACCAGGGCGGCCACACCGGCACCTGGAACACCGGCCCGGTCGGCATGCACGAGGGCCGGCACACCCCGTCGGGCGGCTTCGCCCAGACCGCCGTGATGGGCCATCCCGGCGACTCCTCCGGCACCGCGCGGATCCCCTCGCCGATCCTGCCCGCCGGGTACGGCGGCGGGGACGACGGCGGCTTCGAGGGCCAGGGCAACAGGGGCAGCGGACGCGGCAAGCTGTGGATCCTCGCGGTGCTCGCGGTGATCGCGGTCGCCGCGGGCGTCGCCCTGGCGCTGCAGACCACCGGCGGTGACAAGGAAGGCCCCGGCAAGGACCAGAAGCCGACGACCTCGCAGACGGCCGAGGAGAAGAAGCCCAGCGAGACGCCGAGCGACGACGAGACCGAGGAGCCGACCGACACGGCCACGGACGACGGGACCGGCACCGGGAACGGCAACGGCAACTGGACGCCGTCGTACAAGCCGTCCTACACGCCGTCGCAGAGCGCTCCCCAGTCGCCCACGGGCGAGCCGTCGAGCGAGCCGACGACCGAGCAGCCGACCGAGGAGCCGTCGCAGGAGCCCACTCCCCCGGAGACGCCGACGGGCGACGCGGGCGGCGCCGACGCGGGCACCACGACCGGCGTCATCGGCGGCCCCGGGGCCGGGGGCGGCGGCTGACCCGGCCGGACAGAACGCACCATCCCCGCGCGCGTGGGACCCGGCGACGGGCCCACGCGCGCGTGCCGTTTCGCCGCGCCCACACGTGGACTCTTCCCGTGACCTGGGTCACCGGGTTAACGTGCGGGTGCTCCGGCCTCCTGCAAGGCTGTGACCAGGGCCCCTTCGACGCCTTCCCGATTTACTTGGATATCCAAGCAAAATCGCAGGTCAGGTAGGGTTTCACAGAAATGTGGCGCACTGGGTAACGTGCTTTTTGCAGGGCGCTCGCCGGGGCACCTGTCACGCCTGTTCCCGGCCGAGTGGCACCCACCCCGTGCCCGGTGGTCGAAACAGGTGAGCCGCACTGGCCCACCGGCAACCCCGGGGGCCGGACCGACGGAGGAGCACACGTGACCGTGGAGAGCACTGCCGCGCGCACACCGCGACGCAGCGCCGGAAGCAAGGCCGGCACCACCGGCACCAAGCGCACCACCCGCACCACCGCCAAGAAGGACGCCGGCGCGAAGGGCACCGAGCCCCAGCTCGTGCAGCTGCTGACGCCCGAGGGCAAGCGCGTCAAGAACGCCGAGTACGACAGGTACGTCGCCGGTGTGACCCCGGAAGAGCTCCGCGGCCTCTACCGCGACATGGTGCTCACCCGCCGCTTCGACGCCGAGGCCACCGCCCTGCAGCGCCAGGGCGAGCTGGGCCTGTGGGCCTCGCTGCTCGGTCAGGAGGCCGCCCAGATCGGCTCCGGCCGCGCCCTGCGCGACGACGACTACGTCTTCCCCACCTACCGCGAGCACGGCGTCGCGTGGTGCCGCGGGGTCGACCCGACCAACCTGCTCGGCATGTTCCGCGGCGTGAACAACGGAGGCTGGGACCCCAACGGCAACAACTTCCACCTCTACACGATCGTCATCGGCTCCCAGACGCTGCACGCCACCGGCTACGCGATGGGCGTCGCCAAGGACGGCGCGGACAGCGCGGTGATCGCCTACTTCGGCGACGGCGCCTCCAGCCAGGGCGACGTGGCCGAGTCGTTCACCTTCTCCGCGGTCTACAACGCCCCGGTCGTGTTCTTCTGCCAGAACAACCAGTGGGCCATCTCCGAGCCCACCGAGAAGCAGTCCCGCGTCCCGATCTACCAGCGCGCCCAGGGCTTCGGCTTCCCGGGCGTCCGGGTCGACGGCAACGACGTGCTCGGCTGCCTCGCGGTCACCCGCTGGGCCCTGGAGCGGGCCCGCGGCGGCGAGGGCCCCACCCTCGTCGAGGCGTTCACCTACCGCATGGGCGCCCACACCACCTCCGACGACCCCACCCGCTACCGTGGCGACGAGGAGCGCCAGGCCTGGGAGGCCAAGGACCCGATCCTGCGGCTGCGCCGGTACCTCGAAGCGTCGAACCACGCGGACGGGGGATTCTTCTCGGAACTGGAGACCGAGTCCGAGGCGTTGGGCAAACGCGTGCGCGAGGTGGTCCGCGCCATGCCTGACCCGGACCACTTCGCGATCTTCGAGAACGTCTACGCGGATGGACACGCGCTGGTCGACGAGGAGCGCGCCCAGTTCGCCGCGTACCAGGCGTCGTTCGCCGACGAGGGGGGCAACTGAGATGGCCGACAGGATGGCACTGGCCAAGGCGATCAACGAGTCGCTGCGCCGCGCCCTGGAGTCCGACCCCAAGGTCCTGATCATGGGCGAGGACGTCGGCAAGCTCGGCGGCGTCTTCCGGGTGACGGACGGCCTGCAGAAGGACTTCGGCGAGAGCCGCGTCATCGACACCCCGCTCGCCGAGTCGGGCATCGTCGGCACCGCGATCGGCCTGGCCCTGCGCGGCTACCGCCCGGTGGTGGAGATCCAGTTCGACGGCTTCGTCTTCCCGGCCTACGACCAGATCGTCACGCAGCTGGCGAAGATGCACGCCCGCTCGCTGGGCAAGGTCAAGATGCCGGTCGTGGTGCGCATCCCCTACGGCGGCGGCATCGGCGCCGTGGAGCACCACTCGGAGTCCCCCGAGGCGCTCTTCGCGCACGTGGCGGGCCTGAAGATCGTCAGCCCGTCGAACGCGTCGGACGCGTACTGGATGATGCAGCAGGCCATCCAGAGCGACGATCCGGTGATCTTCTTCGAGCCCAAGCGCCGCTACTGGGACAAGGGCGAGGTCAACACCGAGGCGATCCCGGGCCCGCTGCACAAGGCCCAGGTGGTCCGCGAGGGTACCGACCTGACGCTGGCCGCCTACGGCCCGATGGTGAAGCTCTGCCAGGAGGCCGCCGCCGCGGCCGCCGAGGAGGGCAAGAACCTGGAGGTGCTGGACCTGCGCTCGGTCTCCCCGGTGGACTTCGACGCGATCCGGGCCTCGGTGGAGAAGACCCGCCGCCTGGTCGTGGTCCACGAGGCGCCGGTGTTCTTCGGCTCGGGCGCGGAGATCGCCGCCCGGATCACGGAGCGCTGCTTCTACCACCTGGAGGCCCCGGTGCTCCGCGTCGGCGGCTACCACGCGCCGTACCCGCCGGCCCGCCTGGAGGAGGAGTACCTGCCCAACCTGGACCGGGTGCTGGATGCCGTCGACCGCTCGCTGGCGTACTGAGGAGAGGGTCGTGACGACGATGACGGAAGCGTCCGTGCGCGAGTTCAAGATGCCCGACGTGGGCGAGGGACTCACCGAGGCCGAGATCCTCAAGTGGTACGTCCAGCCCGGTGACACGGTCACCGACGGCCAGGTGGTGTGCGAGGTCGAGACGGCGAAGGCGGCCGTCGAGCTGCCCATCCCGTACGACGGCGTGGTCCGGGACCTGCACTTCCCGGAGGGCACCACGGTCGACGTGGGCACGGCGATCATCGCGGTGGACGTGAGCGGCGGTGCCGCGCCCGCGCCCGCCGCCGAGCAGCTCGCGGCTCGGCCCGCCGCCGCTCAGCCCGCCGAGGAGCCCAAGGCCGAGGGCTCGGGCCGCCAGCCGGTCCTGGTCGGCTACGGGGTGGCGACCTCGTCCACCCGCCGCCGCCCCCGCAAGGGCCCGGAGGTCCCGGTCCAGCCGGCCTCGACGGTGATCCAGACCGAGCTGAACGGCCGCGCGCCCGCGGCTCCGGCCCCGGCCGCCCCGGTGGCCCCGGTGGCCCCGGTGGCCCCGGCCGTCCCGGCGGCCCCGGCGGCCCCGGCGGCCCCGGCCGCCCCGGCCGCCCCGGCCGTCCCGGCGGCACCGGCCGTGCCCGCGCAGGCCCCGTCCGGTGCGGAGCGTCCGCTGGCCAAGCCCCCGGTCCGCAAGCTCGCCAAGGACCTGGGCGTCGACCTGACGACGGTGACCCCGACCGGCCCGGACGGGATCATCACGCGCGAGGACGTGCACGCGGCCGTGGCCGCCGCCACCCGCGCGTCCGAGCCGGCGCCGGCCCCCGCCCCGGCGGCCACCCCGGCCCCGGCGTCGTACGACGCGGCGCGGGAGACCCGCATCCCGATCAAGGGCGTCCGCAAGGCGACGGCCGCGGCGATGGTGGGCTCGAAGTTCACCGCGCCGCACGTCACGGAGTTCGTGACGGTCGACGTGACGCGCACGATGAAGCTGGTCGCGGAGCTGAAGGAGGACGAGGAGTTCGCGGGTCTGCGCGTGAACCCCCTCCTGCTGATCGCCAAGGCCCTGCTCGTCGCGATCAAGCGCAACCCGGAGGTCAACGCCTCCTGGGACGAGGCGGCGCAGGAGATCGTGGTCAAGCACTACGTGAACCTGGGCATCGCGGCGGCGACCCCGCGCGGTCTGATCGTGCCGAACATCAAGGACGCCCACGCCCAGACGCTGCCGCGGCTGGCGCGGTCGCTGGGCGAGCTGGTGGCGACGGCCAAGGACGGCAGGACGTCCCCGGCGGCCATGCAGGGCGGCACGGTGACGATCACCAACGTCGGCGTCTTCGGTGTCGACACGGGCACGCCGATCCTCAACCCCGGCGAGTCCGCGATCCTCGCGGTCGGTGCGATCAAGCCGCAGCCGTGGGTCCACAAGGGCAAGGTGAAGCCCCGTCAGGTCACCACGCTGGCCCTGTCGTTCGACCACCGCCTGGTCGACGGCGAGCTGGGCTCGAAGGTGCTGGCCGACGTGGCGGCGGTCCTGGAGCAGCCGAAGCGCCTGATCACCTGGGCGTGACGGCCCGGGACACGGGAGAGGGGGGGCGCCCCCCGGGGGGGGGGGCCCCCCCCCCCGGGGGGGGGGCCCCCCCCCCCCCCCATGTGTAGGCCGGGGTTGGGCGGTGGGGTATAAAAAAA
>NZ_JBHYQH010000046.1:0-53834 GCF_042746715.1 Streptomyces sp. NPDC058741 | reverse complement strand
GCACCCGGGAGCGGGTGCCGCCCGCCAAGGCGGTCAGGTCCCGGCGCGGCTCCGGGCCACTGCCCTCCTCAGCAGCGGCCAGGCCAGCAGCAGCACGATGACCGCGTACACGGTCACCGCGAACGGCGTGTTCACCAGGCCCGTGACGCTGCCGTCGCTGATCTGCAGGGCGCGCCGCAGCTGCTGCTCGGCGTTCGGGCCGAGGATCACACCGATGACGGCCGGCAGCACCGGGAGGCCGTAGCGGCGCATGCCGAAGCCGATCAGGCCGATCACCAGCAGGATCACCAGGTCGATCACCTCGCCGCCCACCGCGTAGGCGCCGACCGCCGCGAAGAACATGATCCCGGCGTACAGGTACGGCCGCGGGACGCGCAGCAGCTTCGCCCACACCGGCGCCAGCGGCAGGTTGAGCGCGAGCAGCAGCACCATGCCGATGAACAGCGAGGCGATCAGGCCCCACACCAGGTCCGGTTCGCGCTCGAACAGCAGCGGGCCGGGCTGGATGCCGTACTGCTGGAAGGCCGCCAGCATCACGGCCGCGACCGCCGTGGTCGGCAGCCCCAGCGTCAGCATCGAGACCAGCGTGCCCGCCGCCGAGGCCGACGCCGCCGACTCCGGCCCCGCCACGCCCTCGATGGCCCCCTTGCCCCACTCGTCCCTGTGCTTCGACAGGCGCTTCTCCGCCACGTACGACAGGAAGGTCGGGATCTCCGCGCCGCCCGCCGGGATCGCGCCGAACGGGAAACCGATGAACGGGCCGCGCAGCCACGACTTCCACGTCCGGTTCACGTCCCCGCGCCCCAGCCACGGACGCCCCACCGGGATCGGCTCGGGCGGCCTGCGCCGCAGGTGCGCCGCCACCCAGAGGGCCTCACCGATCGCGAAGAGGCCGACCGCGACGATGACGACGTCGATGCCGTCGGCGAGCTGGAGCGAGCCGAACGTCAGGCGCTGCTGACCGGTCATCTGGTCGAGCCCCACCAGACCGAGGGTCAGGCCGATCAGGAGGGAGGCGAGGCCCCGGATGCGGGACGAACCCAGCACCGACGTCACCGCGATGAACGCCAGCACCATGATGGCGAAATAGTCCGGCGCACCGATGTCCACGGCCAGCTCGGCGACCGTCGGCGCGAGGGCCACCAGCAGGACCGTGCCGATCAGACCGCCCGCGAAGTGACCGATCGCGGCCGCCGCGAGAGCCTGCGCGCCGCGCCCGGACTTGGCCATGGGGTTGCCCTCCATGGCCGCCACCACCGCCGCGCTCTCCCCTGGTGTGTTGAGCAGGATCGAGGTGGTCGAGCCGCCGAACATCGCCCCGTAGTAGATGCCGGCGAACATGATGAACGCGCCGATCGGGTCGAGCCCGTACGTCACCGGCAGCAGCAGCGCGACGGCCATGGCCGGGCCGATGCCGGGCAGCACTCCGATCGCCGTGCCGAGCAGCACCCCGATCGCGGCCCACAGCAGATTGACGGGGGTGAGGGCCGTGCCGAAGCCGTCCATCAGGGAGGTCAGGGCGTCCATGTCACAGCACTCCCATCAGCGGACCGCCGGGCAGGGGCACTCCGAGCAGGTTGTTGAAGACGGTGTAGGTCACCAGGGACAGCCCGGCCGCGATGAGCGGATCGCGGTCGGTCCTGCGGCTGCCGAGCGCGTACGCCGCGCCCCAGAACAGCAGCGCGCCCGCGACGGGGAAACCGAGCGGTTCGATCAGGACGGCCGCGCCGAGGAACACCCCGGCGAGCAGCAGCACCGTGCGGAAGTCGGCCGGCTCGGACAGGTCGACGTCCTCACTGCCCTCGGCCTGGCCCCGGCCGCCGCGCAGCACGTCCACCGCGAGCAGGGCGGCGATCACGAGCAGTCCGGCGCCGACGACGACCGGCACGGTCCTGGGGCCGACCGGGCCGCGCTGGGCGATGTCGACGTCCATGGTGAGCGCGTCGGTCAGGACGAGCACGCCCAGCACCAGCAGCAGCGCGCACACGCCGAGCTCGGAGTGCTCCCGCAGCCACGGGCGGCGTTCACGGCGCCGCGCGGGAGGAGTGTCGGTGGTCTGCGCCGTCACAGTCCCAGCTCCTTCAGCACCGACACCACGCGCTTGTCCTCGGAGTCGAGGAAGGCGCCGAACTCCTCACCGGTCAGGAAGGCGTCGTCCCAGCCGTTCTTCCGCAGGGACGTGCGCCACTCCTCCGAGTCGTGCAGCTCCTGAACCAGCCGCACGAGCTTGTCCCGCTCGCCGTCGTTCAGGCCGGGCGGGGCGACGATGCCGCGCCAGTTGGTGAAGTTCACGTCGTACCCCGCCTCCCGCAGCGTGGGCGCGTCCAGACCGTCGACCCGCTCGGGGCCGGTGACCGCGAGGAGCCGCAGCTCGCCCGCCTTGATCTGGTCGAGGTACTCGCCGACGCCGGACACGCCGAAGGCGACCTTGTTGCCGAGGATGGAGGCGAGCAGCTCGCCGCCCCCGTCGAAGGGGATGTAGTTGACCTGCCTGGGGGATATGCCCGCGGCCCGTGCCATCAGCATCGGGGCGAGGTGGTCCGGTCCTCCGGGCGAGGAGCCGCCGCCCACCGGCAGCTTGCCCGGGTCCTTCCTCCAGGCGCCGATCAGGTCGCCGATCGTCCGGTACGGGGAGTCCTTCGCGACCACCACCACGTCCTGCTCCTCGGTGAGCCGGGCGATCGGCGTGGTGTCGCCGAGCGTCTTCGGCGCGTCGTTGGAGCGGACGGCGCCCACGACCCCGAGGCCCATGGACATGGCGAGCTTGCCGTTGCCGTGCTCGCTGACCAGCCGGCTCAGTCCCACGGTGCCGCCCGCGCCGGGCAGGTTGAACACCTCGATGCTGTGGGTCAGTCCGGCGTCCTCGGCGTTCTTCGCGGCCGTCCTGGCCGTGATGTCGTAGCCGCCGCCGGGCGTGTTGGGGACCATGAAGCGCAGGCCCGGGATCTGAGTGCCGGTCTCGGTGCCGCTGCCGGTGGTCAGCAGCGGCGGTCCGACGAGCACGAGCACGGCGGCCCCGAGCAGGGCGAGGGGAGTGCGCAGGCGCACGAATGCCACCACCTGTAGGTACGTCGTTGCGGGGAGATGAAGGCCCTGTGGGGGAGGGTGAAGTGGGCCACATGCTGCCCCGGTGCCCACGCGCTGTCTCGCTTGCGGAACCAACGGAGGTTCTGGTCTTTGCGGTCGCCGGAAGGGCGACCGGCGGACCCCGTCACCCCTCGGTGGCGACCGCGCGGCGGAACCGATCCGCATGCCCGCCGGACCACCGGAGAAACCCACGAATTCGACTGTGTGTTCGCCGGACGGCCGGGCATCAGGGACAGCGGAGGTTGATGACCATGGTTCCCTTGCTTCTCGTCCTGCTGCTGGCCCTGATCCTGTTCGGCGCCGGCTTCGCCCTCAAGGCCCTGTGGTGGATCGCGGTGATCGTGCTGGTCCTGTGGCTGCTCGGCTTCGTGCTGCGCAGCGCGGACAGCGGCGGCCGCAAGGGTCGCTGGTACCGCTGGTAGACGGGCGCGGTACACCGCCCCTCATCCGGCAAGGGCGCACAAAGCGCCAGGAATGGGGTAGACGACAGTGACCCGGTTCTTCCGTACGAAAGGCGTTCCCGTCCCATGGCCGAAACCAACGACGTCGTAGAGCTCATCCTCAAGGACCACCGGCGCATGGAAGACCTCTTCCGGCAGATGCGCAGCGTCGAGGCGGACCGGGCCACCGCGCTGCGGGAGTTCGCGGACCTGCTGATCGCGCACGCGCTGGCCGAGGAGTCCAAGGTCTACCCGGCCCTCAAGCGGTACAAGGGCATCGACGACGAAGAGGTCGAGCACGGCGAGCACGAGCACGACGAGGGCAACCAGGCCCTCCTGGAGCTCCTCGAGGTCGAGGAGGTCGGCTCCGACGCGTGGGACGAAAAGCTCGAGGAGCTCGTGCAGGCCGTGACCCACCACGCCGACGAGGAGGAGCGCACGATCCTCAACGGCGCGCGGGAGAACGTGGCCATGGAGCGGCGCGAGGAACTGGGTCTGGCGTTCGTCCAGGAGCGTGAGCGTCACCTGGAGGCGGGCTGCGGCTCGGTGGACAACGTGCGCAAGATCGTCGAGTCCTGATCCGAGCACGCCGGCCCTGACGGCCACGCGCGGGACGGAGCCCGGACCTCGATCGGTCCGGGCTCCGTCGCGTCATCCGGCGGGTCCTCCGCCCGACCACTCCGGACGGCGGCCGCTCGCCGGTGGGGAAACCCCTCCGGACCCGGGGGAACGCCGTTGTCCGTGGCAGGGGCGGCCACCGGGAACCCCGCCCCAAGCCGGGAGGGTGCGCGGACGGACCTGGTGCGGGCCGGCAGGGGGGTGGTCCGGACAATCTCCCGCGCCTGGGATCGCTTCCCGAGCACAAGCCCTGTCCAAGCGTGTGTCCGCCGGCCGTCCGACGAGCGCCGCATGTCCTTGTCCCCCGCCGGCCGCCGCGTGGCCGTCCTGGGCTCCGGAGCCATCGTCAGCGGCGGTCATCCGCGCTGCGGGCCCACTCCGACCGGGTGGACCTGGTGGCCGCCGTCGACGTGGACCGGCAGCGCCTCGACGCCTTCCGCGCGCCGCCAGGTGACCAGGTCGCCCCCATGGTGCGCGGCGATCTGCGCGTCACCGTGCTGGTGCAGAACGGCGGCCTTCCCGAGGCCGGGGACGCCGTCTTCACCTTCCCGCCCGAGGTGCTCGCCGACCCGGAGCGGTACGCCGCCGCCGCGGCCCTGCCGCCCGGCACGGGACCCGAGACGGCCGCGCCCGCCCGGCGCCGGCGGGACCTCGCCGTCGAGGGCTACCTCGCTCTGCGCGAGGCGCTCGTCGCCGGTGACACGGCCCCGTACCGGGAGTTCCAGCGGCCCGCCGCGCGCCTGGTGCGCGACCGGGTGCGCGACCGGGTGCCCGCCCGGGTGCCCGCCCGGGTGCCCGCCCGGCGCGAGCTGTGGCGCATCGGCGCCCTCGCCGACGCGGAACGCACCGGCGCCCAGCGCGACGCCCTGGCCGCCGGCGACCCCGGCCACCTCGCCGAGGCCACCGCCCACGAGGCCGCACCCGCCCGGCTCGGCGGCTTCGGCAGGTGCGGACGCCGCGACGAGTACGTGCTGCCGGGCACCACGCTGCCGCATCCGTGAGGTGTCCTGGGGTGGCCCGAAGGCAGGCTCCGAGAGGGCTCAGCCGACACTCCGGTGAGAGGAGGGCACCTCAGTCACTCCGGCATCCCGGGCACAGGACGAAGGGGTTCCGCGCGTCGGCCGCCGCACCGGTGCCGGGTGGCCGCGGCTGACCGCCGCTCAGCCGCCCTCCGGTCCGCCGATCGTGATGCGCGGCCACGACCGGGCCGTGGCGAGGAGGGCCTGGGCGCGGGCGGAGGGCGTGGCCGCTGCCGCCGCCAGGGCCGCCGCGGCGCTCGCGATGCCGAGGACCGCACCCGCGGCCACGTCGCCCGGGTAGTGGACGCCGGTGTGGACGCGGGAGTAGCCGACGGCACTCGCCAGCGCGCCGAGCGGCACCGCGGCCGGGGGCAGGACCACGCCGACGGCCGTGGCGAACGCGACCGCCGAGGCCGTGTGTCCGGAGGGGAACGAGGCCGACGTGGGCATCGGGACGTGCCGGTCCACCGTGACCCGGGCGGCCTCCCGGTCCGGCCGGGCCCGGCGCACCAGGCGCTTGCCGAGGAGGTTGGCGGACGCCGAGGCCACGGCGATCGCCCCGACCCCGGCGAGCGCCGCCCTGCGCGGACGCTTGCCGGCGAGCGCCAGGGCGGCGGCGATGGCGAAGGAGATCTTCGAGTGGTCGGCCGCGTGGGACAGATGGCGCAGCGTCCGGTCGAGGGTGGGGGTCGGGGTGGCGGCGACCGCCGCGTACAGCGCGCCGTCCACGGCCCTGAGATCGCCGAACACGGCGGACAGGAGCCCGCCGCGCGCGCCCGCGGACGTCTCGTCCGCGGGCGGCGGACGGAGGGCTTCGGCGTCTGTGATCCTCGGATCGGTCATGTGCTTCTCCCCGCAGTGGCCTTCCTCAGCACGGTACCGGCTCGCGCCGGGCGCACACTCGGTGCCCCCACGGGCCGGTACCTCCCGAGTGCCCAGCCGAGGGACGGCCACCCCGGCGGACCGTGGCCGGACCCTGCGTACGCGCGAAGGCGTGGGCATCCGGGCCGCCGCCGCGGAACGGGGGCGGGCGGGCCGGGCCCGAGCGGCCGCCGGGCGGGAGGTCCCGTCGCGATGACGGCGCCCACCCGGCGGCCCTCCTGACCGTTCGGGTCAGTCCAGCGCCCGGAAGGTGCGCAGTCGCAGCGAGTTGCCGACGACGAAGACCGACGAGAAGGCCATGGCCGCCCCGGCGATCATCGGCGTGAGCAGGCCCGCCGCGGCGAGCGGCAGGGCCGCCACGTTGTAGGCGAAGGCCCAGAACAGGTTGGAGCGGATGGTGCCGAGGGTGCGGCGGGCGAGCCGGATGGCGTCGGCCGCGGCCCGCAGGTCGCCCCGGACGAGGGTCAGGTCGCCGGCCTCGATCGCGGCGTCCGTGCCGGTGCCCATGGCCAGGCCCAGGTCGGCCTGGGCGAGCGCCGCGGCGTCGTTGACGCCGTCGCCGACCATCGCGACCGAACGGCCCTCGGCCTGCAGCCGCTTGACGACGTCGACCTTGTCCTGCGGCAGTACCTCGGCGATGACCTCCTCGATGCCCACCTCGCGGGCGACGGACCGGGCCACCGCCTCGTTGTCGCCGGTCAGCAGGATCGGGGTGAGACCGAGGGCGCGCAGCCGCGCGACCGCCTCCGCGCTGGTCTCCTTCACCGCGTCGGCGACCTCCAGCACCGCGCGGGCCTCGCCGTCCCAGGCGACCGCGATGGCGGTGCGCCCGGCGTCCTCGGCCGCCGTCCTGGCCTCGGCCAGGCCCCGCGGCAGCTCCATCGCCCAGTCGCCCAGCAGCCGTTCCCGTCCGACGAGCACGGCGTGCCCCTCGACGATGCCCTGGACGCCGAGCCCGGGCACGTTGGCGAAGTCCTCCGGCGTGGGCAGCGTGCCCAGCTTCTCCAGGGCCCCGTCGGCCACGGCCCGGGCGATCGGGTGCTCGGAGGAGTGCTCCAGCGCCCCGGCCAGCCGCAGCACTTCGGCCTCGTCGGTGCCGTCGGCGGTGTGCACGGCCAGGAGGGCCATGCGGCCGGTGGTGACCGTGCCGGTCTTGTCGAGGACGACGGTGTCGACGCGGCGTGTGGACTCCAGGACCTCCGGGCCCTTGATGAGGATGCCGAGCTGCGCGCCCCGCCCGGTGCCGACCATCAGGGCGGTCGGCGTGGCGAGCCCGAGGGCGCAGGGGCAGGCGATGACGAGGACGGCGACCGCGGCGGTGAAGGCGGCCGTGAGCCCGACGCCGTTGCCGAGCCAGAAGCCCAGCGTGCCCAGCGCCAGGGCGATGACGATCGGCACGAACACGGCGGAGATCCGGTCCGCGAGCCGCTGCGCGGCGGCCTTGCCGTTCTGCGCGTCCTCCACCAGCCGGGCCATCCGGGCCAGTTGGGTGTCGGCCCCGACCCGTGTGGCCCGGACGACCAGCCGTCCGCCGGCGTTGATCGTGGCGCCGGTGACCGGGTCGCCCGCGCCCACCTCCACCGGCACGGACTCGCCGGTGAGCATCGAGGCGTCCACGGCCGAGGAGCCCTCGACGACCGTGCCGTCGGTGGCGATCTTCTCCCCGGGCCGTACCAGGAAGCGGTCACCGACCGTCAACTCGGCCACCGGCAGGGTCTGTTCACGGCCGTCGGCGCGCAGCACCGTGACGTCCTTCGCGCTGAGCTCCAGCAGTGCCCGTAGCGCCGCACCGGCCTTCCGCTTGGCCCGGGCCTCGAAGTACCGCCCGGCCAGGATGAAGGCGGTCACGCCCGCCGCGGCCTCCAGGTAGATGTTCCCGGCGCCGTCGGAGCGCTCGATGGTCAGCTCGAAGGGGTGCGTCATGCCCGGCGTTCCGGCGGTGCCGAAGAACAGCGCCCACAGCGACCACAGGAACGCGGCCGAGACGCCCACCGAGATCAGCGTGTCCATGGTGGCCGCGCCGTGCCGGGCGTTGGTGAAGGCGGCCCGGTGGAAGGGCCACGCCGCGTACGTCGCCACCGGCGCGGCCAGCGTCAGCGACAGCCACTGCCAGTACTCGAACTGCAGCGCCGGGATCATCGCCAGGGCCACGACGGGCACGGCCAGCACCACGGCCGTGACCAACCGCTCGCGCAGCGGCCGCAGTTCGTCCCTCTTGGCGGGGGAGCCGGTCTCCTCGGCGGGGGGAGCGGGCTCCTGGGCGGTGTAGCCGGTCGCCTCGACGGTGGCGATCAGGTCGCCCACGGAGACCTCGCCGGTGTAGCTGACCTTCGCCTTCTCGGTGGCGTAGTTGACGGTGGCGGTCACCCCGTCCATGCGGTTGAGCTTCTTCTCGATGCGCGCCGCGCAGGAGGCGCAGGTCATGCCGCCGATGGCGAGTTCCACCTCGGCGGCGGTGCCGGTGGTCGTGCTGGCACTCATGGCTCAGGCCCTTCCCGTGAGCTCGTAGCCGGCCTCGTCGACGACCTCGGCGATCAGGGCGTCGTCCGGCTCCGCGGCGCTGGTGACGCTGACGCGGCCGGTGCCGAGGTCGACCTCGGCACCGCTGACGCCGTCCAGCTCACCGATGACCTTGGTCAGCGTGGCCTCGCAGTGGCCGCAGGACATTCCGGAGACGGCGTAGGTGGTGGCGGGCATCGGGTGCCTCCTCTGTGCGGTCGGACAGGATCCGGGAGTACGGGGCGGGGGTATCCCCTCGCCGACCTCATGTATACCCCCATGGGGTATGCGACGCAAGTGTGATTCTCGCTTGACTTGGTACCCCCTGGGGGTATGGTGAACTGCATGGAGGCCCCGCATGGAGCGGGTGGCCCGGAAACCCCAAGGAGCCGACGGTCATGAACACCGGACTGAAGATCACCACTTTCGCCGTCGCCCTGGCCGCGACGTTCGGCACGGCCTACGGCGTCGGCCAGGGCGTCGGCCCCGTCGTCGCCGACAGCCCGCCGGAACACCGCGACGCACACGCGAGTCCCGCCCCGGAGCCGGCGGAGGGCGACGGGCACGGCGGTCACGACACGCCCCCGGCCGGCGGGCTGCAGATCTCCGAGGGCGGATACACGCTCGACCTGCAGACCCCCCGCGTCACCGCCGGGCAGCGCACCGACCTGCGCTTCACCGTCCGCGACGCCGAGGGGCGCGCCGTGACCGCCTTCCAGCGCGAGCACGACAAGGAGCTCCACCTCATCGTCGCCTCACGCGACCTGGACACCTACCGTCATCTGCACCCCACCCGCGCCGCCGACGGCACCTGGAGCACCCCGGTCGAGCTGCCCCGCGCGGGCGGCTACCGCGTCTTCGCCGACTTCACCCCGGAGCGCGAGGACGCCCGCAACCTCACCCTCGGCACCGACCTCGCCGTCTCCGGCCCGTACCGGCCGAAGGAACTGCCCGCGCCGGACACCACGGCCGAGGCCGACGGGTACGAGGTGCGGCTCGACGGCGCCCTGCGCCCCGGCGCGGCGGGCGAGCTGAAGCTGCGCGTCTCCCGCGACGGCCAACCCGTCACCGACCTCCAGCCCTACCTCGGCGCCTACGGCCACCTGGTCGCCCTGCGCTCCGGAGACCTCGCCTACCTGCACGTGCACCCCAACGGCGAGCCCGGCGACGGCACGACCCGCCCCGGCCCGGACGTCTCCTTCACGGCCACGGCCCCCAGCGCCGGTTCCTACCGCCTGTTCCTCGACTTCAAGCACGACGGGAAGGTCCACACGGCGGCCTTCACGGTCCGGGCCGGGGGAGCGGCGGCCGATCCGGGTACCCCCGAGGGGCGCGCGGAGGACGGCCACGGGCACTGAGGCTCAGCCCAGCGCACGGTCCAGGTGGAACGCCGCGCTGATCAGGGCGAGGTGCGTGAACGCCTGCGGGAAGTTGCCCTGCTGCTCCCCGGTGCGGCTGATCTCCTCGGCGTACAGGCCGAGGTGGTTGGCGTACGTCAGCATCTTCTCGAAGGCCAGGCGCGCCTCGTCGATCCGGCCCGCGTGCACCATGGCCTCGACGTACCAGAACGAGCAGATGGAGAAGGTGCCCTCGTCGCCGCGCAGCCCGTCGGGGCTGGAGCGCGGGTCGTAGCGGTAGACCAGCGAGTCCGACACCAGCTCCTCGGTCAGGGCGTCCAGCGTCGACAGCCACTTCGGGTCGGTCGGGGCGATGAACTTCGTCAGCGGCATCATCAGCACGGCCGCGTCCAGCACGTCACCGTCCTCGTGCTGGACGAAGGCCCGGCGCTCCTCGCTCCAGCCCCTGCTCATGATCCGCCGGTAGATCGTGTCGCGGCACTGCCGCCAGCGGGGCAGGTCGGCGGGCAGGCCGCGCCGGTTGGCCATCCGGATGGCACGCTCGGTCGCCACCCAGCACATCAGCCGCGAGTACAGGAAGTTCTTGCGGCCGCCCCGGGTCTCCCAGACGCCCTCGTCGGGCTGGTCCCAGTGCGCGCACACCCAGTCCACCAGGGCGCACACGTCGTCCCACTGGTCGCTGGAGACCGGCTGGGCCCACTTGTCGTAGAGGTAGACGGAGTCGATCAGGGCGCCGTAGATGTCGAGCTGGAGCTGGTCGGCGGCCGCGTTGCCGACCCGCACGGGTGCGGAGCCTTCATGGCCCTCCAGATGGGGGAGGGTCCGCTCGGGCAGCTCGGTGCGCCCGTCGATGCCGTACATGATCTGCAACGGTCCGGAGGGCTTGCCGTCGCCCGGGGTGATGTGCCGGCTCACGAACCGCATGAACGCCTCGGCCTCGCCGGTGAAGCCCAGCCGCAGCAGGGCGTAGACGCAGAACGCGGCGTCGCGCACCCACACGTAGCGGTAGTCCCAGTTGCGTTCGCCGCCGAGCCGCTCCGGCAGGCTCGTGGTGGGGGCGGCCACGATCGCCCCGGTCGGCGCGTACGTCAGCAGTTTCAGCGTCAGCGCCGAGCGGTGCACCATCTCCCGCCAGCGGCCCCGGTAGCGGGAGGACGACAGCCAGCGCCGCCAGTACGCCACGGTCGCCGCGAACTGCTCCTCCGCCTCCCGCTGCGCGCACCGGCGGGGCGCCACGTCACCGCCGACCTTGTCCAGCGCGAACACCGCCGTCCCGCCCTCGGCGAGCTTGAACTCCCCGCACACGTCCGGCCCGTCCACGTCCAGCGGCACGGTCGCGTTCAGGGCGAGCGCCGTCGTGCCGGCGTCGAAGACCGCCGTGCCCTCGGCCCACCGCACGGTGTGCGGCAGGGTGCCGTAGTCGAACCGGGGCGCCACCCGCGTACGGAACGGGATCGAGCCGCGCACGCACACCACCCGCCGGATCAGCCGGTGGCGCTCGGCCTCGGCCGGGTCGCCGTCGACCGGCATGAAGTCCTGCACCTCGCCGACCCCCTCCTCGGTGAAGAAGCGGGTGATCAGGACGTTGGTGTCCGGGAAGTAGAACTGCTTGGTCCGCGCCGGAACGGCCGCCGCCAGGGCGAAACGGCCGCCGCGCTCCGCGTCCAGGACGGAGGCGAAGACGCTCGGCGCGTCGAAGGCCGGACAGCAGTACCAGTCGATGGTGCCGTCCGTCCCCACGAGGGCCACACTGCGCAGGTCGCCGATCAGCCCGTGCTCCGCGATCGGCAGGTACCGCCGGTCCCCACCGGGCACGCCCCGGTCCCCAGCCGCTCCGCCCATGACAGCCTCCCTGCCCGGTAGGCGTCTCAGTCCCAGCTTAGAGTCGCCGGTTCCGGGCCGCCGTCACACGGTGACGACCCGCAGGCCGGCCTCCTCGAAGCGCCGTACCGTCTCCTGGTCGGCCGCCGTGTCCGTGACCAGCGTGTCCACCGCCTCGGCCGCGCAGATCCGGGCGAACGCCCGCTGCCCCAGCTTGCTGGAATCGGCGGCCACCACCACCCGCTCCGCGCGTTCGCACAGCAGCCGGTTGACCGCCGCCTCGGCCTCGTCGTGCGCCGCCGCGCCGTGCGCGACGTCGAAGGCGACGACGCCGAGCACCGCCACGTCGACGGTGATCTGCGCGAGCACCCCGTCCGCGAGCGGCCCGACCAGCTCGTACGACTGGGCGCGCGCGACCCCGCCGGTGAGCACGATCTTGAACTGGGGCCGTACGGCCAGCTCGTTGGCGATGTTCAGCGCGTTCGTCACGACCGTCAGCGCCGGCGCGCCCGACGCCAGGTCACCCCGCACGGCCAGGGCCCGCGCCACCTCGGTGGTCGTGGTGCCGCCGGTGAGCCCGACCGCCTCCCCGGGCGCGACCAGGCCCGCCACCGCCTTGGCGATGCGCTGCTTCTCGGAGGCGTGCCGAGCCGTCTTGTAGCGCAACGGCAGCTCGTACGACACGCCGTGCACGACCGCGCCGCCCCGGGTGCGCACCAGCATCTGCTGCTCGGCGAGCCGGTCGAAGTCCCGGCGGATGGTCGCCGCCGACACCCCGAGCTCCCCGGCCGCCTCCTCGACGTCCAGCCGGCCGCGCTCGACGAGCAGGTCCAGCAGCGTCTTGAAGCGGGCGTCGCGCGACATCCGCACCTCCACGTCTCTGATCTCCGGCCCAACCTAGCGCACCGGTCCGCGGTGAATGCTTGAAGATGCTCGAAAGTGGGGAATACCTTGCAAGAAAAATCAGATCGGAGGGGTGCGGCATGACGCACGTCGAGGACGAGCTGGCCAGTCAGCCCGCATGCTGGGAGCGCGCCGCCGCGCAGGCGGCGGAGCACGCGGCCGTACTGCCGGAGCCGGGGGAGCGGGTCGCGATCGTCGGCTGCGGCACCTCGTACTTCATGGCGCAGGCCGCCGCGGCCCTGCGCGAGGGCGCGGGCCGCGGCGAGACCGACGCGTTCGCCGCCTCGGAGTTCCCCTACGGCCGCGCCTACGACCGGGTCGTCGCCCTCACCCGCTCCGGCACGACCACCGAGGTCCTCGACCTGCTCACCCGGCTGAAGGGCCGCACCCCCACCACGGCCGTCACCGCGGCCCCCGACACCCCCGTGAGGAAGGCCGCCGACGCCCTCGCCGTCCTCGACGACGCGGACGAACGCTCCGTCGTGCAGACCCGGTTCGCCACCGCGGCCCTCACCCTCCTGCGCGCCCACACCGGCCTGCACCCCGCCACCGCCGTCGCCGACGCCCGCACCGCCCTGACCGAGCCGCTGCCCGAAGGGCTCGTGGAATGCCGCCAGTTCACCTTCCTCGGGCGCGGCTGGACCGTCGGACTGGCGCACGAGGCCGCGCTGAAGATGCGCGAGGCGTCGCAGTCCTGGGCGGAGGCCTGTCCGGCGATGGAGTACCGGCACGGCCCCATCAGCGTCACCACCCGGGGCACGGCGACCTGGATGCTCGGGGAGGCGCCGGACGGCCTCGCCGAACAGGTGCGGGCCACGGGCGCGTTGTGGATCGAGGGGCGGCTGGACCCGCTCGCCGAACTCGTCCGCGCCCAGCGCCTCGCGGTCGCCGTCGCCGCGTCCCGGGGCCTGGACCCCGACAGCCCCCGCCACCTGACGCGCTCGGTGATCCTCCCGTAAGCCCGCCCCCGACGCATCGGAGACACCGTGCCCCTCACCACCACCGGCGAGCTCGTCACCCGTGCGGCAGCGGCCCGTCGCGCCGTCGCCTCGTTCAACGTCATCACCCTGGAACACGTCGAGGCCGTCATCGCGGGCGCCGAGTCGGCGCCCGCCCCCGTCGTCGTCCAGATCAGCGAGAACGCGGTGAAGTTCCGCCAGGGGCGGCTGCTTCCGCTCGCCCGCGCCGCCGCCACCGCCGCCGAACAGGCCTCGGTGCCCGTCGCGCTGCACCTCGACCACGTGCGCAGCGACACCCTGCTCCACCAGGCGGCGGACGCCGGCTTCAGCTCCGTGATGTACGACGCCGCCCGGCTGCCCTACGAGCAGAACCTCGCCGCGACCCGGGCGGCGGTCGACCTGGCCCATGCGCGAGGCCTGTGGATCGAGGCCGAACTGGGCCAGATCGGCGGCAAGAACGGCAGGCCCCCGCTGGACGCGCACGCCCCCGGCGCCCGCACCGACCCCGACGAGGCCCGGGCCTACGTCGCGGACTCGGGTGTGGACGCCCTGGCCGTCGCCATCGGCAGCTCCCACGCCATGACCACCCGCACGGCCAGCCTCGACCACGCCCTGCTGAAACGCCTGTCGGCAGCGCTGGACGTGCCGCTCGTCCTGCACGGCTCCTCCGGCGTCCCGGACGGTGAGCTGACGGCGGCGGTCGAGGGCGGCATCGCCAAGGTCAACGTCGGCACGGCCCTGAACGTCGCGCTGACCGGCGCGATCCGGGACTTCCTCGCCGACCGCCCCGAGGCCGTGGACCCGCGCGGCTACCTGACCGTCGCGAGGGAGGCGATGGCACAGGCGGTGACGCGCACCCTCGGCACCCTCGCCCCGTCTAGCGCTTGACGGCCTTCAGCACCACGAACTTCGGGTCACTGGCGACCAGCCGGCTGTTGCCGAACACCTTCCGCAGCTTGACGTGGTAGCCCAGATGCCGGTTTCCGACCACCCACAGCTCGCCGCCCGGCCGCAGCACGCGCCGGGCGCCGGTGAACATCCGCCAGGCCGTGGCGTCCGTCGTGGCCTGGTGGGAGTGGAACGGCGGGTTGTTCAGCACCAGGTCGGCACTCCCGGACGGCACACCCGCCAGCCCGTCCCCGACCCGGAACTCGGCGTCCTGCGGCACCGCGTTCGCCTTGTACGTCGCCTCCGCCGACGCCACCGCCTGGAACGACTCGTCCACGAACAGCACCTCGGCCCCCGGGTCGGCCAGCGCCATCGCCGTCCCGACCACGCCGTTGCCGCACCCCAGGTCGACGACCCGCCCGCCCCGGCCCTGCGGCAGGTGCCCGAGGAGGAACCGGGTGCCGACGTCCAGCCGGTCCGCGCAGAAGACGCCGGCGTGGTTGACGACGGTCCGCCCCGAAACGGCCCCGATGCCGTCCGGCAGGGTGTAGACGTACGGCCACGCACCGGCGGGCCGCTCCAGCGCCGGATCCGGCGTGCAGAAGATCAGCCGGGCCTTCTTCTCGGCCAGTGACGTACGGGTCGGCCCGAGGATCCGCTCGAAGAGCCGCAGCGTGGAGGTGTGGATCTCCTTGACCATGCCCGCCCCGACGACGACCGTCCCCGCGTGCACGGCCGGAGCCAGCCTCAGCAGCTGGTCCTCCAGCAGCGCCAGGCTCTTCGGCACCCGCACCAGCAGCACGTCGATCCGCTCCGGCGGCGGATCCTGCGTGGTCAGCAGCCGCACCGTCCCGGGTGCCACCCCGGCCCGGGCGAGGTTGGCGCGCGTCGCCTCCTGTGTCAGGTACGAGTCGGTGATCTGCACGGGCCGGTGCTCCGCCAGCGCGGTCACCATGGCGCCCCACCGGTCCCCGAGGACCACGACCGTCCCCGTCACCGGGACCCGCTCCGCGGCCAGATGCCTCAGCAGGTACGCGTCGGAGGCGTCCCAGGCGCGCAGCCGGTCGTGCGGGTCCTCGGGGAAACGGGTCAGCGCGAGCGCGCCCCACGGCGTCGTCATACGGTCGTTCATCGTGCGACCAGGCTAGCCGAGCCGCAGTTCAGCCCCGGTCGGGCAGGATGGAGGCATGGACGCCGAGCTGTTCCCCCGAGAGCGGGCGGAGGTGGCACCCGGCGCCGTGCACGTACCGGACTGGCTGGACGCGCAGGCCCAGTCCGAACTGCTCGACGCCTGCCGCGACTGGGCCCGACCGCCCGCGGGACTGCGCACGGTCCGCACCCCCGGCGGCGGCACCATGACCGCCCGCCAGGTGTGCCTGGGCTGGCACTGGTACCCGTACGCCTACGCCCGCACGGTCGTCGACGGGGACGACGCCCCGGTGAAGCCGTTCCCGGACTGGCTCGGCGAACTGGGCCGCCGCGCGGTCGCCGACACCCTCGGCGGCCCGGCACCGGCCTACGACATCGCGCTGATCAACTTCTACGGCGCCGACGCCCGCATGGGCATGCACCGCGACGGAGACGAGAAGTCGGACGCGCCGGTGGTGTCGCTGAGCCTCGGCGACACCTGCGTCTTCCGCTTCGGCAACACCGCGACCCGCACCCGGCCCTACACGGACGTCGAGCTGCGCAGCGGCGACCTCTTCGTCTTCGGCGGCCCGTCCCGCCTCGCCTACCACGGCGTCCCCCGGGTCCACGCGGGCACGTCCCCGCCCGGCCTCGGCCTGACGGGACGGCTCAACATCACACTGCGGGTCAGCGGTCTGCGCGCGGAGTGGAACCGGAGGCGGAGACCAGCGACCCGATCATGACGCTCCGGGCCCGGGCACCTCGGCCCGGCCGTCCGGCGGATCATGGGAGACTCGCCCTCATGAGCGGAAAGGCGGACCCCCGGCACACGGGGGGTGGGAGCACGTCGAGGACGCGGCTGGACCGGGGGCGCTCGGCGCTCGGACCCGCGTTGGAGCTCGTGCACACCGGGCGCGCGCCGACCCGGGCCGTCCTGACCGCCGAGCTCGGAGTGACCCGGGCGACGGCCGGTGCGGTCGCCGCCGAGCTGGAGGCGCTCGGGCTGATCCGCGTCGACGCCCGGCCCGGCGCGGCAGCGGGCTCGCAGGGCAGGCCCTCGCACAAGCTGTCCGTCGCCGAGGACGGCCCCGTCGCCCTCGCCGCGCAGGTGCACGCCGACGGGTTCCGGGCGGCCCTGGTCGGGCTGGGCGGCCGGATCGTCGCCACCGCGCCGGGCTGCGAGGTCGTCGACGCCGACCCGGCGAAGGTGCTCGCCTCCGTGGTCACGGCGGGCGCCGGGCTGCTGCGCGAGACCGGGCGCCGGTGCGTGGGCGCGGGCCTCGCCGTACCGTCCGCCGTCGCCGAACCGGAGGGCCTGGCGCTCAACCCGCTGCACCTGGCCTGGCCCGCGGGCGCGCCCGTGCGGGACATCTTCGCCGAGCAGGTGAGCGCGGCAGGTATCGAAGGACCCGCCTTCGCCGCGAACGACGTCAACCTCGCCGCGCTCGCCGAGCACCGGCACGGCTCCGGCCGGGGCGCCCGCGACCTGCTGTGCGTGGCCACCGGCCACCGGGGCGTGGGCGGGGCGCTGGTCCTCGACGGCCGTCTGCACCGCGGCAGTTCGGGTCTCGCGCTGGAGGTCGGGCACCTCACCGTGCATCCCGAGGGCCGTCCCTGCCACTGCGGCGGCCGCGGCTGCCTCGACGTGGAGACCGATCCGCTGGCCTTCCTCACGGAGGCGGGACGCGAGCCGGGGCCGGAGGTTTCCCTGCTCCAGCAGTCCGTCGACCTGGTCCGCCACCACTACGACGACCCGGGCGTCCGCTCCGCCGCCGAGACCCTCATCGACCGCCTCGGCCTCGGACTCGCCGGGCTGGTCAACATCCTCAATCCGGACCGCATCATCCTCGGCGGCCTGCACCGCACCCTGCTGGACGCCGACCCGGAGCGGCTGCGCGCCGTCGTCGCCGACCGCAGCCTGTGGGGGCAGAGCGGCGGCGTCCCGATCCTGGCGTGCACGCTGGACCACAACAGCCTGGTGGGAGCGGCGGAGCTGGCATGGCAGCCGGTCCTGGACGACCCGCTCGGGGCCCTTGCCTCATGAACCACCGGGGCGAGGCCGCGCCCGCCGGCGGACGGACCGGTGACCCGGGGGCGACGGCCGCGCCGCGATGCTTGACCGCGCCGCTTCCGGGAAGGCGCCCTGCCGGCGTGCAGGCTGGTCGGGGGCAGCACGCCCGCACCGCACCGACGAGGAAGACGACGCAATGACCGACAAGCTCACCGTGAGCGTCCTGGGCACCGGCATCATGGGCGCCGCCATGGCCCGCAACCTCGCCCGCGCCGGACACACCGTCCGCGCCTGGAACCGCACCCGGGCCAAGGCCGAACCGCTCGCCGACGAGGGCGCGCACATCGCCGGCACGCCCGCCGAGGCCGTGCGGGACGCCGACGTCGTCCTGACCGTGCTCCACGACGGCCCCGCCACCCTCGCCACCCTGCGCGAGGCCGCCCCGGCCCTGCGCCCCGGCACGGTCTGGGCGCAGTCCACCACCGCCGGCGTCGAGGGCGTCGCCGAACTGGCCGCCTTCGCCCGCGAGCACGGCCTGGTCTTCTACGACGCCCCCGTCCTGGGCACCCGGCAGCCCGCCGAGGAGGGCAAGCTCACCGTCTTGGCCGCCGGTCCCACCGAGGGCCGGGCGAAGGTGACCCCGGTCTTCGACGCCGTCGGAGCCCGCACCGTCTGGGCCGGCGAGGACGGGGCCGAGGGCGGCGCGACCCGGCTGAAGCTGGTCGCCAACAGCTGGGTCCTCGCCGTCACCGCCGCGGCCGGTGAGGCCCTGGCCCTGGCCGAGGCGCTCGACGTCGACCCGCGGAGCTTCCTCGACCTCGTCGCGGGCGGCCCTCTCGACATGGGGTACCTGCGCGCCAAGGCCGGCCTGGTCCTGGAGAACCGGCTCACGCCGCCCCAGTTCGCGGTGGGCACCGCCGCCAAGGACGCCCGGCTGATCGTCGAGGCCGGCACGGCCCACGGCGTCCGCCTGGACGTGGCCGAAGCGGCCGCCGCCCGCATGGAACGGGCCGCCGGCCTGGGCCACGCCGACGAGGACATGGTCGCCGCCTACTTCGCCAGCTTCGACACCGAAGACCCCGAGCCGTCCACCTGATCACCCCGGAGGTATCCGTCATGTCAAAGCCGCCGCTGCCCCCCGAGGCCGACGCCCTGCTCAGCCGGCCCAACCCGTGCGTGATGGCCACCCTGCGCTCCGACGGCGCGCCGGTCTCCACCGCCACCTGGTACGCGTGGAAGGACGGCCGTGTCCTGATCAACCTCGACGCCGGCCGCGTCCGCCTCAAGCACCTGCGCCGCGACCCGCGCGTGACCCTCACCGTCCTCGCCGGTGACAACTGGTACACCCACGTCACCCTCATCGGCCGCGTCACCGAGATCCACGACGACGAGGACCTGGCCGACATCGACCTCCTCGCCCGGCGTTACACCGGCCGGCCCTACCCCGACCGCGAGCGTCCCCGCGTCAGCGCCTGGATCGAGGTCGACCGCTGGCACGGCTGGGGCGCGTTGAAGGACAGCGACCAGCCCGGCGGCTGAGACCGGCCGCGGACGTCGTCCACCGAGCGGGCGGCGGCCTGGTGGCGTCCGCGGCCGGCCGCTCCGGGATCGGGGCGGCGGACGGCCCCGGCGGACCGGCGGCCGCCGCCCAGGGGCCGTCGGCGCACGGTCCGCTCCCACTCGCGCGGCCCACGACCGCTTGACAGCAGGTGGTGGTGGGCGTGCGAACCGCGCCGGCGAACCGTTCCCTTCCTCGTACGCCGGCCCCGTCCACCGCCGCACCGACGGCCGCCCGAAGTCGTCGCTGAGGCACTGGAACCCGCCGCGGCGCAGGAAGCAGTTCACGCCCGCCCCGCGTACTCCCCGCGCGGTACGCGCGGTGCCGCTGGCCGTACGACGACCGGGACCCCCTCGAAGGGCGACGCTCGGAAGCGAGCCGGAGACACCGGCACAGCGACCGAGGAGTTGGACGACATGCAGACCCTGGCGCACCTCGCTGACGGCGGGCCCGGCCCGTGGATCCTGTTCTTCCCGCTGATCTGGGCCCTGGTGATCGGCGGTGGCGCCGTGCTGCTGCGCCGCACGGCGTGGCACGCCCGCGGCGGCGGACCCCGGCGCCGGCCCCCGGTCGAGGGCGACTCGCCCCTCGCCGTACTCGGCCGCCGCTTCGCCGCCGGCGAGATCGACGAGGACGAGTACTGGCGCCGCCTGTCCGTGCTGAACGAGGAGTTCGGGCACCTGGGAGGTGCGAAATGACGGCCGGGCCCTGACGGTCACCGACCCGGTCGCCCCAGAACGCACCGTCGACCTCGGCACGATCCAGGGCTCCCTGCGCGAACTCGGCACCGTCGGCATCGCGATCACCGGCAAGGAGCCCGGCCGGCGGCAGCTCGGCACGGGCGGTCGCCGCGTTCGGCACCGCGGGCGGGCTCGCCCCCGGCACGTTCGGCTGAGTCCCGGTCAGGGCCTCGGAAGGCGCGAGCGACGGTGCCCTGGCCTGCGCCGTGCCGTCCGCGCAGCTGATGGCCGCGGCCCTGGGCGGACTCGCCTCCGGCGCCGCTGGGCTGCGACCGGCCCGGTGCGCGGTACGCCCGGACGTGCTGCGCGCCGTCGCCGCGCCATGACGTGCGCCCCCGGAGGACACCCGGAGGCGCACGCCCCCGGGGAACCCGGGGGAACGATGGTCACCGCCCGGTCAGCCGGCAACGGCGGACCGGGCGGGAGCGTGCTCGGGCCGCAGCCCGTCGGTGACGTGCCCGACCTCGGCGAACCTGTGTGCGGCCTTCTCCTGGACGGCACGCCGCGCACGGCGCGGCGCCGCCGCCACCGCCGGGGCGGTCGCCGGCAGGGTGAACCACACGACCTTGCCGGACTCGCCGTCCTGCCGGACCCCCCAGCTCTCGCTCATGGCGGCCACCATCGCGAGCCCGCGACCGCAGGTCGCCAGCGGTTCGGCGTCGTCGACCACGGGCATCCGCGGATCGGCGTCGCGCACCGAGACCGTGAGCCGGTCGAGCAGCAGCTCCATCTCGACGGTGCACGTCTTGTCGGGCTGGGCATGCCGGTGGACGTTGGACAACAGCTCCGTCACGCCGAGCGAGGCCCGGTCGATCAGAGCATCCAGATGCCAGTAGCGCAGTTGCGCGGAGACGATTCTGCGGACCTGGCCGATCCGCGACGGCAGGGCTTGGAGCTCCACCGTGCAGTGCCTGCTTGGGTAGCTGATCACGGCTGCGACTCCCCGACGTGAGGTCCGGAAGAACACGGAGTTCGGATCCAGCAGGGCGCCTTCGTGACACTGCCGCCCGCTGTCGTGGCCGGCGGGCTGGTTCGCAGCGTTATCGCCGGTAAACCCAGAGTGACGTGAGACCAGGGTGGCGCAGGGGGTGAGGTACCGCAAGTCGCGGACATCAGTCGTCACGTCCCGACGCCCGGCGCACGGCTTCGATGAAGCTCCGCGCGGCCGGCGGACCCGGCTCGCCCGGGGCGGGGTCGTGGTCGCCCAGGGTGAGCTGGTACCGCTTGCCGTTCAGGTCCGCCGTGGCGCGGTCCTCGGGCCCGAACCAGGGCTTGGAGGCCCGCACCGCCTGCACCGGCGCGCTGTCGATCTCACTGCCGTAGCTGGTCAGCAACTCGACCCGGCCCTCGTTGATCCGGACCTGCCCGGCCCGGGTGAGCGAGCGCAGCCGCTTCCCGATCCGCACGCCCCTGGCCCTGAACTCCGGCTCTCCCATGTCACCCGCCCCCTCGTACGCGTCGGTGTACCGGCCCGCTCCCCGCGGCTCGGTGTGAACTCGTGTCCTGATTCAGTGTGCCCCGCCCGCGGGCGGGGCCCGGGCCGTGCCCTCGGTCGAAGGGCGCGCACGTGTCCCTGCCGGATCCTCGCCCGGCCGGTCCCCGCCCCATGGGTGCCGCCCCACCGGTGCCCGCGCCCTGCCGGCGAGCCCGCCGGGCGGCACGTCGTGCCTGCGGACGCCCCGGTGGGGCCTGGTCACGCGATGCAGTCTGCCCCCACCCGCCGTCGAGCACCAGTGCCCCCGGCCCCCTCCCCGGGGGCGCCCGCAGCACGCTCCGTCATCCGCCCCCCAGGTTGCGCGCCCCCTTGCACCGGCCTCTGCCCCTGGGGGCGCTTTGGGGGGCTCAAAGATGCGTTTATGCAGGTGAGCAGCGTGTGGAAGGTGCCTATGATGCGGTGTGCCGGCTGCGCGCCCCGTCGTCGGCGCGCAGCGTTAGGAGCCCCCTCGTGAGCACCCCTCAGCAGACCCGGACCGGCGTGACCCTGGACGTCGACCGCAGCGACGTCACCTACCGCGCGTGGCTGAAGGAAGCCGTCCGCCGGGTCCAGGCCGACGCCAACCGCTCGGCCGACACCCACCTGCTCCAGTTCCCCCTGCCCGGCCACTGGGGCATCGACCTCTACCTCAAGGATGAGTCGACCCACCCCACCGGCAGCCTCAAGCACCGGCTGGCCCGCTCCCTCTTCCTCTACGGCCTGTGCAACGGCTGGATCCGGCCCGGCCGGCCCGTCATCGAGGCGTCCAGCGGCTCGACGGCGGTCTCCGAGGCGTACTTCGCGAAGCTGGTCGGCGTGCCCTTCATCGCCGTCATGCCGCGCACGACGAGCGCGGAGAAGATCCGCCTCATCGAGTTCCACGCCGGCCGGTGCCACTTCGTGGACGACCCCCGCACGATGTACGAGGAGGCCGCCCGCCTCGCGGCCGAGACCGGCGGCCACTACATGGACCAGTTCACGTACGCCGAACGCGCCACGGACTGGCGCGGCAACAACAACATCGCCGAATCCATCTTCCGCCAGCTGCGTCTGGAGCGGTTCCCCGAGCCGGCGTGGATCGTCGCGACGGCGGGCACCGGCGGCACCTCCGCGACCCTCGCGCGCTACGTGCACTACATGCAGTACGACACCCGCGTCTGCGTGGCCGACCCCGAGAACTCGTGCTTCTTCGACGGCTGGACCACCGGCGATCCGGACGTCACCTGCGACTGCGGCTCCCGCATCGAGGGCATCGGCCGGCCCCGGATGGAACCCAGCTTCGTGCCCGGCGCGATCGACCGGATGATGAAGGTCCCCGACGGGGCCGGCGTCGCCGCCGTCCGGGCCCTGGAGCGCGCCATCGGCCGCAAGGCGGGCGGCTCCACCGGCACGGGGCTGTGGAGCGCCCTGAAGATCGTCGCGGAGATGGTGTCGCAGGGGCGGCAGGGGAGCGTCGTGACCCTGCTGTGCGACTCCGGGGACCGGTATCTCGACAAGTACTACTCCGACACCTGGCTCGCGGCCCAGGGGCTGGACATCGAGCCGTACACCGCCGCGATCGACTCGCTGCTCGCGACGGGCGTCTGGCCCGACTGAGGCCGGACGGTGAGCGGGTGAGCGGCCGGTCCGGCGCGGTCTCGGCGTCCCGGAACGGAACGCACGCCCCTGTCCCACCCGCGGGTCCACACCCGGGTGCCGCCACCGACCGGACACAGACGACGGGGCGTCCCCGCGAGCCCTCCCCGGCCGCGGCGAACCGTGACCGGAAGCGTCACCCCGGCCGGCGCACCGTCAGATGTCCGCCCCGTCCTCGGGCTCCGGCTCGCCGGCCACCACCAGCCGCCGCAGATGCTCCGCGACCACCGCGCGCGCCTCGTCCGGCAGGCCGGCGTCGGTCACGAGCGTGTCGATCCGCTCCAGTGAGGCGAACGAACTCAGGCCCACCTTGCCCCACTTGGTGTGGTCGGCGACGACCACGACCCGCCGTGCCGACTGCACCAGCCGCCGGTTGGTCTCGGCCTCCGCGAGATTCGGCGTCGACAGGCCGGCCTCGACCGATATGCCGTGCACGCCGAGGAACAGCAGGTCGAAGTGGAGCGCCGCGATCGCCTGGTCGGCCACCGGCCCCACCAGCGAGTCGGAAGGCGTGCGCACCCCGCCGGTCAGCACGACCGTGGCCGCGCCCTGTCGGGGACCGGAGGTGCGCTGCGCGGCGTGGAAGACGTCCGCCACCCGCACCGAGTTGGTGACCACCGTGAGGTCCGGCACGTCCAGCAGCTGGTGCGCCAGCGCGAACGTCGTCGTACCGCCCGACAGGGCGATGGCCGCGCCCGGCGCGACCAGCTTGGCCGCGGTCCGGGCGATGTCCTCCTTGGCGGACAGCTCCAGACCGGACTTGGCCTCGAAGCCCGGTTCGTGCGTGCTGGCCTCGACCACCGGGACCGCGCCGCCGTGCACCTTCTCCAGCACGCCCTGGCGTGCGAGCGCGTCGAGGTCGCGGCGGACCGTCATGTCCGACACGCCGAGCTTGCGGGTCAGCTCGTTGACCCGGACACCGCCCCGGCGGCGGACCTCGTCGAGGATCAGGGAGCGCCGCTGCTCCGCGAGGAGGTTCTGATTCTCGCTCACGTACGCTCCGGTTCTTTCGCCTCAATGCCGTCCGACACGCCCCGCACACCCTCCCAGACGGGGACATTCTCCCCGGATTCGGTGAGCGGACGCCCCATCCTTGCACGTCGGGTGGCGGACGGCGTCACCGACCGTGCGTCGCGCGCACGTCCCCGGCGGCCGATCCGCCGCCCCCTCTTATCACGGATCGCTCCTCACGGATGGAGGAGATTCCGTGACAGGAGGTGTGCGGCCCCGCGGAAGTGGAGATCCTGTGCCCGCACGGACAGAGCCGACGGCGTGTCACGGGGGAAGTGCGAATCAGTGGAACGTGCGAGAGAACAAGCCGCGACCGGCGGACCGGACGGTCCCGCCCGGCGGCCCGGCGAGACCGGGGCCGCCCTGGAACTCCTGGTGCACGGCGTGGGCGGCACCACGCCGCAGGAGATGCTCAACGATCCGCGGGTCGAGCGGATCACCGGCGACGGCACGGCGGCGATCTTCCGCCGTGCCGACGACGTCGACGCCGAGCACCGACCCGACGACGGGCACCGCGACGGACCGGTGCCCGAGGCCTACGTCTGGTGCAACCTCACCTCCGGCAGCGGCACCCGCGCCCTGTGGCTGCTGCTGCTGCCGTTCATGGTGGTCAACCTCGCCCACTGGATGCGCCCCAGCGCCCACGGCCGCCGCCGCACCGTGCGCCTGTACGGCCTCCTGGTGCGCCTCGCCGGGCTCACTCTGACGGTGCTGCTCGTCGCGGCCGCCTGCGAGGTCGCCCTCGACCTGGCGGCCTGGCAGTGCGCGGGCACGCGCGCGTGCGCCGACCGCCACTCCTGGCTGGGCTTCCTCTCACCCACCGTCTCGGACGGCGGCTGGTGGAGCGGCCCCGGCCGCAGACTCGCCCTCGCCTCCTGCGTCCCGGCCGCCCTGACCGGCCTGCTGTGGTACCTGTCCCGGCGCACCTGGAGCGACTACGAGTCCCAGCAGCCCCTCGCCCGCGCCCCGCAGCCCGACGAGGACTCCGGACCGACCGCGCTCGGGCGGCCCGGCTTCTGGTACGGACGCCGGCTGGTGGCCCGGCTGCGTGCCGCGCACACCGCCGCCGGGCTGATCACGGTCGCCGCCGCGGTCGGCAGCGCCGCCGCCCGCCACGACCGGTCACCGGGCGGCTCCGCCGTCCCGCACATCCTCGGGCTGCTCCTCGAAGCGGCCCTGGCGGCCTGCGCGGTGGCCGTGGTGTGGGTGGTGTGCCGCCGGGGCCGCAGCGAGCAGCGCGTCGACCGGGAGCTCGACGAGCGGTCCGTACGCCGCCTGCCGCTCGCCGCCCTCCTCCTGCTCGCCCTCACCCTGGTGTACGCCGGGTGGGACCGCCCCGGCTGGGAGTCGGCCGGCCGGCTGCCGGGGGACACGGCCTTCGGCGCCATCACCCTGGTCCAGGGGCTGCTCGTGATCGTCCTCGCCGTCGTCGCCCACGTCCTGTACCGCACCGACCCGGGCCGGCGGGCCGTGCTGCGGGGCCTCGGCGGACCGGCCGTCGCCATGCTGGCCTGCGCCCTCGGCGGAGTGATGTCCGGCGGCGTGTCCCAGCGCGTCTCCGACTGGCTGGACGGCACCGGCACGTCGATCGAGGGCCCGCCGGTCCTGCTGACCTGGCAGGCGTCCGTGATCCCGCCGCTGCTCGTGGTGCTGCTCGGGCTGGTCGCCTGGCTGGCCCAGCGCGCCTGGCGGCTCGCCCGGGCCGAACGCGAGGCCGTGGCCCGCGACTACCCGGACGAGGCCCACGACAGGGCGCGTACCCGCCGGATCGCCTACGCCCGCGCCATGGCCTCGCTCACCGACCGGGGACCCCGCATCGTCGCCGTCACCTCCGGCGTCACCCTGCTGCTCGGCGCCGCGGCCCTCGCCGGTGCCCTGAGCACCGACCGGACACCCGGCGAGGCCGCGCAGGGCACCTACCCGATCGTGCACGGCGCCGCGGAGACCTCCCAGGCCCTCGGCTCGTGGCTGATCGGCCTCGGTTTCATACTGTTCGTCACCTGGGGACGCCGCGCCTACAAGGACGCCGCGGCCCGCCGCACCATCGGCATCCTCTGGGACGTCGGCACCTTCTGGCCGCGTGCCGCCCACCCCTTCGCCCCGCCCTGCTATGCCGAGCGCGCGGTGCCCGACCTGACGTGGCGGATGGCGACCTGGACCCGCGTCACCGGCGGCCGGCTGGTCATCTCGGGGCACTCCCAGGGCAGCGTCCTCGCCGCCGCCGCGGCCTGGCAACTCGCCCCGTCCGCCCGCAGGCGCGTCGCCCTGCTGACCTACGGATCCCCGCTGGGGCGCCTCTACGGCCGCTGGTTCCCGGCGCACTTCGGGCCCGCCGCGCTCAGCTCCCTGCACCGGGAGGTCGACTGCTGGCGCAACCTGTACCGGCTCACCGACCCCATCGGCGGCCCGGTGCGCCTGCCCGGCGAGAGCGGTCCCCAGGTCGACCACCCGCCCCTGAAGGACCCCCTTGCCTACGGCCGCACCGACCTGCTGCCGCTGCCCGCGCCGATCCTCGGCCACTCCGACTACCAGGCGGACCCGGTCTTCGCCGAGGAGCGCCGCAGGCTGCTGGCCCGGCTGCGGCCCGGCCTGCCGGCACCGCGCGACGAGCCGGAACCCCCCGCGGCCTGAGGCCCACCCGGCCCGAACGGGAGCCGCCCGCAGTGCGGGCGGCGGGCGGCACCCTCAGACCAGCTCGGGCAGGTCCTCCGCGTACAGCAGCGTCAGGTCGTCCGTGCTCGGCTCCTCGAACTGGGCGACCCGGCTCGCGTGCCGCTCCACCATCGCCTCGAAGGTCTGCCGCGCGGTACGGCCGTTGCCGAACGCCGGGCCCTTGGGAAGCTCCGCGAAATACTTCTCCAGGGCCTCCGCCGCGCCCGGCGCCAGCCGGTACTCGTGCTCCTCCGCCTGCTGCTCCACGATCCGCAGGAGGTCCTCGGGGCCGTAGTCGCTGAAGGTGATGGTCCGTGAGAAACGGGATGCCACACCGGGGTTGACCGACAGGAAGCGCTCCATCTCCGCCGTGTAGCCCGCGACGATCACCACGACCGCGTCCCGGTGGTCCTCCATCAGCTTCACGAGGGTGTCGATGGCCTCCTTGCCGAAGTCGCGGCCCGCGTCCTCGGGGGACAGCGCGTACGCCTCGTCGATGAACAGCACACCGCCGCGGGCCTTGTCGAAGGCCTCCTGGGTGCGGATCGCCGTCGAACCGATGTGCTCGCCGACGAGGTCGACCCGGGACACCTCGACCAGGTGGCCCTTCTCCAGCACCCCGAGGGAGGCGAGGATCTCGCCGTACAGCCGCGCCACCGTCGTCTTGCCGGTGCCGGGGGAGCCGGTGAAGACCAGGTGCCGCTTGACCGACGCCGCCTTCAGGCCCGCCTGCTGCCGGCGCCGCCCGACCTCGATCATGTCCGTGAGGGCGCGCACCTCCCGCTTGACGCTCTCCAGGCCCACCAGCGCGTCGAGTTCACCCAGGACGTCCTTGGAGCTGCGGGCCGGCCGCACGGGCTCCGCGACCGGTGCGTGCGCCGGGGAGGCCGGCTCGGTGCGCTGCGCCGGGACCGGGCCCAGCAGACCCGGGGTGGGGGCCGTGGTCTGCACGGCCGTCTCGCGTGCGGCGGGCGTCCGCAGTCCCGCGCTCTCGTCGCTCGTGCAGTCCTCGACGACGGGGCCCGCCGCGGAGGCCCCGTCGGCACCACTGTCCGCGAACTCGTAACCGCCGCGCGCACAGCGCTCCGTGCGGCACTTTCTGAGCGTGGTCCTGCTGCCGTCGATGACGTGGAAGCCGTAGCCGCCGCTGCCCGTCACCCGGCAGTTGAGGAAGCTGCCGCGGCCTCCGGCCGAGACGTAGACGCCCGCCTCCGCCGGGGAGTCGACCGTGCACCGCTCCACCGTGGGGTCGGCGCCCTTGGTGACGATCACGCCGGTCTGGGTGCCGTCCAGCGTGCAGTTGCTCAGCGTGCCGCCGCTGCCGTGGTCGCGGAACCAGGCGCCGGTTGCCGCGTCCCGGATCCGGCAGTCGTCGAGCTGCGCGGTCGCGCCGTCGCTCACCGACACGGCCGTGTTGCGCACCTGCGACAGGTCGCTGTCGACGACGTCCGCGCGCGAACCGCGGTCGAGCACGAACAGCGCGTCCGGCACGTCGTGCACACGGCAGGAGTCCAGCACGGCCGTGGCGCCGTCGCTGACCCACACCGCCGGGTAGTCGCCGGTGCTGTCGAAGATCTCGCACTGGTTGGCGTCCACCCGGGTGCCCGGGTCCCACACCGACAGGCCGTTGCGCCCGAACTGCCGCACCGTGGTGCGGGTCAGGGTGAGCACGGAGCGGGAGCGCAGGTCGACCGCGTTCTCCGGGATGTCGTGGATGCGGCAGTCGGCGAGCGTCAGCACCGCGTCCGTGTCGAGCGTGACCCCGTCGGCCATGGTGCGGTGCACATCGCAGTCCGTGAGGTGCGCGGTGGCCCGGCCGGTGACCTGCACCCCGCTGCCCCGGACCTCGTAGACCTCGCAGCCCACCGCCTCCAGGGCGGAGTTCTCCCCGGTCGCCGACAGGCCGGAACCCGAGGCGTGGTGCACCCGGCACCGCTCCAGGCGGGGATGGGCGCCGCCGCTCACGGCCACGCCCGCCTGGCCCGCCGCGACGACCTCGCACTCCTCGAACACCCCGCCCGCGCCGTCGACCACGGCGATGCCGATACCCGCGGGGTTGTCGACCGCGCAGCGCCGGACGGTGGGCCGGGCACTGCCGCGCACCTCGATCCCAGCCGCCGAGCGCGTCACCACCCGCAGGTCCCGCAGCTCCGGGGCGCCCTCCTCGACGAGCACGGCCGGGGCCGCCGCGTCCTGGCCCTCGACGAGCAGGTCCTGTACCACGGCCGAGGCGCGCACGGTCAGCGGCACCCCGTCCACGGGCGCGATCCGCACCGAGCCGGGGGAGTTCTCCGGGCCCCGCAGCGTCACAGCCCGCTGCACGACGAGGTTCTCCCGGTAGGTGCCGGGCGCGACGGTGAGGACGTCGCCGTCGGCCGCGGCCTCCAGGGCGGCGGCGAGCGATGCGTACTCACCCGTGCGGCGCCGCCACCGCGACGTGCCGGTGTGCGTCACCTGGACCGTGCCCTGTGCCATGGTGTAGCCGTGCCCCCACCTCGGTCGTACTGATGGCTCGTTCGCCCTCGGGACACCGGCGCCGCTGCCGGGACCGCGGGCCGGGCCCGGACCCTGAGGCCTGGACACGCACGCGGCGTCGGCACCGGCGCGTCCCTCCTGCTCGCTCGCGCGCGGACTGTGCCGAACGGGTTCGGCCGGACCACCGTAGCGTGCGCACGGGTGGTGGGTTGACCAGAGCCGGAAGGCGGTCAGCTGCCGGTGCCCGTCCTGCCCCAGTCCGGGCCCGCCCGGTGCCAGGCCTGGTCCCAACGGGTGTACCGCCGGCGGAGCATGCCCCGGACGACCAGCCGTCTGCCGCCCTCCACGAGACCGCCCGCGGCCAGGGCCGCCCCGAAGCCGGCCAGGACCGCGTACGTCGACGCCGTCGCGGGGTCGAGGGGGCGGGCCACCGTCCGGCCGTGGTCGTCGGTCCATATCCGGAACGTGTCACCCCGGCCCGGGTCCTTCAGGCCCGCGAAGACCGGGCGCCGGTGCGAAGTGCCGTCCGGGGCGGTCCAGTCGGCGAGGACACGGGTGCGTATGGTGCCCGTGGAGGTCTCCGGGTCGGCGTCCAGGGGCGGGCGGTCCAGCTTGCGGACCACGGCCGCCGTGACCGGATGCCGGGCCTCGTGCTGCGCGCGGACGGAGCGCTGCAGGGCCTCCTGTGCGGCGGTGCCGACGAGAGAACCGGTCACCGGGGCTGCCACCAGGATCAGGACGAAGGCCGCGAACGCCAGCCAGGCCTCGGCCAGATCGGTCGTGCGGCAGAGCGGATTGCGCCGCCAGCGCCAGAGTCCGCTGATCGCTCGCACCGCCCGCACCCCTTCCCGCTCCGTGACCACCCACGGCGGAGCCGTCCACGCGGGAACCCGTCGACGGGGGAGGGACATCACCTCTCCCCGGGCCTCTCATGAACGTCTCACCACACGCCCAACGCCCGGCCGCGCGGCGCGGTTCCCGCTCCTGCGGGGCAACCCGGTCCGCGCTACTCGATGATCGTGACCGGGTCCCCGACCCGTATCGTCCCCCCGCACAGCGGCACCAGGTTCTGCCCGAAGACCAGTCGCCCGTCGAGCCGCCGGTGGCGCCCCAGGCTGTGCAGGGGTTCGCGGCCGCGCTCGGCGCTTCCCTGGTCGGTGGTGGTCACCACGCAGCGGCCGCAGGGCTTCGCGACCCGGAAGCCGACCTCCCCGACGGCCAGACGGGACCAGCCGTCCTCGGCCCAGGCGGGGGTGCCCGTCACGACCATGTTCGGCCTAAAGCGGTTCATGGGCAGCGGCCCCTCGTCCGCGTGCTCACCGCGCCCGATCAGGGCGTTGAGGGCGTCGAGCGAGGCCGTCGTGGTGAGCAGCAGCGGGAATCCGTCGGCGAGGGAGACGGTCTCGCCGGGGCGCGCGTACTCGGGGTCCACGGGACGGCGCGTGGCCGGATCGTCCAGGTGCACGAGCCGCGCGGCGAGGCCGAGATAGGCGCTGCACCAGGCGTGCGCGGCGTCGTCCTCGGCCGGGACCGCCTCGATCTCGTCACCGAAGATCCGCACCGGCACCCGGACCTCCGGCCGGGGCACGCACACGGTCAGCGGCTCCATGCCGGGCGCCGACAGCCGTACGCCGCCGCCGGGCAGGGGCTCGGCGGCGGCGAGGGCGAGGCGTGGCCGCTGTCGCTGTGTGAGGACCTTTCCCCCGCCGTCGATCAGCGCCCAGCGCCGGTCACCGGCCAGCCCCCAGGGCTCCACGGCGGCTTCCCGGGGCGCGAGGCCCTTGACCGCCTTGACCGGGTGGACGTGGATCGAGTGCAGGTGAGCGTTTCCCATGGGGCCATCGTGCCAGCAGGCGCCGACGGCCCTGCGGGCGGCTCAGTAACCGCGGTACTGCTGGTTGTTGTACGGGTCCTGGTACGGGACCGGGGCCGGCCGGGGAGCCGCTGGGCGCATCGCCTCGTAGCCCGCGGGAGCCGGCTGGCGCGGCTGCTGGGGGCCCGGATAGCCGCGCGGCGCGCTCGCCTGCTGCGGGATGTACGCCGCCGGCGCCTGCTGCAGCGGAGCGGGCTGCTGCGCCTGCGGGTACCCGTAGACGGGCTGGGAGGGGGCCGCCGGAAGAGCGGGCAGCGCGGACGGGAGGGCGGGCAGTCTGCCGCCCGGCACGTCGTACTGCGCGGGGACCCGGATCGGGGCGATCTGCGGGGTGCCCCGCTCGGCGACGAGCCTGTCGTAGATCGGGGTGTCCGGGAAGGAGGCGGAGTAGTAGCCGCCGCCATAGGTGGAGCGGGGGGAGGTCATGGCACATAAGTTAAGCCCACGATGTGCTGGTTGGGGAGACCGATAAGAGGGTTGTTTTCCGTGTCCGCAGTGACCCGGTATCCCCAATGCGAATGAACTTCACAAAAAGGGGCACTGGACAGGGTTTACATCGCGTAAAGGCCGAGTTCCGGGCGGGTTACCGGCGGTCGGCCACCGATCTCCGTCCAGCGCGCCGGGGAGTCCGCCACGGAGGGGAATAGGTTGTGCGGACGGAACGCGACGGACGGCCGGGAGCTGACCGGCACGGAGACAGGCGATGGGGGCGGACATGCAGATGCCGAAGGGTTCGAACACTCCGGTGCCCACCACGGCGCTGCGGGTGGAGCTGGGCTGGCGCACCGGACCCGGGGTGCCCGACGCCGACGCCTCCGCGCTGCTGCTGGTGAGCGGGAAGGTGCGGTCCGACGCCGACTTCGTCTTCTACAACCAGCCGGCGCACGCCTCCGGCGCGATCCGGCACGAGGGCAAGCGCACCGCCGGGGACCGGGTGACCGACACCCTTCTCGTCGACCTCGCGCGCGTGGAGCCCGCGATCGAGACGATCGTCCTCGCCGCCTCCGCCGACGGCGGTGCGTTCGGACAGGTCCCGGACCTCTACATCGAGGTCCGTGACACCGCCGCAAACGCCCCCGTGGCCCGCTTCGACAATCCCGGCGCCACCACCGAGACCGCCTTCGTGCTCGGCGAGTTCTACCGCCGCCTGGGCGCGTGGAAGTTCCGCGCCGTCGGACAGGGCTACAGCCGCGGCCTCGAAGGGCTGGCGACGGACTACGGCATCACCGTGGACGAGCCGCGGCAGGCGGCCCCGACCCCGGCCCCGGCGCCCGCCGCGGCCACACCCCCTCCCATGGCCCCCGCGGCGTATCCGCCCCCGCCGGCGACCCGGCCCGCCACCCCGCCTCCGCCGGTCCGGCTCACCAAGGTCACGCTCACCAAGGCGGCGCCCTCCGTCTCGCTCACCAAGCAGGGCGGCACCTCCGGCGTCCTGCACGTGAACCTCAACTGGCAGGTGCACAAGCAGTTCTCAGGCTGGAGCAGCAAGTTCGGCCGCCCGACCGCGATGCACAACGACCTCGACCTCGACCTGTGCGCGCTGTACGAACTGACCGACGGCAGCAAGGGCGTCGTCCAGGCCCTCGGCAACGCTTTCGGCGCGCTGCACCAGCCGCCGTTCATCCACCTCGACGGCGACGACCGCACCGGGGCCGTGGCGGCCGGTGAGAACCTCACCGTCAACCTCGACCACAAGCAGGCCTTCCGCCGCATCCTCGTGTTCGTCACCATCTACGAGGGCGCCCGTTCCTTCGCCGACCTGCACGCCCAGGTCACGCTCCAGCCGCAGCACGGCGCCCCCATCGAGTTCTCCCTCGACGAGTGCACGATCCCCTCGCCCGTGTGCGCGCTGGCCCTGATCACCAACACCGGCGGCGATCTGGTCGTCCAGCGGGAGGCCCGCTATCTGGTGCCCGAGCGCGGGGTGAGCCCGCAGCGCACCGTCGACCACGCCTACGGCTGGGGCATGAACTGGACCCCGGGAAGGAAGTGACCGGCGGCGTCAGCCCTCCTCGGGCACGGCGTCCGGGCGCGCGTAGGTGCGGCCCTTCCAGGCGGCGCCGCGCCCCCGGTAGTGCCGCACCGCCGAGTCGACCGTCATGAGGAGATAGAGGAACGCCGTGAACGGCAGCAGCGGGGCGAGCCACAGCGGCTGCCGGTAGTAGCGGAGCATCGGCACGTACGTCCCCGTCATCACCAGCCACGCCAGGCCTCCGGTGACGACGGCCGCCGTGCTCCCCGCCGCGAGACCGGCCACGAGCGCCGCGGGCGGCACCAGGTACACCAGCGCCAGCCCGGCCACCGTCCCGGCCAGCACGAGCGGATGGTGCCGCAGTTGGGCGTACGCGCTGCGCGCCACCATCCGCCACAGATCGGCCAGCCGCTGATACGGCCGCACACTGTCCACCCGGTCGGCCAGTCCCAGCCAGATCCGGCCGCCGCCGCCCTTCACCGCCCGGGCCAGTGCCACGTCGTCGATCACGGCGTGCCTGATCGCGTCCGGGATCCGCGCCCGCCCCGCTGCCTCGGCCCGCAGCAGGACGCAGCCCCCGGCCGCGGCGGCCGTCCGGGCTCCGTCCCGGCCGATCCGGCGGAACGGGTAGAGCTGCGCGAAGAAGTAGACGAAGGCCGGCACGACCAGCCGCTCCCACAGGCCCTCCACCCGCAGGCGGGCCATCTGCGAGACGAGGTCGTAGCCCCCGGCCCGGGCGGCCGCCACCAGCGTGCGCAGACTGTCCGGTGCGTGCGCGATGTCGGCGTCCGTCAGCAGCAGGTACTCGGGGTCACGCGCGCGGGCCAGGGAGATGCCGTGGCGCACCGCCCACAGCTTGCCGGTCCAGCCCGCGGGCGGTTCCCCGGGCGTGTCCACCGTCAGCGGCAGCCCCGCGTGCCGGCGCGCCAGTTCCCGCGCGAGCTCACCGGTGCCGTCGGCACTGCCGTCGTCGACGAGGAAGATCTCCGCCCGCCCCGGATAGTCCTGCAGGAGCAGCGAGGGCAGCGCGGCGGGCAGCACGGCCGCCTCGTCACGGGCCGGGACGACGACGCACACGGACGGCCAGGCGTCCGGCCGCGGGCCTGGCGGGAGCCGCACGTCCGTGCGCCAGAAGAAGCCCTGACAGAGCAGAAGCCACAGCCAGGCGAGCAGTGATCCAGCGGCAGTCCACACAACGGCGCTCACGCGCGCAGTCTGCCCCACGGCACCGGACCCGTAGCGCTCATCGTCTATCGTGATCGGGTGAAGATCGCGCTCATGGACTCCGGAATCGGTCTGCTGGCGGCCACCGCCGCGGTTCGGCGGCTGCGCCCCGACGCCGATCTCGTGCTCTCCCTGGACCCCGACGGAATGCCGTGGGGACCGCGCACCCCCGAAGACCTGACCGAGCGTGCCCTGGCCGTCGCCGAGGCGGCGGCCGCGCGCCGTCCCGACGCCCTGATCGTCGGCTGCAACACCGCGACCGTGCACGCGCTGACCGCCCTGCGCGCCCGCCTCGAACCGGAGCTCCCGGTCGTCGGCACGGTCCCGGCCATCAAGCCGGCCGCGGCCGGCGGGGGTCCTCTCGCCATCTGGGCGACCCCGGCCACCACCGGCAGCACGTACCAGCGCACGCTGATCCGGGACTTCGCCGGCGGGGTACCCGTCACCGAGGTCCCCTGCTGGGGTCTGGCCGAGGCCGTGGAACGCGCGGACCAGCAGGCGATCGACGCCGCCGTCGCAGCGGCCGCCGCGCTGACGCCCGACGAGGTGACCACGGTCGTCCTGGGCTGCACCCACTACGAACTGGTCGCCGAGCGCATCCGCGCAGCCGTCCAGCGGCCCGGCCGCGCGCCGCTCGTACTGCACGGGTCGGCGGGCGCCGTCGCGGCCCAGGCCCTGCGCCGGCTCGGCGCGCAGCCCGCGCCGGGAGCCACGCCCGAGGGCACCCTCACCGTGCTGCTCAGCGGACGCGAGGGCACGCTGCCCGTGCCGGCCCTGGCGTACGAGGAGGGGCGGATGCTGCAGGCGGTCACGCCCGCGCGCTGAGACGTGGGCTTCCCGGCGCCCCGGACCGCCCGACGCCCGGGCGGCCCAGTCACGCTCCGCCACGAGGTACCAGCAGAGCGGAACCTGAGTACCCTCGAATTCATGAGGGACCACCGCGACGGCGAGAACGCCCCCTACGCGCATCCCGACGTGTGGACCGGCCGCGCCACCAACCGGGTCCAGTGGCTGCTCGCGCTGGTCGGTGCCGCCTGCATGGCGCTCGGCATCAAACTGGCCATCGCCTCCCCGTGGACCTCCGGTGTCGCCCCGCTCGCCATGGCCGTCGTCGGGTGCATCGCCGCCGGGCTCCTCGTCCTGTTCGGAACCCTCGCCTTCGTGCACGTCGCGCTGCGGGTCGACCAGGAGCACCTGGAGGTGCGCTGCGGTCACATCGGCGTGCCCCGTCGCCGCATCCCCCTCTCGAGCGTGGCCGGCGCCACGTACACCTCGCACGTCACCCCTCGCCACTGGGGCGGCTGGGGGTACCGCTGGCGGCCAGAGAAGGGCACCGCGGTCGTCGTGCGACGGGGTGAGGGCGTGGTGCTGGAGCTGTGGGACGGTCACACCTTCACGGTCACCGTGGACGACGCCGAGGCGGCCGTACGCGTGATCAAGGCCCGGCTCCGGCACACGGAACCGGGGGCCGCCGCGCACTGAGTCCCGCCGCGGGCTCGCTCACCAGGCCCGGGTGCGTCCGGCGTCCCGAGGGTGCGGATCCGGGGCACGGCTCGACGGTGCGTGGACGAGCGGGCGTGCCGTGGCCAGACCGGCCAGCACTCCCGCTCCCGCCGACACCGCGGTGAAGCTCAGCGCGTTGCCGAGCCCGGCGATGACGGCCAGTGCCGTCAGGGCCGCGCCCGCGGTGAGCGCCACCGGCGTCGGACGCGGGCCGCGCCACAGCGCGTAGATCGTCCAGCCGAACGCCGCCGCCAGCAGGGCCGCGCCGACGACGCCCTGCTCGGCCGCCTGCTGCAGAGGCGCCGAGTGGGGCCTGCCGTCGGAGAGCGGCGACGCGGCGGACGCGGCGCTCAGCTCCCCGAAGCGGCCCGGTCCGGCCCCGAGCGCGACGTTCTCGCGCAGCAGGTGCCACGCGTCCCGCCACAGCTCGATCCGGTGCGCGGTCAGTCCTCCCTCAAGGGCGGCGGTGAAGGAGCCCGGTACGGCGCCGGCCGCGATCGCCCAGCTCAGACCGGTCGCGAAGGCGCCGAACGCCACCAGCGCGGCGAGGCCGGCGCCGCGGTGCCGGATGCGGCCGGCGACCAGTGAGCACACCAGCACCGCCCCGGCGGCGACGCAGCCCGAGGTGGATCCGATCCCGGCGGCCAGCACCGCGATCCCGGCGGCCAGCAGCCGCAGGACGAGCCGTACTGCCGCTGCGCGAGCGGTCCAGGCCGCGCAGCAGACGGCTCCCGCCGACAGCGTCAGCACGGCCGCCGAGGCCCCGGCATGCCCCAGGGGCGTGGTGATCTGCGGGCCCGGCGCGAGATGGGGGACGGCCACGGTCAGCCCGATCCCGGCCAGCGCCCCGGCGAGGGGCGCGCCGACCGGCAGCAGCGCGCCCCCGATCCGGCCCGCGGCGTACCCGGCCGCCACGGCCAGGACCGCGAGGAGCACGCCCTCGGGGCGGCCGTCGTGCGCCGCCGCCGTGATCAGGGACCAGCCGGCGCAGGCCCCCAGCACCGCCACACCCGCCGCGTCCGAGTCGACGCGTCTCTCACCGTCCGCTTCCGGGAGACCACGTTTCTCCCGGTCCCCGTCCGGCCCGGACGCGGACGTCATCCCGCTTCGACCCACCCGCCCCGCCCCCCCGCGCCCGTCGCCCCCGACCCGTGCCGTCGCCCCGGTCGTCCGGGCCGTCGCGGACTGCTCGACCGAGGCTCCGGCACACCGTAACGGCTGGTGGACGGTTTGGGGACGTGTCGTGAAGAAATGAGCGGGAACGCCGCGGCGGACCCGGCGGCCGCGGACCGGCCCGGATGCCCGCCGACCGCGCTGTCGGCCCCCGGGCCGCTCGACTTAGACTCCGGGAGTGACCGTCACCGCAACCTCCGTCGACGAGTCGGCCTCACCGCAACCGCGGACCGCGCCCCGGGCGCGCGCCTGGTTCCGGCGGCTCGTCCCGGCCGCCGCAGCCGCGCTCTCCGGCCTGCTCCTGTACGTCAGCTTCCCGCCCCGCACCCTGTGGTGGCTGGCCCTGCCGGCCTTCGCCGTCTTCGGCTCGGCGCTGAGCGGCCGTGGCTGGAAGGCCGCCCTGGGCCTGGGCTACCTGTTCGGGCTGGGCTTCCTGCTGCCGCTGCTGGTGTGGACCGGAGTGGAGGTCGGGCCCGGTCCCTGGCTCGCCCTGGTCGCGATCGAGGCGCTCTTCGTGGCGCTCGTCGGCGCGGGGGTCGCCGCCGTGTCCGGGCTGCCCGGCCGGCCGGTGTGGGCGGCCGCCGTGTGGACCGCCGGCGAGGCGGCACGCGCGCGTGCGCCGTTCGAGGGCTTCCCCTGGGGCAAGATCGCGTTCGGGCAGGCCGACGGTGTGTTCCTGCCGCTCGCCGCGGTGGGCGGCACCCCGGTCCTCGGCTTCGCGGTGGTCCTGTGCGGCTTCGGCCTGTACGAGGTCGTCCGCCTGGCCGTGGCGTGGCGGCGGACCGGGACGGTGAAGCGGACCGCGGCGGCCGTGGGTCTGCTGAGCCTGGCCGTGCCGGTCGCCGGTGCCGTGGCGGCCCGGCCGCTGGTCAGCGACACGGCAGAGGACGGCAGCGTCACCGTCGCGGTGATCCAGGGCAACGTGCCCCGCGCGGGCCTCGACTTCAACTCCCAGCGCCGGGCCGTGCTCGACCACCACGCGCGCGAGACCGAACGGCTGGCCACCGACGTCGAGGCCGGCAAGGCCCCCCGGCCCGACATCGTCCTGTGGCCGGAGAACTCCTCCGACATCGACCCCTTCGCCAACCCCGACGCCCGCGCCGTGATCGACCGGGCCGTCCGGGCCATCGGTGCGCCCGTCTCGGTGGGCGGCGTCGTCGAACGGGACGGCAAGCTCTACAACGAGCAGATCCTGTGGGACCCGGTGAAGGGACCCGTGGACACCTACGACAAGCGCCAGATCCAGCCGTTCGGCGAGTACCTCCCGCTGCGCTCCCTCATCGGCGCGATCAACGGGGACTGGACGGCCATGGTCCGCCAGGACTTCAGCAGGGGCACCGAGCCGGGCGTCTTCACCATGGACGGCGCCCGGGTCGGGCTCGTCACCTGCTACGAGGCCGCCTTCGACTGGGCCGTGCGCTCCGAGGTCACGGACGGCGCCCAGATGATCTCCGTGCCGAGCAACAACGCCACCTTCGACCGCAGCGAGATGACCTACCAGCAGCTCGCCATGTCCCGCGTCCGCGCGGTGGAGCACAGCCGCACCGTGACCGTGCCGGTGACCAGTGGCGTGAGCGCGGTCATCATGCCGGACGGGCGCATCACGCGGAGGACGGGCATGTTCGTCGCCGACTCGCTGGTGCAGAAGGTGCCGCTGCGGTCCTCCGAGACCCCCGCCACCCGGCTGGGCGTCCTGCCGGAGATCGCCCTCGTGCTGGTCGCGGCGGGCGGAGTCTGCTGGGCCGTCGGCGCCGGGATGCGCGGGCGGCGCGCGGGTGACGCGTAGCCGTACGCCGGTCGCACGCGGCCCGGAGCGAGCCAGGCGGCCCGAACCGGCCCCTTAGGGTCGTGCCCATGGCTACCCCCGACTTCATCCGCACGCTCCGCGCCTCGGCCGGACACCAGCTGCTCTGGCTCCCCGGAGTCACCGCTCTCGTCTTCGACGACCGGGGCAGAGTGCTGCTGAACCGCCGGGCCGACACCGGCAGGTGGTCCGTGATCGGGGGCATCCCCGACCCGGGGGAGCAGCCCGCGGCCTGCGCCGTGCGCGAGGTCCACGAGGAGACGGCCGTGCGCTGCGTCGCCGAACGGGTCGTCCTCGTCCAGGCGCTGCAGCCCGTCACGTACGGCAACGGCGACACCTGTCAGTACATGGACATCACCTTCCGCTGCCGGGCCGTCCGCGGCGAGGCCCGGGTCAACGACGACGAGTCGCTGGAGGTCGGCTGGTTCGACGTCGACGCCCTGCCCGATCTCCACGAGTTCGGCCTGCTGCGGATCAAGCAGGCCCTCTCCGACGGCCCCACATGGTTCGACCCCACTGCTTCCCTTTGAAGTATGGAGCGTGACCACATGGGGCGGAGGAAGGGTGCTCCCTAGGGTCGAGACATGACCGAGCCTCGTGTCCTCCAGGCCCCCCACGCCAGTCCGCTCGACCTAGGCGGCCGCACCGCGCTCGTCACCGGTGCCGCCGGCGGCATCGGCCGCGCCTGCGCGCTGCGGCTCGCCACCGCCGGCGCCAAGGTCAGAGCCGTCGACCGGGACGCGGAGGGTCTGGAGGCCCTCGCCGAGCAGGGCGGCGGCCTCGCCGGCACCGTCGAGCCGCACGTCCTCGACCTCACCGACCTGGACGCCACCGAGCTCGCCGCCGCCGGCACCGACATCCTCGTCAACAACGCCGGGCTGCAACTCGTGCGCCCCATCGAGGAGTTCCCGCCCGACGTCTTCCACACCGTGCTCACGGTGATGCTGGAGGCCCCGTTCCGCCTCATCCGCGGCGCCCTGCCCCACATGTACGGCCAGGGATGGGGACGCATCGTGAACGTGTCGTCCGTGCACGGACTGCGCGCCTCCGCCTACAAGTCCGCCTACGTGGCCGCCAAACACGGCCTGGAGGGACTGTCCAAGACCACCGCCCTCGAAGGCGCGCCCCACGGCGTCACCTCGAACTGTGTGAATCCCGCCTATGTGCGCACACCCTTGGTCGAGAAGCAGCTCGCCGACCAGGCGCAGGCCCACGGGATCCCCGAGGAGCGCGTCCTGTCCGAGGTGCTGCTCCAGGACAGCGCGGTGAAGCGGCTGATCGAGCCCGAGGACGTCGCCGAGGCCGTGGTCTACCTTTGCGGGCCGCACGCGTCCTTCGTGACCGGCACCTCCCTCGTGCTCGACGGCGGCTGGACCGCCCACTGAGGGGCCGCACCCGCCGGCGGGGAAGTTTTCCACAGGCCTGACGGGGCGAACGGGTCATGGTGAATCCTGTGGGCATGCCCAGCGAACACGCGCAGCACGCCGAGCGCCCAGCCGACGCCGCACACCCACCGGTCAGCGCCGAGACGCCGTATCTCGAGCTCCTGGCCCGGGGCGCGTCCGCCGACGCCTACGAGCAGCCGGTGCTGCTGGCGCGCGCCGAAGGCCGGCCGGCCGCGTGGACGGCCGCGCTGGAGCGGGCCAAGCCGCTCGCCCTGCGCGTCCGCGCGGAGCTGGAGGGACGGCGCCGCCGCGAGGCCGAGCTGTCCGCGCTGTTCGAGACCGCCCACGACCTCGCCGGGCTGCGTGACCTGGACGCCGTGCTGCAGGCGATCGTGCAGCGGGCCCGGTCCCTGCTGGGCACGGACGTCGCCTACCTCAGCCTGAACGACCCGGAGCGGGGCGACACCTACATGCGGGTCACCGAGGGCTCGGTCGCGGCCCGCTTCCAGCAGCTGCGCCTCGGAATGGGCGAGGGGCTGGGCGGCCTGGTCGCGCAGACCGCCCGGCCGTACGTCACCGACGACTACTTCAAGGACGACCGCTTCCAGCACACCCGCACCATCGACACGGGCGTGCGGGACGAGGGACTCGTGGCGATCCTCGGCGTGCCGCTGATGCTCGGGCACCACGTGATCGGCGTGCTCTTCGCCGCGGACCGCCGCGCCCGGGTCTTCGAGCGGGAGCAGATCGCCCTGCTCGGTTCCTTCGCCGCCCTCGCCGCGGCCGCCATCGACACCGCCAACCTGCTCACCGAGACGCGTTCCGCCCTGGCGGAGCTGGAGCGGGCCAACGAGATCATCCAGGACCGCAGCGGCGTCATCGAGCGTGCCTCCGACGTCCACGACCGGCTCGCCGAGCTGGTGCTGCGCGGCGGCGGGGTCCAGGACGTGGCCGCCGCCGTCTCCGAGGTCCTCGACGGCACCGTCGAGTTCGCCGAGGCCGCCCTGGCACCGGCCGCGGCACTGGAGGCGTCCCGCGCGGACGGCCACGCGGTGCGGCACGGGGACGACTGGATCGCGGCGGTCGCCGCCGGCGGCGAGCTGCTCGGCGCGCTCGTGCTGCGCGGCCACCCGGGCCTCGACCCCGTCGACCAGCGCACACTGGAGCGGGCGGCCACGGTCACGTCCCTGCTGCTCCTGGCCCGCCGGTCCGCCACCGAGGCCGAGCAGCGCGTACGCGGAGAGCTCCTCGACGATCTGCTCGACGCCCGCGACCGCGACCCGCGCGTGCTGCGGGAGCGCGCCACCCGGCTCCACGCCGACCTCGACGCCGTCCACGTGGTGCTGGCCGCCCGCCTGGAGAGCGACACGGCCGACGCCCACCAGGAGGCGGACGCCCGCAGACGCCTCGCCGCGGCGGCCTCCCACCTGGCCGCGACACGGCACGGCCTGGCCGCCGCCCGCGACGGCGGCACGGTCCTGCTGCTGCCCCTCGGGTCCGGCGACACCGCCACCGGCCTCGCCCGCCGGGCCGCCCGCGACCTCGGCACGGCGGTCCACGCCCCCGTCACCGTCGGCGCCTCCGCACCCGCCGGGAACCTCGCCCAGCACCCGGACGCCGTCGCCACGGCCTACGGGGAGGCCCGGCGCTGCCTCGACGCCCTGCGCCTCCTCGGCCGTTCGGGGGACGGGGCCGACGCAGAGGACTTCGGCTTCCTCGGGCTGCTCCTGGCCGGCGACCGGGACATCCATGGCTTCGTCGACCGCACCATCGGCCAGGTCGTCGCCTACGACCGCCGCCGTGGCACCGACCTGCTGCGCACCCTCGACGCCTACTTCGCCTGCGGCATGAGCCCCGCCCGCACCAAGGACGAACTGCACGTCCACGTCAACACGGTCGCCCAGCGCCTGGAGCGCGTCGGACGCCTCCTCGGCGACGACTGGCAGAGCCCGGCCCGCGCACTGGAGATCCAGCTCGCGCTGCGCCTGAACCGGCTGGCGGCACCGGAACGGCGCTGACCCCCGTACGCGACGGCGTACGGGGGCCGGATCGGGCGCGGGTCAGACGGCTCGGGCGTCCTTCGCCGCGGCGGTGCTCCGCTCCACCTCGGCGGCGTCTCGGGGAAGGCCGGCGTCGGCGAGGTCCCGGTGCCGGGTCTCCTTCGCCGCCCCCACCGCGACGACCGTGAGCAGGGCGGCGGCGATGACGTAGAGGGCGATCGGGGTGGAGCTGCCGTAGTCCTTCAGCAGCGCGGTGGCGATCAGCGGAGCGGGCGCGCCCGCGGCGACGGAGGCGAACTGGGCGCCGATCGACGCCCCGGAGTAGCGCATGCGCGTCGCGAACATCTCCGAGAAGAACGCCGCCTGCGGCGCGTACATCGCCCCGTGCAGCACGAGACCCACGGTGACGGCCAGGAGCAGGGACCCGAAGCCGCCGGTGTCGATCAGCGAGAAGAACGGGAACATCCACAGCCCGACACCGATCGCGCCCATCAGGTAGACGGGACGGCGGCCGATCCGGTCGGACAGCGCTCCCCAGGCCGGGATCACCGCGAAGTGCACGGCCGAGGCGATCAGCACGGCGTTGAGAGCGGTCTGCTTCGAGACGCCGGCCGCGGTGGTGGCGTAGACGAGGATGAAGGCGGTGATGACGTAGTAGCTGATGTTCTCGGCCATACGGGCGCCCATCGCGACCAGGACGTCACGCCAGTGGTGCCGCAGCACGGCGACGAGCGGCAGCTTCTCCGCCGTCGCTCCCTCGGTCGCCTTGCGGGCCTGCGCATGGGCCAGGGCCTGCTTGAACACCGGCGACTCGTCGACGGACAGACGAATCCACAGACCGACGATCACCAGCACCCCGGAGAGCAGGAAGGGGATGCGCCAGCCCCAGCTGACGAACGCGGCCTCCGACAGCAGGGCGGTCAGCAGGCTCAGCACACCGGTGGCCAGGAGCTGCCCCGCCGGGGCACCGGTCTGCGGCCACGAGGCCCAGAACCCGCGTCGCCGCGCGTCCCCGTGCTCCGAGACCAGCAGGACGGCGCCGCCCCACTCGCCGCCCAGGGCGAACCCCTGGACCAGCCGCAGCACGGTGAGCAGGACCGGGGCGGCCGTGCCGATGGTGGCGTGCGTCGGCAGCAGACCGATGGCGAAGGTCGCCCCGCCCATCAGCAGCAGGCTCAGCACCAGCAGCTTCTTGCGCCCGAGCCGGTCGCCGTAGTGCCCGAACACCAGCGCGCCCAGGGGCCGGGCGGCGAAACCGACCGCGTACGTCAGGAACGACAGCAGCGTGCCGACCAGCGGATCCGAGTCGGGGAAGAACAGCTGGTTGAACACGAGCGCGGCGGCGGAGCCGTAGAGAAAGAAGTCGTACCACTCGATGGTGGTTCCGATGAGGCTGGCGGCGACGATGCGCTTGAGGTTCACGGATGGTGGGGGAGCGGTGGTTCCGGAGGCCATGTGCGCCACTTCCTCGTGTGCGGTGGGGACGGGTACGTGTCGGCACACGGTAGAAACATGCAGGTCAGGCGCACATGTGGTGGGGCAACATAGTTCGAGCGTTGGCTATGCATGCGGCCACCATGCCGGCTTCGCCCCAGCCACTTACCCTCCCAGGCCCGGCGGCCACCCACAAGCCGGGCGCCGGTCATCATCTCACCCCGTGACAAACGTGATGATGATTGGTGCGCCAAGGGGCCCAGCGAGCAGACGCGCAACCTCGGGGTCGTCCAGGCGGGCATCCTCGGTGAGCCGGCACGTCCCTTCGACCTTCCCGCCGAGCGGGATGGCGCGGAACGTGTTGTGGACAGACTCTTCGCGTTCATAGAGTGCATCGCCCAGGTGCACACCTTCGCCAAGGGCTGGGGATCGCCGCGCCTCAGATCGGCATTACCCGTGCTGCTGCTGTCGTTCAGCCTGCCGAGTCCGGCGCTGGCCCCATCGTCGTCCTCAACCCTCGTGTCACGGATGTGTCGGAGGAGAGCGATGAGCAGTACGAAGGGTACCTGTCCTTCTTCAACGTGCGAGGGAAGGTGTCTCGCCCTCTGAGAATGACCGTGGAGACCACATCCGTCAACGGTGCCACGGTAACCAACCAGCGCGGCCTGGACCGCCTCGTCAAGCACGAGATTGACCACCTCGACGGCCTGCTGGACGCGGATCGTATGCGGTCAGGCTGCCTATCCGCGTTGAGGAGTACCGGCAGATCGGCCGGGCATGGGCGTACGACTCCTGACCCGGAGCTCCCAGTGACGATGGAGGACGTGGGCGGGGAGGACCCGCAATGACGTGGGACGATCTGTGTGTCCGCTGTCCGCGACGTGGATGCATGGCCGCTGCGGTTCGTACGGTGACGACAACGGCCCGCCGAAGAATCCGCCATTGCTACCTGGGCGGCTTTCGGCGGAATCTACCTGGGTGCGGTGACGCGTAGCCGGATGGCCTCATACCCATCCGGCTAGCGCGTGTGACCTGACCAGTCAGCAGCGGCATGGGCTGGCCGATCAGACGATGTATTCCTCCATCAGCTCGGCGAGGTGGACGATGGCGGGCCACGTGGTGGCGATGTCGGTGTGGGCGTGGAGGCGTCGTTGGGCCTGGACGTACATGGCCCAGTCGGCCGGGTTGTCGCCGTCTTGGAGGAAGGCGGGCACGATCTCCAGGGAGGTGGGGTTGGAGCAGGTCCAGGTCCGGTTGGCGGTCTGGGCCGGGTCGAACTTGGTGAGCGTGAGAGGGGTCTGGTTCTGATCGGGGCGCGGGTTGATGCCCCAGAAGGCGCGTTCCCCGACTTCGACCAGGCCGGAGAATCGTCCGTGACGGGTGACGGGGATCAGTTCGTCGGTGTCGTCGCCGGCGCTGACCATTTCCTGGGTGACACCGAAGGCCCTGGGCACCGCAGAGCGATCGCTGCGCTCGCGTAGCCGGATGATGCGCAGGCCAGGTTGGTCGCCGGGCTTACGGCGGTCTGGGTCCGCGTTGGGGGCCGTGAGGTCGATGCCCGGCAGCACGAGCTGGTCGAAGGTGATGCGGCTGTCCTGGAGCCAGGGCCAGATGTCCTTGTCGCTCGTCCGGGCGCGGCGTACGAGCAGCAGGCGATTGGCGGTGGAGTCGAGCGACAGGGCGTTGGTGAGGAATTCGGCGAGGGCCGCGCGTGTGGTACGGGGCACGCGTCCGCGGCCGGCCACGAGGGCTTCCGGTAGGGCGGTCAACGGCATGGGGCGCTCGGTGGGGCTGCCCGTCGTCGTCATGAGTTGTGCCGTGGGTTCCTCGTGGGTGTGCTGACGGATCAGCATGGGCACGAGCATCCGCTCGCCTGCGGGGGCGAGCCAGACGGTGATCAGCTCGAAGGAGCCTTCGATGCCGGGTGGGGCGGGGAGTTTGGGGAGGTGTCCGGCCTGGCGGAGGGCGTCCCGGAGGGCGGAAGTGGCGCGCTCGATGTCGGTGCCGGGAAAACGCCTGGCGAGCGCTGCTTTGCTGGGATTGGGGTTGGCCGGCGGGATGGGGCGCAGCCCCTGGACGTTTCGGCGCAGGCTCGGCAGGACCTTCTTGAAGAGGGTTTTGGGGTCGCGCTGGTGTGTGCGGGAGAAGTAGGCCGCGCCTTCCATCTCCACGATGCAGGCGATGGGGTGGGCAAGGCGGGGGAATGTACGGGCGATTCGCGTGGTGCGTTCGGCCTCGCTGGCTTCGTAGGCGGCCCGCCGGGCTGCCGGGTCCGACTCGATGGAGCGTGGCAGACCGGCGGTCAGGTCTTGCGGGTCGTGGCGGTGGAGGGTGAGGTTGATCGGTCCGGTGAAGCTGGCGCACGCTGCTGTTGAGGTGGCGGGTGTCAGGCCGAGCTTGTTAGCGGCGGCGGTCTGTAGAGCTTGCCAGGAGCGGTCGGAGGACGCCCAGACTTCGAGCTCGTACGTGGGGGAGTCGGGCAGCTGCAGTGGCAGGCGTGTTTTCGCACGCGTGCGTGCCTTGGGCGTGGGCGTCAGCGGGACCAGGCCCTTGTCCTCCAGCTGACCGGCGACCTGGGCGAGGACTTCCATGTGGTCGCGAGGTTGGTAACCGTGGCCGACCGGATGGTCGTGGGTCGCACGAGCCGGCGGGGCGCCGTCCTGGTCCGGATAGCGGTAGGTCATGCCGGTGCTGTGCACGAGGTGGGCGGCGAAGGGCTGAGCCGCCGCGTTGCCCGGGGCGTTGCGCAGTTCGTCGAGGCTGGGTGGCTCGTGGTGGGTGAGGTGGGCGAGGATGCTGGTCACGCCCGGCTGCCAGGTCCAGGATGTGTCCTGTCCGCGTCGGCGGATGGTGACGGAGCTCTGCAGGAGCATGGGACGTTCTCGGCGGTGGAGGAATCCGTCCTTGGCGGAGAGCAGGACGCTGGCGGTGGGGTCGCCGTTTCCGCGGCGGGGGATGTAGTCGAGCGCGTTCGTCGCGAAGCGGGTCATGCCCAGGTCGAGGTGGAGGTGGACCTCGGGGACCCCGGGCACGGTTTCCAGGCGGAGGGTGAGGACGTCCACGCTGGCTCCGACCGCGCCGTCTTCATCGATGAGAGGATCCGGTTGGCCGAGGTGCAGGACGCGGCGGCCGTCGGCTTGGGTGGGGCCGAGCCGCAGGTCACGGTGGTGGCCCAGGAGCTGAAGGTCGGTGGTGGTGAGGTGTTCGGCGACGAGGCTGGGCAGGAGGTCGAAGACGTGCACGGGAGGGTTGGCGGTGCCGTTGGGGTGGATGCCGTGCTGGGCGAGGTCGAGGTCTTCGGGGATCCATTCGAACTGGCCGGCGGCTTCGAGACGGCCGTACCAGTCGGTGTCCGGCACCTGGGGCGCCACGTGAGCGGAGGCCCATGCCGACAGCGCGATCAGCAGCAGGTCCGGGTCGATCTCGGTTCGCGCGCGCAGCCACGCCGGATGGCGAGGGTCCCAGTGCACGGAGGTGATGTCCGGGTCGATAAGGGTGATCAAGTCTTTCAGTGGCTTGGTGGGCAGGCTGTCGGGTCCGTTGCGCTTTCGTCGGCCGGGGCGGGCCTCCCAGGCGTCCTGGAGGACGTTAAGCATCCCGGGTGGGCAGGTCGCGCGATAGCCAGTGACGGGCCAGCTGGCCCCGGGGGTGAAGGTGAGCACGGTGGCCTGGGTGGCGCGGTAGGCGGGCATCAGCGGTGACCCCAGTCGATGTTGTCGAGGAGATGGGAGGCCAGACCCCAGCAGGCGTGGGCGATTTCATGGTCGAGGCGCTGCGCCGCGGTGGCGGTCGGGCCTGGATTGATGAGCCAGCCGTGCAGGAGTTGCTGGGCGGCGACGATCACGCTCGTGCGGGGAGTGTCGGCCGCGGTTTCGTCGAGCGTGGCGGTCCGGGGCGCGAAGGCGGCGTCGCAGAGGTACACCAGAACCGGTTCATTGCCACGGATGCCGCGGCCGATCGTCTGGTGGAGCGGGACGAGGAAGTTGCCGACGAACGCCGCGTGTTCGACCGGGTCGGTCAGGCGGGAGAACAGCACCGGCTCTCCGACCCGCTGCTGCCAGCGGCGGCGTTCGCCGTGGCGGAGTTTGCGCGCGAGGTCGACGGGATCGACCAAGGGGTCGGCCAGCTCGATCGGGCCGCGAAGGCGGCGCATCGCCTCGCGGCTGAGCAGGGACAGCGGGAAGGTCGCATCGTCGGTGGGTGGGTGGATGCGGGCCAGGTAGAACACCGCGCCCAGGGCGGCGACGCGACGAGCTGCGTTGAGGATGTTGTGGCCGCGTTGGACGGCGCCCTCGGCAGCAACCAGGATGTCCGCGCCGGAAGCGGCAAAGGTGGGCAGGCGGCGCCTTGGGATGCTGTGCCGAGTGGGCGGGTCGTCGTCGCGGATGACGTGGAGGGCCGTGTACGGCGTCTTGTGATTGATGTAGTCGGCAACCGTCTGGGCATCGCGGGTGCTCTGCACGGTGAACAGGACCTGCTGACGGTCGTCGGCCAGCCGCAGACGGGCCTGCTGGAGCAGGGACTCGCGCGCACCGGGGGCCGGATTGCAGATCCAGTCGGCGGCCGTGCACAGGGCGTGGGCATGCCGAGTGGGGTCGCCGCCGGTGCCCGAGATAAAGACGGGGCGGCCGTCGGCGTAGCGCGGCGGCCGGAAGAACATCTTGCTCTCCTTCAGCGCCGCCCTGGCCTTGGCCGGCTCCCGGAGTACCAGGTTCGGGGCGACGTCCAGGTGGAAGCGGGGCGAGGCGGGCATCCAGCTGGTGGCGGAGGCCAGGACGACATGCGGTCCCTCGATGCCCTCGGCTGTCAGGAGATCATGGAGGTGGTAGAGCAACCAGCGGCCGACCCCGCGCAGCCACAGGATGCTGAACGACCCGCTGTCACCACCAGGGTTGGGCTGCCACTGCAGCGCCATCAGGTTCCCGGCAGCCTGTTCGGGCACGAACGGCATCAGGTCACGTGGCGGCTGCCGGCTCCAGAAGTCCTCCCCGTCGCTGATCGGGGAGGAGCTGATGGCGTGCAGCCGTTGGGCAACTTCGAAGAACGAGGTCGTGATACGCGCGGCCCACACCCCGGCCTGCAGCAGTTGTGCGTACTCCGCCAGCGTGCCTCGGACCTTCGCCTCGTCGATGGCGGGCTGGTGCGTCGTGATCCATGCCTCTGCGGCCTCCTGGGCCGAGACATGAGTGTCGTGGGCTGCCGTCATCGCCTCGATCAGCTCGGCCCAGTTCGCCGCAGGAGCCTGGAACGGGGCGGAGAGCACCGAGGCGAAGTGCTCTTCGAAGTAGTAGTCGGCGGCTTCTTCCTGTTCCGCCTTGTCCGCGAAGTCAGTCCGTTCACCAAGGCCGTGAAGACTGCGCGCCAAGCGCCGCATGAGGCTGTAGCCGGTGAACGGTCCCTCCGCGATGACGTCGCGCAGGGAGTTCGCACCAGAGGCGATGACCAGCCGGTACAGCTCGGTCAGTGCCTGATCGTGCCGACGGAAATGTTTGTCGCCAGCCGTCACCTCCGGGTCGAGCAGATCGAGGAACCAGGAGTGCTCCAGCCGCTGCCCGATGCGGTCGCCTACCCGGTGACTCCAGCCCCGGCCGGGCTGGGAAAGGATCTCGTGCAGCAGGAAACGGTCGTCGAACTGCTGCTGCACGGTGTCGGCTTCGTCCACGAGCAGGACGGACAGGTGGTGCTGCGCCGCTTCGGCGACGCGGACCTCGATATGGGACTGAGGCATCCGCGTCGACGCCAGGCCCGCCGCGGTCGTCACCCACACCTGTGCTTCGGCAACCTTGCGTGCCGCCGTATGCGAAGGACACTGGGACAGAAGCGGGCAGTCGCGACGCCCGCTCTCGCCGGCCACGGTGAGACGGCCTGTGCAAGGCCGCTCCTCGCGGGGCAGCGGAGCCCGGTCGGTCCTGCTGGTCAGCCGCAGCTCCTCCAGGCAACACTGGTCGTCAGCGAACTCCGCAGCAGGGTCCAGACCTGTGGGGAAGGTCGTCTCGCCGTCGTGGAGGAGCGAGCGCCAGAACCGGTCCTTGTGGACGCCTTCCCGGGTGCGTCCGAAGATGGGCACAGCATCGATGCCCAGGGCCTGCAGGAAGCTGACTTTGGCGAACACGTCGCTGCCGGAGGCGAGGACGAACCCGACCTTGCCGCCGCGGCGGGCGACGATGAAGGCGATCAGGTCCAGCAGGGTGGACTTGCCGCTGTTCATCAGGCCGACCACGTGCCACAGGCGATCAATGGTCATCCGCCACTGCTGATCGAGGAGACGACCTTCGGCGTGGTCGGCCAGCAGGGCCTCCATCTCCTCGAACCGTTTGACGAAGTTCCGGTTTTCAATCTCTGGATGGGCTTCCAGGAGTTTGTCGATATGTTCGGCAGCCCACTGGAAGTCATCCCGCGTGAGGGGGATGGGCTCCTGCACTCGGGAGACTGCTGCGGGCAGCACCGCAGGAGCAGGAGCCGGGAGGAGAGTCTCGGGGACGCGGATCTGTTCCCGCCTGCCGTCGGCCCGCTCGAAGGAACACACCGAACCTGGCGGCGCCGGCCGGCATGAGGACGTCGTCTGATAGGGGGCGATTTTCTGCAGCGTCTGACGGTAGAGGTCATGACGGGCCGCTGCGTACGGGGTGGACCGGCGGGTGAACACGGTCGACAACTCCGGCTTGTGGCCAAGCATGTCGCAGGGTTCGAAGCCCCGTACCTGTACCGGCAGCTTCACGTACTGATCGAGCTTCTCCCTCATGGTCCCGGTCTTGGCAAGGGGGCCCATCACCTCCCGCAGGGTCCGGAGCTGCGGGCCCAGGTCCTCCTCCAGACGCATGTAACCGGACAGGACCGGCCACAGCGCGCCGACGCCCTGGCCGGGCAGATGGTCGTCCAGGAACGACAGGCCCACCTCCAACGCGCAGATCTCCCACGGCCTGAGGGGGCCGAGCAGGGGGCGCACACTGTCGTCCGCCAGTTCCTTCACCAGCGACTTGCTCCAGGCGCGGGTGTCCCTCATCGCGTTTCTCCCGTCTGACGCGCACGGACGGCGGCCTGCCGCAGGAACGTCTTCTCGTCGAGGACTTCGACGCCGGAAACGCGACCCTGCAGTTCACGCTCCAGATCCGCTACGTAGCCGGGAGTTCTGAGGCGGTGCATGGGAATGACGATGATGCGTCGCCGCGCCGGCACGCGTGGATCGCAGCGAAAGCCCCGGGCGAGTAGGGCTGGGCTTGAGCAGTCCTTGGCGTCGACGGCCCAGCGCTCCGCCTCGGCACCCGGTTCCCGAGCCTTGAACGTCAACGCGATATCCCACGCATCCAGGCACGGCCAGCCCTCGACGCACAGTGTGCCGTCGGCGAGTTCGCCAAGGTGGTCCAGCAGCCGTCCCTCCAGCAGTCACGGGTCGTGGAAGAACTGGCGGGTTGCCCGGTGCTGGGTCCAATACGCGCCCAGACACGTCACCTCGTACTGCTCTGGCACCCCGGTACAGCCGGGAGCCCCACAGCCAACGGCCCCGTCGTCAAACGGATTTCGGCAGTCTGCACAGCGCCGAAGGCGAACCTTCCCCGGCGCCTGGACCGGGTGGTGGACGTAGGCGATGCGGACGAATTTGGCGAGGAACGAGTCATGGTGGGAGTCCGCTGCGGGGAGTTCCCGCGCCAGTGCCTGGACCTCGCGGTCGCTGAGCACCGGACGGTCGATCAGCAGGCTCCGCAGCCGGCAGTAGACCCGCTGGACAGCGTCGTCGTCCCTACCGTTCATCCGTGCACACAGCATCAGGGCGGCAAAGACCTGATTTTGAACGAGTTCCGCCTCGACGTCAGCGTGCTGGATCAGGTCTGCAGCCTGCTCGGCGAACTCAGACAGGGCATCACCCTCCAGCAGCACCGCTTCGAGATCGCCCTCGGTGAGGGAGAGCGGTACAGGCCACGACCTCAGCGGGCGACGGCACCAGTCGAACAGTTCCAGGTCGTTGCCGGGCCCTTCCAAATCCAGTGACTGCGCCTTCCACCACAAGCGGCCTCGTGCATCACGCCAAGCACGCGGCAATGGCCCCGACCCGTCCGTGCCGCGAGCTTGAACGCCGGCCCGCTGTCGTTCGAGGCGGATTTTCGCCAACGCGGCACACATCAGCTCAACCAGCAGGTAGTCGTCCTGAGCGGTCTGTGGGTCTCTTTCTCCGCTGAGGCCAGCGTCCCGCGATGCAGGAACCGCAGCAGCCGGGCGATGGTCATCTGGAACGTCGCCGTCAACCGACGGTGGCTGCGTACCGCCGGAGGCCGACGCAGCCGCATCCTGAGCAACACTCATAGCCGACCGGTATACCCGACCGCACTGACAACGCTTCTCAGAATTCGAACGCTTATGCGATTAATCCGCTCATGATTTCGATTATCGTCGGCTGGCGCTGCCGGACGGCACTGTGGACAGCTGTGCTACGGCCTGCGGGATCCTTCGATGGGGATCTCTGAAACCGCTCTGTCTTCGGCTCCGGGAAGGCGCGCGGCCCGCACTGTCAGTGGTGGGTGGTGGGATATGCCATAGCGCTGTTGCCGACGTCTCCGGAGTCGCCCGCATGAGCTTACGTATGACGGTTCCCGCCTCTCGCGAGCCGGAAAATGGCATCGGGGCGAGCCCGGTACCTCACTCGAGTTGCACTGATCGGACAGAAGTAGCAAGTCATCGTGCTGCGTCCTGGGAGGTCTGGTGCGGGCAGCTCTCGAGCGATGGGGCTCGGCGGACGAACCTCGCAGTGGCGACGGGGGGTGTGCAGGGCGCCGTCGGCTACCCGCGCGCATATGCCCGAGGGCACCGCAGGGTGCGTCCCGATGGCTGCGTCGTTTGCCGTTTTTCGTGGTTCCGGGGAGGCGGATATCGTCTGTGAGTCTCCCGCGGAGGGAGTGCGACGCTCCGCGTGTGCTCGCCCGGTAGGTTAAGCCTGGTGTGTACATGCAGAGCCCGCCCTAAATGGGGTGAAAAGTAGGATTTCACGGCCTTCGGGCCGCCACCTTTTGACGAGCAAGGACACCCCCGACTGATGGCAGTGACCCAGCAGGAGATCGAGAACCGGTTGTGGGACGCCGCCGACGAGCTGCGCGTGGCGATGCCCGAGGCGCAGTACTCCTCGGTCGTCTTCCCTCTGATGTTCTGGAAGTATCTGTCGGATACCTGGGAGCACACCCATCAGACCTTCCTCAAGGAGAACGAGGACCTCGACCTCTCAGCCGAAGAAGCCGACGAGGTCGAGTACAGCAACTACCAGACGTTCAAGATCCCCTTCATCTTCCCCGGTACCGTCGCCGAGTGCCGCGCCTCTTGGTCATCCATCCTCGCCACCGTCGCCCAGCACGGCCTCGGCCAGCGGGTTCGCGCTTCCCTCCAGGCCATCGAGTCGGCCAACCCTGACAAGTTCTCCCGAATTTTCGGGTCCATGACCTGGACCTCCGAAGCGGTGCTTCCAGGGGAGGTGCTGGCGTCGGTCATGCGGACGATGAACCGTGTCCCCAAGATGCACGAGGGCAACATGTCCCACGACGTGCTCGGGGGAGCGTACGAATACCTGCTGAAGCGCTTCTCCGACGGTTCCGGCACCCGCGCCGGCCAGTTCTTCACCCCGCGCGAGGTCGTGGAACTGATCATCGAGCTGCTGGACCCCAAGAACCATGAGTCGGTGTACGACCCGACCTGCGGGTCGGGTGGCATGCTCATTGCTGCCGCGAGTCTCCTGAAGTCCCACGGCAGGCGGGGATACACACTAGGCCTGAACGGGCAAGAGGCGGTAACGGATACCGCAGGTGTGGCCCGCATGAACCTCTTCATGCACAACCTGACCGAGTTCAAGGTCGAGGTCGGCGACACCCTGAGGGACCCGCGCTTCAAGAAGCCGGACGGGTCCGTTAAGCAATTCGACGTGATTGTCGCCAATCCGCCCTACAGCCTGAAGTGGAGGCCATGGGGTAGCCATCGGCGGGGTCGCCCCACAGTCGTCGGCCGACTGGGCATTCGTGCAGCACATGATCGCCAGCATGGATCCCAAGAAGGGGCGGGCCGGCGTCGTCCTGCCGCACGGCGTCCTCTTCCGGGGCGGCCAGGAGGCAGCCATCCGCCAACGCGTCCTGGACACCGACCTCCTGGAAGCCGTGATCGGGCTACCCGCGAACCTCTTTTACAGCACGACGATTCCGACCTGCATTCTCGTATTCCGTGCCCCCGGCACTAAGACGTTGTCTCATTTGGCGAGTCTGCGGTAGCAGATGAGGCTGCAGGCGATGGCGGTGAAGGCGAGGAAGTGTTCGGCCTTGCGTTCGTAGCGGCGGTGCA
>NZ_JBHYQH010000045.1:0-53988 GCF_042746715.1 Streptomyces sp. NPDC058741 | reverse complement strand
CGTCGTCAACGGCCCCGGCGAGGCCCGCGAGGCCGACCTCGGCGTCGCCTCCGGCAACGGCAAGGGCCAGATCTTCGTCAAGGGCGAGGTCATCAAGACCGTCCCCGAGTCCAAGATCGTCGAGACGCTCATCGAGGAGGCCATGAAGCTCGCCGAGCAGATGGAGAAGGACGGCGTGACCTCCGGCGAGCCGTCGGTGGCCGTGGCGGGCTGAAACACAACCGGGCGGCCGGGGCCTCTCAGGGGCGCGGGGCCGTCATCGGCATGCGGCTCCGCCGCGTGGGCGCCACGCGCCACGAGAGACCCCGCAGCTGCCCGGCAACCGCAAGCCCCCGGCTCCCCAGGCCCCGCCCCGGCAGCGCAGTTATAGTGCGGGGACCAGCCGACCCCCCTGTGTGAGGCCCCGCACGTGTTGACGCAGACCACCTCTCGGGTCCTCGAACCGAGAGACCTGGACGCCGCGCTCGCCGTCCTCGACCGCGAGCCGGTCGCCAACGCCTTCGTGACGTCACGCGTGCGGATCGCCGGCCTCGACCCGTGGCGGCTCGGCGGCGAGATGTGGGGCTGGTACGAGGACGGCATACTCACGTCCCTCTGCTACGCGGGCGCCAATCTGGTCCCGATCTGCGCCGGGCCGCGCGCCGTCCGCGCCTTCGCCGACCGCGCGCGCCGCTCCGGCCGCCGCTGCTCCTCCATCGTCGGCCCCGCCGGACCCACCGCCGGCCTGTGGCGACTGCTGGAACCCCACTGGGGTCCGGCCCGCGAGGTCCGCCGTCACCAGCCCCTCATGGTCGCCGACCGCCTCCCAGACGACATCGCCCCCGACCCGTACGTCCGCCGCGTCCGCAAGGACGAGATGGAGACGGTCATGCCGGCGTGCGTGGCGATGTTCACCGAGGAGGTCGGCGTCTCCCCGCTGGCCGGCGACGGCGGACTCCTCTACCAGGCCCGGGTCGCCGAACTCGTCGGCTCCGGCCGCGCCTTCGCCCGCTTCGGCGCGGACGGCAAGGTCGTCTTCAAGGCCGAGATCGGCGCCGCCACGAACCACGCCTGCCAGATCCAGGGCGTGTGGGTGGCCCCCGAGTACCGTGGCACCGGCCTCGCGGCCCCCGGCATGGCGGCCGTGCTGCGCTACGCCCTGGCCGACGTCGCGCCGGTCGTCAGCCTCTACGTCAACGACTTCAACACCCCCGCCCGCCGCGCCTACCAGCGGGTGGGCTTCCGCGAGGTCGGCGCCTTCATGAGCGTGCTGTTCTGAAACCCCCGACTGCCCCGGGCTGAACTGATGTGCGGCCACGCCGCCGGCCTGCCTGCCGAGGACGACCAGCACCCGGCCGACGGCCGACAGCCCCCTGTAGGCTCCCCGCATGGACCTCGTGATCGGCCCACTCGACCTCTCCGCACACGTCGACGAGGCCCTGGCCGTCCAAGCCGTGGCCTTCGGTCTCGGCCCCGACGAAGTCGCCGTCCGACGCCAGATCGTCCTGCGCCACATGACCTACCCCGGCGCCCGCGCCCTCGGCGCCACCACCGGCGGACGCCTGGTCGGCTTCGTCTACGGCATGCCCAACGACCGCACCCACTGGTGGTCCACCGTCGTCGAGCCCTACCTGCGCGCCCAGCACCACGACCACTGGCTCGACGACTCCTTCGTGATCACCGAGCTGCACGTCCACCCCGCCCACCAGAACCGCGGCATCGGGCGCTCCCTGATCACCACCATCACCGACGGCGCCGACGAACCCCGCTCGATCCTCTCCGCGATCGACACCGAGAGCCCCGCCCGCGCCCTCTACCGCTCCCTCGGCTACCGCGACCTGGCCCGCCAGGTCCTCTTCCCGAGCGCGCCCAGGCCGTACGCCGTGATGGGCGCCCCGCTGCCCCTGCGCCGCCGATAACCGATTTCCACCGTCCGGTACCGCCCGGATAACCTCCTGCCATCACCCTCCCCCGCTCGCGGCTCCGCTCGAGCGGAGGAACCCCCAGCAGCAGGAGCAGAACCATGGCGAACGTACCGGTCCAGCGCATGTCCCAGGTGATGGTGAAGACGTTGCGCGACGACCCGGCCGACGCCGAGGTCCTCAGCCACAAACTCCTCGTCCGCGCCGGCTACGTCCGCCGCACCGCCGCCGGCATCTGGAGCTGGCTGCCGCTCGGCAAGCGGGTCCTCGCCAACGTGGAGCGCGTCGTCCGCGAGGAGATGGACGCCATCGGCGCCCAGGAGGTGCTGCTGCCCGCCATCCTGCCCCGCGAGCCGTACGAGGCGACCGGCCGCTGGGAGGAGTACGGCCCCGAACTGTTCCGCCTCCAGGACCGCAAGGGCGGCGACTACCTCCTCGGCCCCACCCACGAGGAGATCTTCACCCTGCTGGTGAAGGACCAGGCGTCCTCCTACAAGGACCTGCCGGTGATCCTCTACCAGATCCAGAACAAGTACCGCGACGAGGCCCGGCCCCGCGCGGGCATCCTGCGCGGCCGCGAGTTCCTCATGAAGGACTCCTACTCCTTCGACACCGAGGACGACGGCCTCGCGCGGTCCTACGCCCTGCACCGCGAGGCCTACCAGCGGATCTTCGCGCGCCTGGGCCTCGACTACCGCATCTGCGCCGCCACCGCCGGCGCGATGGGCGGCTCCAAGTCCGAGGAGTTCCTCGCCCCCGCCGAGGCCGGCGAGGACACCTTCGCCGACTGCCCGAACTGCGACTTCGCCGCCAACACCGAGGCGATCACCTACGAGCTGAAGCCCGGGGACGCCTCGGGCGTCCCCGCCGCCGAGGACATCCCGACGCCCGACACCCCGACCATCGAGACGCTCGCCGCCCACCTCGGCGTCCCGGCCTCCGCCACGCTGAAGAACCTCCTGGTGAAGGTCGACGGCGAGATCGTCGCCGTCGGCGTGCCCGGCGACCGCGAGGTGGACCTGGACAAGGTCGAGGCGCACTTCGCCCCGGCCGCCGTCGAGCTGGTCACCGATGCCGACTTCACGGCCCGCCCCGACCTGGTCCGCGGCTACGTCGGACCGCAGGGCCTGGACAAGGTCACCTACATCGCCGACCCCCGCGTCGCCCCGGGCACCGCCTGGATCACCGGCGCCAACAAGGCCGGCACCCACACCAGGAACGTCGTCGCGGGCCGTGACTTCGAGGTCGAGAGCTACGTCGACGTCGTGGTCGTGCAGGAGGGCGACCCCTGCCCGAAGTGCGGCACGGGCCTCGTCCTCGACCGCGCCATCGAGATCGGCCACATCTTCCAGCTGGGCCGCAAGTACACCGACGCCCTCAAGCTCGACGTCCTCGGCCAGAACGGCAAGCCGGTCCGCGTCACCATGGGCTCCTACGGCGTCGGCGTCTCCCGCGCGGTCGCCGCCCTGGCCGAGCAGACCGCCGACGACAAGGGCCTGTGCTGGCCCCGGGAGATCGCCCCGGCCGACGTCCACGTGGTCGCCGCGGGCAAGGCCCTGCAGACCGAGCTGGCCCTCGACATCTCCGGCAAGCTCGCCGCGGCCGGCGTCCGCGTCCTGGTCGACGACCGCCCCGGCGTCTCCCCGGGCGTCAAGTTCACGGACTCCGAGCTGATCGGCGTGCCGCAGATCCTGGTCGTGGGCCGCCGCGCCGCCGAGGGCGTGGTGGAGCTGAAGGACCGCCGTACCGGCGAGCGCGAGGAACTGACGGTCGAGGAGGCCGTCGCCCGCCTCACCGCGTAGGCGCCCCCTGTGAGTGCTCCGGGCGACCGGAGCACTCACAGCCAGCCCGCGAACTCCAGCAGCAGCTCCGCGTCCCGGGGCCGGCCCACCCGCCCCGCGCGCACCCCCGACTCCACGGCCCGGAACAAGGTCCAGCCCCGCAGTCGCTCTTGGTCCACGTCCAGGGACTCGGCGAGCCGCTTCACCCGGCGGCGGGTCGCCGCCGCCCCCGACGGCTGGGCGATCAGGTCCTCCAGCCGGTCGCGCACCAGCCGGGCCAGATCGAACGCGCACTCGCCGACCACCGGGTCGGGCCCCGCGGCCAGCCACGGCATCCGCTCCCCGGCGAGCACCTTGCTCTGCCGGAACGTGCCGTGCAGCAGCCGGTGTTCCGGGGGTGCGGCCAGCAGCTCCTCGCGCGCCGCCAGCGCCAGGTCGACCAGCGGGGCCACCTCGGGGTCGGCCTGGGCCCGCGCCCGCATCGCCCCGGCCTGCCGCCCGGTGCGCTCGGCCACGGTCTCGAAGGGGAAACCGGCGGGCGGCTCGACCCACAGCCGCCGCAGCGTCCCGGCCGCCTCCAGCAGCGCCTTCGCCTCGGGCAGTGAGCGCACCGACACGTCGGGGTGCAGCCGCTCCAGCAGCAGCACGCCCTCGGCTTCCCGCTCGGCGCCCCCGGGAGCCTCCAGCAGCTGTACGGCACCCCGGCCCGCCCAGTGCGCCAGCGCGGCCCGCTCCGCCTCCGGGCGGGCCCGGGGCGGCGCCAGCTTGAGCACGGCGGGTGTCCCGTCGGCCGTCCGCACCAGCACGACCAGGCTGCTGCGCCCGCCGGGCACCTGGACCCGCTCCACGGTCAACTCGCGTAGCGCGACGGCCCGGCGTGCCGACCCGGGCAGCCTCTCCAGCCAGTCGTCACCGTCCGGCGCCGTCTCACCGAGCGCCCTGACCAGGCGCTTCGGCGGTTCGAAAACCATGCGCGAGTCGTTCCCTTCATACGGTCCGCGGTGCGTGCCCCGGGGGGTCACGCCGTCGGCGCCGCCGAGGGCGGGGCCGTGCCCGCCCGCTCGGCGAGCCCAGGGAAGGCTACGCTCTCCCCGCGCCAGCGCACCGCCCGCACCGCTGCCTCCCGCAGCGCCTCGGCCGCCAGGGCCCGCCGCTCACCGGCTGCCGCGCGCACCAGGTCCGAGTACACCGCCGCCACCCGGTCCTCCAGCTCGGCCGCCAGCCGCACGGCCGCAGCGGCGTCCGGCACCTGGAAGGGCAGCGCGTACCCGGCGGCCGCCGCGACCGGCCGGCCGCCCACGTCCCTCACCTCGCGCACCAACGCGTCCCGGCGCGCACGGTGCGCGTCGTAGGCCGTGCGCGCCTGGCCGCGCTGCTTCTCGCCGATCCGCCCGCCCACGACGCCGTACCCGTACACCGCCGCGTGCTCGGCCGACAGCGCGGCCTGCAGGGCCCGCAGCTCCCGGTCCTCCGCCCCGCTCACGCGTCACCCTCCGTCAGCAGGAAGACGTGCGCCGCCCCGGCCGCCGCCACCGAGGCCAGCAGCCGCGCCAGTTCGCCCGGCACACCCAGCAGCTCTTCGGCCCGCCGGTCGGCGAGCTCCCGCTCCGCGGCGGCCAGAGCGGCCAGGGCGTCCCGGTCGTTGCCCGGCACGAAACCGCGCCCCGGCCCGGCGCCGGTTCCCGGTCCGCTGGCCGAGGGGATGCCCGACGCCTTCCGGCCGCCCCCGAAGGCCTCCGCGTGCCGGGCTGTCTCCGCCCGCAGGGGACCCAGCCGCCGCGCCAGCGCGGGCCGTGCGGCGATCACGGCGTCGTACCGCTCCACCAGGCCCTCGCTGTCCCGCGCCGCACGCGCGCGTGCCCGTCGTTCGGCGGGCGACGTGCCGTCGCCCCGGTCCGGGGAATCCCCTGAGCCGGCGGTGCAGCCCCCGAGGGCGAGGGCCGCCGGGACGGCGGTGAGCAGACTCCTTCTGCGCGGTCCCGAGCGGGCGCGCGGCGATGGGGGGAACGGCACGTCAGACGTCCTCGGGGGCTCGTGTTCGAGAAAGAAGCGGCGGAAGGGCTGCCCGCCCGTGATCACGGTACCCGGGCCCCCGCCCGGGACCACTCAGCGGCACCGTTCGTCACCGGGTGGACGGCAACACACCCTGCGACCCGATACCCTTTGACCAGACACGCGACCCATCCCACAACAGCACACGCGGCCGAGGAGTCACCCGGATGAGCACCACCCAGAGCGAGAGGCTGCGAGAGCTGCTGGAACCGCTCGTCGCATCCCAGGGCCTGGATCTCGAGGAGATCGCCGTGGACTCCGTCGGACGCAGGCGTGTGCTGCGCGTCGTCGTCGACTCGGACACGGGCGCCGACCTGGACCGGATCGCCGATGTGAGCCGCGCGCTCTCGGCGAAGCTCGACGAGACGGACGCGATGGGCGAGGCGGAGTACACCCTCGAGGTCGGCACCCCGGGTGCCGAGCGCCTCCTCACGGAACACCGGCACTTCGTGCGCGCCACGGACCGGCTGGTGAGGTTCCAGCTGGACGGGGGCGACGAGCTGGTCGCCAGGATCCTGAAGGTCGACGACGAGGGCGTCGACACCGAGGTGCCCGGGGTCAAGGGCCGCAAGGCCACCGCGCGCCGACTCGCCTTCGACGACATCGTCCGGGCGCGCGTCCAGGTCGAGTTCAGCCGCAAGGACAACAAGAAGGAAGAGGAGGCGTAGCCGTGGACATCGACATGAGCGCCCTGCGGGGCTTGGTGCGGGAGAAGGAGATCTCCTTCGACCTGTTGGTCGGGGCGATCGAGTCGGCCCTCCTCATCGCCTACCACCGCACCGAGGGAAGCCGCCGCCACGCGCGTGTGGAGCTCGACCGGGAGACCGGTCATGTGACCGTGTGGGCGAAGGAGGACCCCGACGACCTCGAGGAGGGCCAGGAGCCCCGGGAGTTCGACGACACCCCGTCCGGCTTCGGCCGTATCGCGGCCACCACGGCCAAGCAGGTCATCCTGCAGCGCCTGCGCGACGCCGAGGACGACGCGACGCTCGGCGAGTACGCCGGCCGCGAGGGCGACATCGTCACCGGCGTGGTCCAGCAGGGCCGCGACCCGAAGAACGTGCTGGTCGACATCGGCAAGCTCGAGGCGATCCTGCCGGTGCAGGAGCAGGTGCCCGGGGAGACGTACGGGCACGGCATGCGGCTGCGCTCGTACGTCGTCCGGGTGGCCAAGGGCGTCCGCGGCCCGTCCGTGACGCTCTCGCGCACGCACCCCAACCTGGTCAAGAAGCTCTTCGCCCTGGAGGTGCCGGAGATCGCAGACGGCTCCGTGGAGATCGCCGCGATCGCCCGTGAGGCCGGTCACCGCACCAAGATCGCCGTCCGGTCCACCCGGTCGGGACTGAACGCCAAGGGCGCCTGCATCGGCCCCATGGGCGGCCGGGTGCGCAACGTGATGGGCGAGCTGAACGGTGAGAAGATCGACATCGTCGACTGGTCGGAGGACCCGGCCGAGATGGTGGCGAACGCGCTCTCCCCGGCCCGCGTCTCCAAGGTCGATATCGTGGACATGGCGACCCGGTCGGCCCGGGTGACCGTGCCGGACTACCAGCTGTCCCTGGCCATCGGCAAGGAAGGGCAGAACGCCCGCCTCGCGGCCCGGCTGACCGGCTGGCGGATCGACATCCGCCCGGACACGGAACCGGTCGGCGACGGCGGCTCCGGGGAATAGATCCAAGCCGCGCGCCGTTCAGATCACGACAGGTTGGCGCGCGACATCTGTTCGAATCCTCCCCCGAAGGGGTGAGGAGCGTACGGGGAGGTAGACTGAACAGTGTCTGGCCGGACGCGCGCCCGTTCATGCCCTGAACGCACCTGTGTGGGGTGTCGGGAGCGAGCGGCCAAGGCCGAACTGCTGCGCATCGTGGCGATCAAGGACGAGTGCGTCCCTGATCCACGCGGTACGCTGCCCGGCCGGGGTGCGTACGTACACCCCGCCCAGGTCTGTCTCGACCAGGCGGTACGCCGCCGGGCGTTCACCAGGGCACTGCGCGCCCCAGGAGCGCTCGACACAAAGGCGTTGCGCCGATACGTCGAGCAGACGACAGTTGCCGAGCAGGCAACACGGTAAGACGTGCCGTACGGAACCCCGTGCGGCTAGGTACCTCGCGAGTCGAAAGCAGGTCGAGATTGCGATGAGCACTCGATGAGTACGCGATGAGTACGCCCATGAACTAGCGACGGTCCGGACGCAACCCGGACCTCAAAGGAGCGAAGTGGCTAAGGTCCGGGTCTACGAACTCGCCAAGGAGTTCGGTGTCGAGAGCAAGGTCGTCATGGCCAAGCTCCAGGAACTCGGTGAATTCGTCCGTTCGGCGTCTTCGACGATCGAAGCGCCCGTCGTACGCAAACTGACGGATGCCCTCCAGCAGGGCAACGGAGGCGGCAAGTCCGCCCCCGCACGCAAGGCTGCCCCGGCGAAGCCGGGCGCCCCCTCTCCGGCGCAGGCTGCCCGTCCGGCCGCCCCGCGCCCGCCGGCCCCCAAGCCGGCTGCCGCCGAGAAGCCCGCGGCCCCGGCCGTGCCGGCGACTTCCGGCCCCCGTCCCACCCCCGGCCCGAAGCCCGCGCCGCGGCCCGCCCCGGCGTCCCCGGCTCCGACCACGCCCGAGTTCACGGCGCCCCCGTCGGCTCCCGCCGCGCCGGCGCCCTCCCAGGGTTCCGGCCCGCGTCCGGGCGCCCCGCGTCCGGCCGGCCAGGCGCCGCGTCCGGGTGCCCCGCGTCCGGGTGGTCCCGGCCAGGGTGGCCAGGGCCGTGGTGACCGGGGCGACCGTCCCGGTGCTCCGCGTTCGGGTGGCGGCGCCACCCGTCCCGGTGCCCGTCCGGCGGGTCCCCGTCCGGGCAACAACCCCTTCACCTCTGGTGGCTCCACCGGCATGGCGCGCCCGCAGGCGCCCCGTCCGGGCGGTGCCCCCCGTCCGGGCGGCCCCGGTGCGTCCGGTGGCGCCCCGCGTCCGCAGGGCCAGGGCGGTCCGCGTCCCCAGGGCGCGGGCGGCGGTCCTCGTCCGCAGGCTCCGGGCGGCCCGCGTCCCACGCCGGGCGGCATGCCCCGTCCGCAGGGCGGCGGTCCCCGTCCCGGCGGCGGTCCCGGCGGCCCGCGTCCGAACCCCGGCATGATGCCGCAGCGTCCGGCTGCCGGCCCGCGTCCCGGCGGCGGTGGCCCCGGCGGCCGCGGTCCCGGTGGCGGCGGTCGTCCCGGTGGTGGCGGCGGCGGTCGCCCGGGTGGCGGCGGTTTCGCCGGTCGTCCCGGTGGCGGTGGCGGCGGTTTCGCCGGTCGTCCCGGTGGTCCCGGTGGCGGTGGCGGCGGTTTCGCCGGTCGTCCCGGTGGTCCCGGTGGCGGTGGCCGTCCCGGCTTCGGTGGCCGTCCGGGTGGTCCCGGTGGCCGTGGTGGCACGCAGGGAGCCTTCGGCCGTCCCGGCGGTCCCGCGCGTCGCGGCCGCAAGTCGAAGCGGCAGAGGCGCCAGGAGTACGAGGCCATGCAGGCCCCGTCGGTCGGCGGCGTGATGCTGCCTCGCGGCAACGGCGAGACCGTTCGCCTGTCGCGCGGTGCCTCCCTCACCGACTTCGCGGAGAAGATCAACGCCAACCCGGCGTCGCTCGTCGCGGTCATGATGAACCTCGGCGAGATGGTCACGGCCACGCAGTCCGTCTCCGACGAGACGCTGCAGCTCCTCGCCGACGAGATGAACTACACGGTTCAGATCGTCAGCCCCGAGGAGGAGGACCGCGAGCTCCTCGAGTCCTTCGACATCGAGTTCGGCGAGGACGAGGGCGACGAGGAGGACCTGGTGGTCCGCCCGCCGGTCGTCACCGTCATGGGTCACGTCGACCACGGTAAGACCCGGCTCCTCGACGCCATCCGCAAGACGAACGTCATCGCGGGCGAGGCCGGCGGCATCACCCAGCACATCGGTGCCTACCAGGTCGCGACCGAGGTCAACGACGAAGAGCGCAAGATCACCTTCATCGACACCCCGGGTCACGAGGCGTTCACCGCCATGCGTGCCCGAGGTGCGCGCTCGACGGACATCGCGATCCTGGTCGTCGCGGCCAACGACGGCGTCATGCCGCAGACGGTCGAGGCGCTCAACCACGCCAAGGCGGCCGAGGTCCCGATCGTCGTCGCGGTCAACAAGATCGACGTCGAGGGCGCCGACCCGACCAAGGTGCGCGGTCAGCTCACCGAGTACGGGCTGGTGGCCGAGGAGTACGGCGGCGACACGATGTTCGTCGACATCTCCGCCAAGCAGGGTCTGCACATCGACTCCCTGCTGGAGGCCGTGATCCTGACGGCCGACGCCTCGCTCGACCTGCGGGCCAACCCGCACCAGGACGCGCAGGGCATCGCGATCGAGTCCCGTCTCGACCGCGGCCGCGGTGCCGTGTCGACGGTCCTCGTCCAGCGCGGCACGCTGCGGGTCGGCGACACCATGGTGGTCGGCGACGCGTACGGCCGGGTCCGGGCGATGCACGACGACAACGGCAACAGCGTGGCCGAGGCCGGTCCGTCGACGCCGGTCCAGGTCCTGGGCCTGACCAACGTCCCGGGCGCGGGCGACAACTTCCTGGTGGTGGACGAGGACCGTACGGCCCGTCAGATCGCCGAGAAGCGCGCCGCCCGCGAGCGCAACGCGGCCTTCGCCAAGCGCACGCGCCGCGTCTCGCTCGAGGACCTGGACAAGGTGCTCAAGGCCGGCGAGGTCCAGCAGCTCAACCTCATCATCAAGGGTGACGCTTCTGGTTCCGTCGAGGCCCTGGAGTCCTCGCTGCTCCAGCTGGACGTCGGCGAAGAGGTCGACATCCGCGTCCTGCACCGCGGCGTCGGTGCGGTCACGGAGTCCGACATCGACCTCGCGATGGGCTCGGACGCGATCGTCATCGGCTTCAACGTCCGCGCCGCCGGACGGGCCCAGCAGATGGCGGAGCGCGAGGGCGTGGACGTGCGCTACTACTCGGTCATCTACCAGGCGATCGAGGAGATCGAGGCGGCCCTCAAGGGCATGCTCAAGCCGGAGTACGAAGAGGTCGAGCTCGGCACGGCGGAGATCCGCGAGGTCTTCAAGTCGTCCAAGCTGGGCAACATCGCGGGTGTGCTCATCCGCTCCGGCGAGGTCCGGCGCAACACCAAGGCGCGCCTCATCCGCGACGGCAAGGTGGTCGCGGAGAACCTCAACATCGAGGGCCTGCGTCGCTTCAAGGACGACGTCACCGAGATCCGCGAAGGGTTCGAGGGCGGTATCAACCTCGGCAACTTCAACGACATCAAGGTCGACGACGTCATCGCGACGTACGAGATGCGGGAGAAGCCGCGGGTGTGACCCACGGTTCGCACCGACCGGCCGACGCGGCACCCGCCGCGTCGGCCGGTCGGCCGTTCGCCGCACGCCGCGGCCCGCGCCGGGCAGGGGAAAACCCGATCGAGCCCCCGGCCGGGACGCGGTAACGTTCCTGATGTCCCTGCCACCCAGTCGCAGGGCCATCGATCCCGTACCGGCGGGTCATCCGGACACACACATGTACGTGGGGACTCTGTCCTTCGACCTGCTCCTCGGCGACGTGCGGTCGCTGAAGGAGAAGCGTTCCGTCGTCCGTCCCATCGTCGCCGAGCTCCAGCGCAGGTACGCGGTGAGCGCGGCCGAGGTGGACCACATGGACCTCCACCGCAGAGCCGTCGTCGGCCTCGCGCTGGTGTCCGGAGACGCGGGGCACCTGAGCGACGTACTCGACCGGTGCGAACGGCTCGTCGCCGGCCGCCCCGACGTGGAGTTGCTGTCCGTCAGGCGGCGCTTCCACGGCGAAGACGACTGACGACCCAGATACGACCCAGACAGGAAAGAACGGGAGACGGACCAGTGGCCGACAACGCGCGGGCCAAGAGGCTGGCGGACCTCATCCGGGAAGTGGTGGCCCAGAAGCTGCAGCGCGGGATCAAGGACCCGCGGCTCGGTTCGCACGTCACCATCACGGACACCCGGGTCACGGGTGACCTCCGGGAGGCGACCGTCTTCTACACCGTGTACGGGGACGACGAGGAGCGCGCGGCCGCCGCCGCGGGCCTGGAGAGCGCCAAGGGCGTCCTGCGCTCCGAGGTGGGCCGTGCCGCCGGTGTGAAGTTCACGCCGACCCTGACCTTCGTCATGGACGCCCTCCCGGACAACGCCCGCACCATCGAGGACCTCCTCGACAAGGCGCGCCAGTCCGACGCCAAGGTGCGCGAGGCCTCCGCGGGCGCCAGGTACGCCGGCGAGGCCGACCCGTACCGGAAGCCCGACGAGGACGACGAGACGGACGACAGCGCCGAATGACCCAGGAACACACCACGCCCGACGGCCTCGTCATCGTCGACAAGCCGTCGGGCTTCACTTCGCACGACGTCGTCGCCAAGATGCGGGGCATCGCCAGGACGCGACGCGTCGGGCACGCCGGCACGCTCGACCCGATGGCGACGGGCGTCCTCGTCCTCGGCATCGAGAAGGCCACCAAGCTCCTCGGCCACCTCGCGCTGACCGAGAAGGAGTACCTGGGCACCGTCCGGCTCGGGCAGAACACCGTCACCGACGACGCCGAGGGGGAGATCACCTCCTCCACCGACGCCTCCCGGATCACCCGCGAGGCCGTCGACGCCGGCATCGCCCAGCTGACCGGCGACATCATGCAGGTGCCGTCCAAGGTCAGCGCCATCAAGATCAACGGCGTGCGGTCCTACAAACGGGCCCGCGACGGCGAGGAGTTCGACATCCCGGCCCGGCCGGTCACGGTCTCCTCGTTCGGCGTGTACGACGTCCGGGACGCGGTCGCCGAGGACGGCACGCCCGTGCTCGACCTGGTCGTCTCGGTCGTCTGCTCCTCCGGCACCTACATCCGGGCCCTGGCCCGTGACCTGGGCGCCGGTCTCGGCGTCGGCGGCCACCTCACGGCGCTGCGCCGGACCCGGGTCGGCCCCTACAAGCTGGAGTCGGCCCGCACCCTGGACCAGCTGCAGAAGGAACTGACCGTGATGCCGGTCGCCGAGGCCGCCGCCGCGGCGTTCCCCCGCTGGGACGTGGACGGCCGGCGCTCCCGGCTGCTCACCAACGGCGTGCGGCTGGAGATGCCCGGGGAGTACGCCGGATCCGGCCCCGTCGCCGTCTTCGATCCGGAGGGCCGTTTCCTCGCACTCGTCGAGGAGCAGCGGGGCAAGGCCAAGAGCCTGGCCGTCTTCGGCTGAGGCTGACCGCCCGGCCGGGACCGTCCGCCCGTGGAGCGGCGGCGGCCCGCCGGACCCTGGACCGGGCCGGCCCCGTGGTGGCGGCCTGCTCCGGCCCGGCCGATCCCGGTGACACCGGGCCCGAGCGCCTCGACCACCTCGCCCGCTTCATGGCCCGCCCCGTGCTGCTCGTCCTCGACGGCCCCGAGGACATGCCGCCCGCCCTGACCCGTGATCCGGCCGACTGGACGGACGGCACGCTGGCTCCGGGGGACCGGAGCGCGGCTGGTGGTGGCGTGCCGCGCGGAGTACTGGGACACAACACCGTTCGCGGCGGAGCCCCGCGTGCGCCTCGGCGACCCCAGCGACGACGAGGGGCGTGAGGCGCGGCGCAGGCTCGGCATCCCGGAGCGCGCCCTGCGGCCCGCCGACGCGCGGCACCCCCTCACCCTCGGCCTCCTCGCCGAGGTCAGGGCGGCCCTCACCGACCCTCCCGAGGCCGCCCCGGCCGACCGGGACGACGTCTTCACCGCCCACCTCGACCTGATCTGCCTGCGCGTCGCCCGGCGCCTGACCACCGGCGGTGTGCGCGGCACCGCCGTACGCCGGCTGGCGGCGAAGGTCGCCGGGCAGGTGCACGAGGCGGCCCGACACGGTCTCGGCCCGGGGTCCGGCGCCCTGCACCGGGAGACGTTCGCCGAGGTGTTCCCCTGGGGAGCCGCCCCGGAGCGGCTCGGCGGCCACACCGGCTGGGCGTCCGCCGTGCTCGCCGAGGGCCTGCTCGTGCCGGCCGCCTCCCGTCCCTTGCGCCGGGAGTTGCCGGAGACGCTCCTCGCCCGCGAGCGGGACACCGACGTGCTGGACGCGCTGCTGCACGCCGCGGCCCACGACAGCGGCGACGACCTGAGCGACCTCGTCCACCGCGTCGGCCTGCTCCTCGGTCGCACCCCCGAGGGCGCCGTCCGCTTCGACCGCGCCCTGGTCGACCTCGGCCGGCAGGTGCCCGGCTTCGCCGCACGCGTGGCCGGCTGGCTGGCCGACGCCCCGGGGGAGTGGGCGGCCCTGGTCGGGCCCGCCTCACGCCGCACGAGCGAGAGCGACGCGGGGCCCCGCGTCCCGCGTGAGAGCCGCCCCCGGGCCCCGGGCCGGCATACGGTGCCGTGCGCCCTGTCACAGCCCCCATGCCGATGCGGGCGGGAGACAACCGGCATGGCACCCTTAGACCTGCGCACGAGGTAAACCACGGACAATCGACCGGACACGGGTTCGACGAGCTTTCGACAAGGAGCAGGCACAGTGCAGCGCTGGCGTGGCTTGGAGGACATCCCCGAGGACTGGGGGCGCAGCGTCGTCACCATCGGCTCCTACGACGGAGTCCACCGCGGACACCAGCTGATCATCCGGCACGCCGTGGACCGCGCCCGGGAGCTGGGCGTGCCCGCGGTGGTCGTCACCTTCGACCCGCACCCCAGCGAGGTCGTCCGCCCCGGCAGCCATCCGCCGCTGCTCGCCCCGCACCACCGCCGCGCCGAACTCATGGCGGACCTGGGCGTCGACGCGGTGCTGATCCTGCCCTTCACCACCGAGTTCTCGAGGCTGTCCCCGGCCGACTTCGTCGTCAAGGTCCTCGTGGACAAGCTGCACGCCAAGGCGGTCGTCGAGGGCCCCAACTTCCGCTTCGGCCACAAGGCCGCGGGCACCGTGGAGTTCCTGGTCGCGCAGGGCGAGACCTACGACTTCGAGGTCGAGGTCGTCGACCTGTACGTGACGGGTGAGGCCGGGGGCGGCGAGCCGTTCTCCTCGACGCTGACCCGCCGGCTGGTCGCCGAGGGCGACGTCCGGGGCGCGGCCGAGATCCTGGGGCGTCCGCACCGCGTGGAGGGCGTCGTCGTCCGGGGCGCCCAGCGCGGGCGCGAGATGGGCTTCCCGACCGCCAACGTCGAGACGCTGCCGCACACGGCGATCCCCGCGGACGGCGTCTACGCCGGCTGGCTGCACGCCCAGGGCGAGATGATGCCGGCCGCGATCTCCATCGGCACCAACCCGCAGTTCGAGGGGACCGAGCGGACGGTGGAGGCGTACGCCATCGACCGGGTCGGGCTCGACCTGTACGGCCTGCACGTGGCGGTCGACTTCCTGGCGTTCGTGCGCGGACAGGCGAAGTTCGAGACGCTGGACGCGCTGCTGGAGCAGATGGGGCAGGACGTGCAGAAGTGCCGGGAGCTGGTCGCGGCCGACGAGGTCGCCTCGGTGGAGGAGGCCACGACGTTGGTGACACCGTTCCGCAGCGGGGACACGGGCGGCTGATCACCGGCGGCGGAGTGGGGCCGGTGGTGGTCGCACCGGATATTCCACCGGCGTAGGGCGTCAACGCGGTCGGTTTCGCGCGGTCGGATTCGGATGCCCGTGTGCGGGAGTAGAGGAACCCCTCGACCGGGATCCTGTGGTACCTCCCGTCCTTGCCGTGTGCCGGGGCGTGTACGGCGTGATGCGCTGGTGCCGTGCTCCGATCAACGCTCGGGCGAAGGCATCCGCGACCACAGGCTCCGTTGTCCGTCACGATCCGCTTGTAGCGGTTGACCCACTTGGACGCGCACGCTCGGGGGAGGCCCGTCTCGGCTGCCCCATGTGCGAGGGGCCGCGTCCGGCACCGTTCGACGAGCCGGCGGCGACCTTCGACGGACAGCGGCCCGTTCTCGTGCATGGACGGGCAGAGTTCCTTGTTCGAAGGGGAACCTCAGGGCGGTACCTGGTGGCGGCCACACGCCCCCGCGGTGGTTGGTCACCGCTGGGTCAGCGAGTCCAGGAGTTCACGGCCGTACTGCCACGAGTCCAGGCCGCTGACGGAGTTGATGTGTCCGCACGCGCCCGCCAGGTGCCATCGCGCCTCCCACCGCGCCGCGAACCCGGCGGCTGCTTCGGGGGTGCAGTACGGGTCATTGGTGCTGCCCACCACCAGGCTCGGGCACGGCAACGGTTGTGCCGACGTCTCGATGAATGTCGCGGCCGCCTGGCGGGGGAACGCCGGCCCTTGCGGGTCGGGCGGTGCGACCAGGAATGCGCCGCCTGTCAGGCTCGAGGGGTTCTTGTCGAGCCAGGCCGACGCAGCCCAGCAGCCCAGGCTGTGGGCCACCAGCACAACGTGGCTGTCCTGCTGGGAAGCGTCGTCATACGCCTCCTGGACAGCGTCGACCCAGTCATCCAGATCGGGCGCGGACCACGAGGCAGGGGCGATCCTCACCGCTGAGGTGCCCCACTGCTGCTCCCACAAGGTCTGCCAGTGCTGCCCGTCCGAGCCGTCGATACCCGGGATGATGACGTACGCGGCCACTGCCCACCACCGTTTCACTCGTCGCTCCCTACGATCACGGGAGTGCCTGACACAGATTCTGTTGGATGCATCAGGGCAGCGGCGATGACACAAGTGATCTCAAAGAAGATGGTGCGTACGACAATGGAATCACTCGACCGGATAGACCGAGACATTCTCGCCCTACTCCAGACCGACGGCCGGCTGACCGGCGCGGAGGTCGGGCGCCGAGTCGGACTCTCGCAGCCCGCGGCCAGCGCGCGTATCCAACGGCTGGAGAAGAACGGCGTCATCACCGGCTACCGAGCCGTGGTCGACCCGACAGCCCTCGGGCTGAACATTCACGCGGTCATCCGGCTGCGCACCACGCACGCCCAACTCGCCCGCGCCCTGGACTTCGCCTCCCGGACCTCCGAGATCGCCTCCACCCTCCGAGTCACCGGGGAAGACTGCCTCATCTTCGACGTCTACTGCCCACAGGCAGGACGACTCGAAGAAGTTGTCGACGCACTTGCCCGTTACGGCCCTGTCACCACATCCCTCGTGCTCCGGGCCTACCCCCACAAGCCGCTGACCGACGCCACGTCGACAACGTCATGACCCGCAGTACCTAGGTCGCCCGTGGACCGTCCGCGGGGCTGTGGGGGCCGGTCGCGCTGTTCCCCGCGCCCCTGAGGGACGTCGCCCAGTGGCAGGCGACCTGGGACTCCCCGCTGCCGCTCAGCACCTCCGGGTCCTGGTGCCCGCACGCGTCCGCCACGCCCGCCCGTTCAGCCTCCCCGCTCGCCAGGATCTGGCAGCGGGCGTGGAAGCGGCAGCCGGGCGGGACGCGCGACGGGTCCGGTGGCTCGCCGGTGAGGATCACCGGGGCGCCCGGGGCCTCCGGGAGCACCGACAGCAGGGCCTGGGTGTAGGGGTGCCGAGGGGCCGTCAGGACCTGTTCCACCGCGCCCGTCTCCACGATCCGCCCCAGGTACATCACGGCGACCCGGTCGGCGATGTTCCACGCCAGGCCCAGGTCGTGGGTGACGACCAGAGCGGAGAGGCCGAGTTCGTCCCGCAGGCGCAGCAGCAGCGCGAGGATCTCGCCGCGCACCGAGGCGTCGAGGGACGCCACCGGCTCGTCGGCCACCAGGAGTTCGGGCTCGAGGACCAGCGCGCCCGCGATGACGACCCGCTGGCGCTGCCCGCCGGACAGCTCGTGCGGGTAGCGCAGGAAGAAGCGCTCCGGGGGGCGGAGGCCGGCCCGCGCCAGGGCCTCGGTGACCGCGGCGCGTTCGTCACCGCCGTGGCCGTGGATGCGCAGGCCCTCGGCGACCGCGTCGTACACCGTGTGCCGGGGGTTGAGCGAGCCGCTCGGATCCTGCAGGACCAGCTGCACGCGCTTGCGGTACGCCTTGAGGGAGCGGCCCGAGTGGTCCAGCTGACGCCCGTCGAAGCGGACCCGGCCCGATGTCGGTTCGACCAGGCCCAGCAGGCTGCGGGCCAGGGTCGTCTTGCCGCAGCCGGACTCGCCGACCAGCGCGACGATCTCACCGGGCCGGACGTCCAGGTCGACTCCGTCCACCGCGCGGGCCGGGGGGCCGCCGTGCCGGCCGGGGAAGGTGACGTAGAGGTCCTGGGCGCTCAGCAGCGGGGCCGTGGTGACCGCGGGGGCCGTGGGGGAGGTGGTCATGGTGTGCCGGGCCTCGCTTCCTCCAGGGTGTCCGGGTCCTGGGCCGGCCGTTCCTCACGGGTTTCGCTCCCGCTCGCCGCGCGCGGTTCACGGGCCGTCGTCCCACGCGCCGGTCGCTGCTCGCGGGCGGCCGGGCCGCGCGTGGTCCGCTCCGCACCGGGCTCGTCGCCCGGCGGGCCGGCCAGCACGCACGCGGCCCGACGCCGAGGCCCCGCGTCCCGCGGCGCGGGGTCCTCCGCGGAGCACGACTCGAGGGCCACCGGGCACCGGGGATGGAACGTGCAGCCGGACGGCAGCGCCGCCGGGTCGGGCGGGTCGCCCGCGAGCCCCCGCGGCGCGAACCGGGACCCCGGGTCGCCGATGCGCGGGAACGCGGCCGACAGCGCCTTGGCGTACGGGTGCCGGGCGTCCTCGTACACCTCGGCCGCCGGACCCTCCTCGACGACGCGGCCCGCGTACATCACCGCCAGCCGGTCACAGGTGTCGGCGAGGACCGCCAGGTCGTGGCTGATCATGATGAGGCCGAGGTCCTGGCCGGTCACGAGCTGCTCGATCAGCCGGAGGATCTGGGCCTGGATCATCACGTCGAGCGCGGTGGTCGGCTCGTCGGCGATGACCAGCCGCGGGTCGCAGGCCAGGGCCATGGCAATCATGACGCGCTGGCGCTGGCCGCCGGACAGCTCGTGCGGATAGGCGTCCGCGCGCGCCGCCGGGAGGCCGACCTGCTCCAGCAGCTCGCCGGTCTTCTTCCTCGCCCCGGCGGGGGTGGCCTTGCGGTGCAGCAGGATGGGCTCGGCGATCTGGTCGCCGATGCGGTGCACCGGGTTCAGGGAGTGCATCGCGCCCTGGAAGACGACGGAGGCCCCGGCCCAGCGCACCGCCCGCACCCGGCCCCACTTCATCCGCAGCACGTCCTCGCCGTCGAGCAGGACCTCGCCGGTGACCCGGGTGCCGGACGGCAGCAGCCGCAGCAGGGCCAGCGCCAGCGTGGACTTGCCGCAGCCGGACTCCCCGGCCAGCCCCAGTTTCCGGCCCGCGTCCAGACGCAGGTCCACCCCGCGCACGGCGGCCGCACCGCCCGGGTACGTCACCGTCAGGTTCCTGACGTCGAGCAGACTCAACGCGACACCCCCAGCCTGGGGTTGAGAACGGATTCCACGGCCCGGCCGCACAGCGTGAACGCCAGCGCCACCACCGCGATGGCGATGCCCGGCGGCACCAGGTACCACCAGTCACCGGCGCTGACCGCGCCCGCCTCCCGCGCGTCCTGGAGCAGGCCGCCCCACGACACGACCGCCGGGTCCCCGAGACCGAGGAAGGCCAGCGTCGCCTCGGCGAGGATGGCCGCGGAGATGATCAGGGTCGTCTGGGCCAGCACCAGCGGCATCACGTTGGGCAGTACGTGCCGGGACATGATGTGCCAGTGGCCGCCGCCGAGCGCCTTCGCCCGCTCGATGTACGGCCGGGTCTCCACCGCGAGGGTCTGCGCGCGCACCAGCCGGGCCGTGGTCGGCCAGGTGGTGACGCCGATCGCGACGACGATCGTGCTCAGCGAGCGGGACATCACCGTCGCCAGGGCGATGGCCAGCACCAGCGTCGGCATGACCAGGAACCAGTCGGTGATCCGCATCATCACCGTCGCGTACCAGCCCTTGAAGTGCCCGGCCGTCACGCCGATCAGCGTCCCGATCGACACCGAGAGCACGGCCGCGAGCAGCCCGACCAGCAGCGACACCCGCGAGCCCCAGATCACCAGGCCCAGCAGGTCCCGGCCGAACTGGTCGGTGCCGAGCGGGAACCGGGCGCTCGGGCTCTGCATCGGACGCCCCGGCGCCTCGGTCACGCTGCTGACGTCGGAACCCACGAACAGCGGTGCGCACAGCGCCAGCAGCGCGCACAGCGCCAGCACGGTCAGGCCGTACAGACCCGCCCGCTCCGCGCGGTACTGCCGCCAGAAGCGCGCCACGGACGCCCGGCGGCGCTGCCGGGAGAGGACGCGCGGGCTCGGAGCCGTTCCCGTCGGCGCCGTCATCGGGCCACCCGGGGGTCGAGCAGCGGATACACCAGGTCGGCGAGGGTGTTCATCAAAATCACCGCGGCGGCGAACACGAAGAACAGGCCCTGCACCAGCGGCAGATCGGGCACGCTCAGTGCCTGGTAGAACAGCCCGCCCAGGCCCGGCCAGGAGAACACCGTCTCGACGAGGATCACACCCGCCACCGTCCTGCCGAGGTTGATGAAGATCAGCGTCACGGTCGGCAGCAGCGCGTTCGGGACGGCGTGCCGGCGACGCACGAGGTCGTCGCGCAGCCCTTTGGCCCGCGCGGTCGTCAGATAGTCGCTGCCCATCTCGTCCAGCAGCGCCGACCGGGTGACCAGCAGCGTCTGCCCGTACTCCACCGCCACCAGCGTCACCACCGGCAGCACCAGATGGTGCGCCACGTCGAGGACGTACGCGAAGCCCTCTTCGCCGCCCGACTCCATGCCGCCGGTCGGGAACAGCCCGGGCAGCGGGCCGATGCCCACCGCCAGCACGATGATCAGCAGCAGCCCGAGCCAGAAGGACGGGACGGAGTACAGCGTGAGCGCCAGGCCGGTGTGGACGCGGTCGCCGATCCCGCCGCGCCGCCACGCCGAGCGGGTGCCGAGGAAGACGCCCAGCGCGGTGTACAGGACGAACGCGGTCCCGGTCAGCAGCAGGGTGTTCGGCAGCGCCTCGGTGATCTTGTCGACGACGGGGGAGCGGAACTGGTACGACGTTCCGAAGTCGCCGGTGAGCGCCTTGCCGCAGTAGTCGGTGAACTGCCGCCACAGCGGCAGGTCCAGTCCGAACTCCTCGCGGTAGGCGGCCAGCTGCTCGGCCGACACCTGGCGGCCGCCGGTCATGGTCTTCACCGGGTCGCCGGGGATCAGCCGGAAGAGGAAGAAGCTGGTGACGAGCACGGCGAACAGCGACACGGTCGCACCGGCCACCTTCCCGGCCAGGTACCGCGGGTACGCGGAGTTCCCGCGTACCCGCGGGCCGTCCGCCGGCTGCTGCTTGTCCTCGACCAGCGCGGGGGTCGCCTCAGCTGTCATGAGTGCCCGGTCGCCCGTCTACTCGCGGTCCTCGGCGGTCGCCCGCCGCCGCATCGCCGCGAAGGCGCCGACCCCGCCCAGGATCACGACGGCCGCGACGATCCCGACCACGACCCCCGTCGACGACGCGCTGTCCGAGGAGCCGCTCGCCTGCGCCGGAACCGCCGACCACCAGCTCCAGTAGCCGTCCTGGCCGTAGATGTTCCCCGCCTTCGCCGGCATGGTGGTGATCGACTCGACCTGGTCCGTCCGGAAGGCCTCGACCGCGTTCGGATACGCCATGACGTTCATGTACCCGAGGTCGTACAGCCGCGACTCCATCTGCTTGACGATGTCCGCCCGTTTGGCGGGGTCGTACTCGGCGAGCTGCCGGGCGTAGAGCCGGTCGTACTCCTTGTCGCAGATGAAGTTGTCGGTCGCGCCCGTGTCCTTCGGGGTCGCCGGGAGCGCCCCGCAGGTATGGATCGACAGGACGAAGTCAGGGTCGGGGTTGACCGACCAGCCGTCGAACGCCAGGTCGTACTCGCCGGCCAGCCAGGGGTCGGTGACGTTGTCGAGGCAGTCGAGCCGAACGCCGATGCCCAGCTCGCCCCACCACTCCTGGAGGTACTTGCCGACCGCCTTGTCGTTCGGGTCGGTGGCATGGCAAAGGAGGCGGTAGCTGAGGGGCTCGCCGTCCTTGCCGACGCGCTTGCCGTCGCCGTTCTTCTTGTAGCCCGCCTCGTCGAGCAGCCGCGCCGCCTTCGCCGGGTCGTACGCCAGCTTCTGGCTCGCGGACGGCTTCCAGAAGTAGTTCTCGAAGCGCGGCGGGATGTAGCCCTCGCCCTCGACGGCGTGGCCCCGGAACACCTTGTCGATGACGGTCTCGCGGTCGACGGCCATGAACAGCGCGTTGCGCACCCGCTGGTCCAGCAGCGAGGGGTGGCCGTCGCCGAACTCCTCGCCGTTCTTCGCCCTGGCGCCCGGGTTGGTGGCCAGGGCGTAGAAGCGACGGCCGGGGGCGTCGTTGACCTTGATGTTCTCCGCTCCCTTGAGGGAGTCCGCCTGAGCAGGCGTCAGGGACGGCGACCCGGCGACGAAGGACACCTCGCCCTTGCGCAGCGCCGACACCGCCGCGTCCTGGTCCTTGTAGTAGCGGAAGACCAGCTCGTCGAACTTCGGCGACCCGCGCCAGAAGCTCTTGTTGGCCTTCAGACGGACGTAGCTGTCGGCCTTGTAGCCGGTCAGCACGAACGGCCCGTTCCCCACGACGGGGAAGGTCTTGTCGTTGTTGAACTCCGAGAGGTCCGCGACCTTCTCCCACACGTGCTTCGGCACGATCGGCACGTCGAGCGCGGTCATCGTGGCCTGCGGCTTCTTCAGCTCGATGACCAGCTTGGTGGGGCTCGGGGCCGTCACCTTCCTGAAGTTGCCGACGTAGCTGCCGTTCGCGGTCGCGGCGCCGTCGTCGGTCATCATCGTGTTGAACGTCCACGCCGCGTCCTCGGCCGTGGCCCGCTCACCGTCCGACCACTTCGAGTTCGAGCGGATCGTGTACGTCCAGGTCAGCTTATCCGGCGACGCCTCCCACTTGGTGGCCAGACCCGGGATGACGTGGTTGTCCTTGGGGTCGTAGTTCGTCAGGTACTCGTACGTGAGCCGGTGGATGCTCGTGCTGAGCAGCCGGACCGCAAGGAAGGGGCTGAGCGAGTCCACGCTCTGCGCCACCGCGACGGTCAGCACCTTCTTGCCGTCGTCGGCGGCACGGGCCTGCTGGGGAGCCGGGTCGAGCGGGGTCGCGAGACCGGCGGTGAGGGTGAGCGCGGCCGCCCCGGCCACGGCGAGGAGCCGGAGGCCGCGTGGGAGGCTGCGTGTCTGATCGATCATGCCCATGGTCGGACCTCGCGTCATCGCTCGGACGGGAAGGACGGGTTGATCAGCTGTCAGGGGTTGATGAGTGTGTATCAGCGGCCGTCTCCATGCGTCAACGGCACGTTCACCCCTTGTGGCCTGCGGAAATAACGAATTGGCGAGCTTTTCGCACCCATTGGTCGAGACCACTGACGCGCCCCTGGCCAGGGCCTGGCAACGAATTTCCCGCGGAACGCGCCGCGGCCCGCGCCGAGTGGGACGGCGCGGGCCGGGAACGGGGACCGGCCCCTCGAAAGGGGCCGATCGGGTGCAGGCGGTTACTGCGTCGGAGGTGCGGGGGGATCAGCCGGGGGCGAGGACGGCGGCGTCTGTCCGTCGGGCCGGCCGGGGTGGTCGGGCTGCCCCGGGTGACTCGGGTGACCGGGCTGACCGGGCTGACCGGGGTACGGGTAGCCGTATCCCGGCTGCGGCGGCTGGGCCGGGGGCTGGCCGGGCTGGGCGTACGGCTGGCCGGGGTGGGGCTGGGCGTACGGCTGTCCCGGCCGGCCGGGCTGCGGGTGGGGCGGCTGGACGGCGGCCTGCGGGTACGGCTGTCCCGGCTGGGCCGGGGGCTGGCCGGGCTGGGCGTAGGGCTGTCCCGGCTGCGCCTGCGCGTACGGCTGTCCCGGCTGCGCCTGCGCGTACGGCTGTCCCGGCTGCGCCTGCGCGTACGGCTGTCCCGGCTGCGGCTGCTGGGGGTACGGGCCGGGCCCGCCCGGGACCTGTTGCCCGGGCGCCGGGTACTGCCCCGGGGCGGGCTGCTGCTGCCCGGCGGGGTACGGGGCCTGGCCCGGCATGACCTGGCCGGGCAGCGGCGGAGCGGCCACCGGCGGCGGGTTGCCGTCGGAGGTCCACAGACCGTGCGCCTGCTGGTGGCGGGTGAAGTCCTCGGCGACCATCGCCGCGAGGTGGAAGTACGCCTCCCGCACCTTGGGCCGCATCATGTCGAGGTCGACCTCGGCACCGGCGGCGAGATGCTCGTCGAACGGCACGACGACGACGCCCCGGCAGCGCGTCTCGAAGTGCGACACGATGTCCTCGACCTTGATCATCTTGCCGGTCTCGCGCACACCGGAGATGACGGTGATGGACCGCGAGACGAGATCGGCGTACCCGTGCGCCGACAGCCAGTCCAGCGTCGTGCTCGCACTGCTCGCCCCGTCCACGGACGGCGTCGAGATGATGATGAGCTGGTCGGCGAGGTCCAGCACACCGCGCATGGCGCTGTAGAGCAGACCGGTACCCGAGTCGGTGAGGATGATCGGGTACTGCCTGCCGAGCACGTCGATCGCGCGCCGGTAGTCCTCGTCGTTGAACGTCGTGGACACGGCCGGGTCGACGTCGTTGGCGATGATCTCCAGCCCCGACGGTGCCTGGGACGTGAACCGCCGGATGTCCATGTACGAGTTCAGGTACGGGATCGCCTGGACGAGGTCGCGGATGGTCGCCCCGGTCTCCCGCCGCACCCGGCGCCCGAGGGTGCCGGCGTCCGGGTTGGCGTCGATCGCGAGGATCTTGTCCTGCCGCTCGGTGGCGAGCGTGGAGCCGAGGGCGGTGGTCGTGGTCGTCTTGCCGACCCCGCCCTTGAGGCTGATCACGGCGATCCGGTAGCAGGACAGCACCGGCGTGCGGATCAGGTCGAGCTTCCGCTGCCGCTCGGCCTCCTCCTTCTTGCCGCCGATCTTGAACCGCCCGCCACCGGCCGCCGGACGACTGCTCTTGGCCTTCTGCCTCTTGCTGTTGAGCAGCCGGTCGGACGACAACTCCACGGCCGCGGTGTAACCGAGCGGCGCGGCGCCGGGGTTGGTCGGCTGCCGCTGGTCGTGCTGCACGGGCTGTGGCCAGGCCGCCCCGGTCCGGGGGTCGACGGGCTGCTGCGGCGGCAGACCGGGCTGACCGGGATGCGGGGCCTGGCCTTCCGGCTGCGGTTGCGGCGGCTGCTGGGGCTGAGGCCGGGCTTGCGGCGGGATGCTGGGCTGCGGCTGCTGCTGCGGCTGCGACTGCTGGTGGGGCTGCTGCTGGGCCGGCTGGGGGAAGCCGTATCCGGCGTGGGGGTTGGGGGCCGCCGGGGTGGGTGCGCCGGGGTGGGGGAAGCCGTATGCGGCCTGGGGGTGGGGGCTGACCGGTGTGGGTGCGGGTGCGTCGGGGTTCGGGAAGCCGTATCCGCCTTGTACGGCGGGTGCGGGTGCGGGCGGGGTGACGGGCTGCTGAGCCGGGGGCTGTTGCGCGGCCGGAGCCGGAGCCGGGGCGGGCGTGCCGGGGTGGGGGAAGCCGTATCCGCCGGGCTGGGGATGCGGGGCAGGGGCAGGCGGGGCTTCCGGCTGCTGCGCCTGCGAGGCGGGAGCGTGCGGCTGCGGGAACCCGTAGCCGCCCTGCGGGTCGGCCGCGGGTGCGGGCGGCTGCTGAGCCGGCACCGCAGGCTGTCCCGGCCCGGGCGCGTCGGTGTCCGGGGCCTGCGCCTGATGCTGCGCCTGGGAGGGCCACTGGTGCGCGGGCGCGGCCGGCTGGTACGACGGCGGCAGCGGTGGCACGGCTTGCGATGCCGGAAGGGACCAGGGCTCCTGATCGTCGGCCGGTTTCTGCGCGGCGGCGTCGTCCTGCGGCGCACTGTCCTCGGGAGCGGCGTCCTCGGTGCCGTCGTGGACCGGGACGGCACCGGACGGCACCGCGTCTGCCGGCTCGGCGTCTGCGGAGAGAGCGTCCGCCTGCTGGGCGTCGGCGGGCGGGGCGTCAACCGACTGGTTCCTGGCCGGCTGGTCCTCGGTCGGCTGGTCGTCGGCCGCGTCGGAAGCGGCCGGGTCGGCATCGGCCTCCGCCGACGGCACCTCGTCCTCGGGCGTCGCTTCCTCGACCGTGTCGTCTTCCGGCTCGGGGTCCTGAGGGACGGCGTCATCTGACCGGACCGCGTCCTGCGCCCCGGGAGTGGCGTCCTCCGCCTTCGGAGTCGCTTCCTCCGACGCGGTCACCGCAGCTTCCACGTCCTCGGACTCCGCGACGACGTCACTCGCCCCCTCCTGTTCGCCGTCGGCGACACCAGGGGTGCCCTCGACGTCCTCAGCGGGCTCCTCACCGCCACCGGTGGACTCCTCACCCGACTCGGCAGCGGCCACGACGTCCTCGTCCTGGCCGGAGGATTCGGGCCGTGCCTCGTCTTCCGCCGCGGCCCGCTCCGCGATCTCCCGCTTCAGGGCGACGGCGGAGAAGCGCATGGTGGCACCGCTCTCCAGATCACCGTTCTCGGACTCCGCGTCACCACCGGCAGCCGGAGTGCCCGGGCCAGCCGGAGCAGCTCTCTCGTCGGAAGCGGCCGGGGCCTCCGGCGGAGGCGGCGGCGTCCACTGCGGCTGATACCCGCCGACGGGGATGCTCGGCACAGCCGTAGGAGAGGACGCGTCCGCCCCGGGCCCTTGCTGCTGCTCGCCCTGAGGCTCGAACCCCACCGGCAGCCTCGGCACAGCACCCGGCCCCCCGGCCCCGGTACCCGGCGCTGGAGGCGTGAACGGCGCATCCGGCGAAGACGAGGGCGCGGGCGCGGGAGGCGTGAACGGGGCGCCCGGCGCAGGCGGAGCAGGCGGGGTGAACGGAGCGCCCGGGGCGGGAGGCGGCGCGGACGGCGTGAACGGCACCCCTGGCCCAGGAACGGGCGCAGGCGCGTGCCCATCTGAAGAAGGTGCGTGCCCACCTGCAGAAGAAGAAGGTGCGTGCCCACTTGGAGAAGAGAACTGCGCCCCCGAAGGATTCGCGTGCGGCGGCGGCGTCAGCCCCGGCAGCGGCGGAATCGGCCCCCTGGGCGCACCGCCGCCTCCGGAACCCCCGGCCGCCCCGGGAGAACCGGCCGCCCCGGAAGAAGCCGAAGTCCCCGAAGGGCTCGACTTCCCGGACGCCCCCGCCCCCGTCCCGGAGCCCGAACTCGCCGACGCGTTCTGCGTGTACCAGGCCGGCGGGGCGTAGTCGATGGTGAACTCGCCCGTCACCTCTGCTGCGGACTCCGCGTCGGGCTGGTCATCGCCGGGTGTCGCCCAGCCCCCGCGGATCCCGTCCCGATCGCTGCTCACAGTTCCTCCTGGTGTGGTCGAACACCCTCAAAGCGTGCTGGGGCGACCATTGCTGTCGTACGAATCAGTTGACTGTCCCCCCGGGTCACCCCCGGACACCGCTTCACCCTGTCGGGTTCTCGCTTCGCGCCCCGCCCCAGCCTAATCAAGAACGAGGCGGACACGGCAGGCGCATCCGCCCCCCGATCTGCTTCGGCGCAACCTCTTCCCGTTCGCGGTCAGTCCATACGCCGGGCCACACCCAGCAGACCGATCTCGGCGTCCGTGGGCTGCGTCATCACGTACTGGCGGTCACCGTCGGTGCACCACAGGGTCACCCCGTCGGCGAGGGTCGGCAGTGGTTCGTACTCGGCGCGCGGCATGCCGATCACCCGGCCGATCTCGGCCGCCTCGTCGGGCGACACCCGCTGCACTCCGATGAGCCGGGCCTGCCGCATCAACCGAGGCGCCACCGGGCTGAGATACGGCAGCAGGGTGAGCACCGACTGCCAGGGCGCCGACACCACGCGTCCGCGCGGCGGCCGCATACCGCAGTCCCGGATCACCAGGACCGGGCTGCCCGCCGACGCGCCGAGCGGAGGAACCCGGCCCACGTCGTGCACCGTCATCCCGGACTGGCCGCCGCCCACCGCCTGCACGATCTGCGACCACTGCTGGGCACGGCCGGTCTCGACGGCGACCCGCGCGCCGGTCGCGGCGGTGCGCAGCGCGAGCACCTGGGCTGTCCACAGACCGCCGATCAGCAGCACGTCGTACGGGGTCGGACGGTTCACCCCGAGCACGGCGAGCTGACCCTCGGCGGTGGTGCCGACGACGACGCCGTCGTCACCGACAGGCAGCGACAGCGCGTCGAACTGGTCGACCGGCAGTGTGTGCCGTGGGTGGCGGGGACCGAGCAGCCCGAAACCGGTGCGCAGCCGCTCGGTGAGGCCGCCGCCCGCGGAGCGGGACCAGGGCTGCGCGGCCGGATCCGGAGCCGCGGTCGTGAGGAAGCCGGCGGACGAGGCCGGTGTCGTATTGGCGGCCATCAGCGGGCACCTCCGAGCGGCAGAGTGGCGAGGACTCCGGGCAACTGCTCTCGGTCGAGTCGGGCGAGCCCGGTCCGCGACTGCCGTGCCACGCGTTCCAACTCTTGTCGTGACGCGGCCAGCTCAGTGCTGCTGCGTCCGGTGACCCGCACATGCCCGGTGAGGGACACCTCTTGCCGCCCGCCCCGGGCCAGCGTCAGGCTGAGCGTCGTCGCCAAGGCCGGCACCGCGGTCAACTGCGCGACCAGTTGCGGCAGACCGGCGCCGGAGCCGCCGAGCGAAGGCCAGCGGCGCACCCAGTACGTGGTGTGCCTGCGGTTGTCGCACCGCCAGCTGCGACTGCTCTCCTCGGTGCGCCGCCGGGGCGCCTCGCTCTGCCCCGCCTGGGCGGTCACCATCGGGTTGGCGCAGGCGGAGGTGGCGATGGCGGCGGTCACCTCCTCCTCGGTGAGTACGCTCACCCGGAACCCGGCGCCCGTCAGACGGCTCGCCAGATGCTCCGCCGACCGCACCAGGCTCTTCTGCGCCCCGATGAGCCCGCCGCCGCGGGCTGCCACCGCCCCCGGGCACAACTCCGGGTCCAGCTTCAGCGCGATCCACAGGATGCGGACGGCAGGAGAGGCCGTCTGCGCCTGGAGCTGTGTGTAGTTGGTCACCACGACGGACTGCTGGGGCAGGTGCGGCGCGGGCGCGGGCTGGGTGTGCACCACGATCTGCGCGGATTCCAGGTGGATTCCGTCGACATCCAGTGCGTCCCGTACCAGGGCGAGGGGCAGCGGGCGGCGGCCGCGCTCCGCGCGCAGCGCCCCGAAGTCCGCCTCCACCTGAAGGACCGCGGTGAGGAAGCCGCCGTCACCGACCATGCCGACGGGCCGCCGGTCACGGTCGTCGCCGCGGCTGTAGCTGTAGGTGCGCAGGCTCGGGTCACACTCGACTGCGGGAGCCAGCCCCGGGTCCGTGCCCGAAGGCACCGGGGTGTCCGCCGCCCTGCGGCGGCGCGAGCGCAGGACCTGCACACCGGCCAGCCACTCGGGCAGGGAGCGTCCCCGGCGCCGTACCAGCGCGAGCACCACGAGGATCACCGCCACGACGGCGGCCGGGATCAGCACGTACGTCCCGATCCCCCAACCGCACACGACGAGAGCGGCCGCCAGTTCGATCAGCACCAGCCGTTGCACGGCGAATGAGCCTCCGCGCCCGGAACGTGCCCTCAGTTGCGGCGTGGCGGCACCTGATGCCGCGGCGCCGCCACGGGCCGCCGTCGGACCGGTGCTGCCCGATCGTGTCCTCGGTTGCGATCGCGACCGGGTCCGCCGCGCGGAAGCCATCACTCGAAATCCCCCGAATCCTATCGAATGCCCTTGTCCACACGCTCCCGCGTGTCCTGAGCGCCCTACCGACGAAACACGCACGGCCACGCAACAGGCATAGTAGGGGCCGGGTCTGACAGCCGAGGGCACAGAGGCAACCGCGGGCGGGCGACGGTGACCACCACCGTCCCCGGGTCCGCAACGGGGGGAGAGCGGACGCAGATGGCATCACGTCGCGATGAACTGAACGCCTACACCTTCGCGAAGCGCCGCACACTCGCTTCGTTCCTGCGGCCTTCGCCGTCGGGTTCAGAGGAGGGCGCACCGAAGCCGCTGAGCGCGGTATGGCCCGGTGTGGTCGTCGGCGTGGTGATCCTCGCGGTGTTCGGCGCCATCGGTCTCTTCAGCCCCACCGCCCCCAAGGGCTGGGATACCCCGAACGAACACGTCATCGTCGCAAGCGACTCGACGACGCGTTACGTCGTTCTGAAGACGAAGGGCAAGAAGCAGCTGCATCCGGTGCTCAACATGGCCTCCGCGAAACTGCTGCTGGCACCCGACAAGAACAGCATCATCACGGTCGACGAGAAGGTCCTCGACAGCGGCAAGCCCCCGCACGGCGCCACCCTCGGTATCCCGTACGCCCCCGACCGGCTGCCCTCCACCGGTGAGGCGGAGGCCGCCAAGCGTTGGGCGGTCTGCGAGCGCCCCAGTGACGGCGGCCGGGCCATCCAGAAGGCGGCGTTCGTCCTCGCCGAGAAGGAGTGGGCCAGGACGGAGGGCCGCAACAAGCTCTCCGGGGGCGACCTGCTGTACGTCGTCGGTCCGGACGGCACGACGCAGTACGTCGTCGACTCCCGCGGCTGGGCCTACCCGTTGGCCGACCCCACCGACAAGGAACTCCTCAAGGCCCTCGACACCCAGGGCCGCGCCCCGCAACGCGTCTCCCAGGACTGGCTGGACACCCTGCACAAGGGCGACCCGGTGACCATCCCCCCGATCGACGGCATTCCCGGCGCAGTGGCCGGCGCGTCCGACAGCCTCGGCGAGCACGACAAAGTCGGCATGGTCATCAAGGCCTACGACGGTACGCGCATGCAGTACTACGTCGTCCTCCCCGGCGAGGTCGCCCGGATCAGCGAGTTCACCGCCACCCTCCTGCTGAACAGCGGCAAGCTCGTCGCCGCCGGGCAGACCGGCGAGGCACAGCAGGTCAGCCCCGGCGCGGTGGTTGACAGCACCACCTTCCGAGGCGAGAAGAAGTGGCCGACGTACAAGCCGAAGACCGTCAACAACGGCAGCAGCGCCACCACCGGCCGCAACACGGTCTGCAACGTCCTGCGCTCGGTCGACGCGGAGAACGGCACGACCGCCCTTTCCACCTGGGTCGGCACCGACTTCCCCGCGACGCTGCCCACCGGCTCCTCCAGCGGGTACGTGACCGCCGGCTCCGGACAGCTCTACCGCCAGTTCCAGGGCACCGAGACCACGGCGGGCAGTGTCTTCCTGGTCACTGACACCGGCCTGCGCTACGCCCTGCAGTCCAACAGCGACAGCGCCACCGAGGACCAGGGCATCGGCAGCTCCGAGGAGCAGCGCGAGCAGGCACTGACCGAGGCCAAGATCGCCCAGACGAGACTCGGTTACGAGAAGGTGGACCCGGCCCCCGTACCCCTGTCCTGGTCGAGGTTCCTTCCCACGGGCCCCCGTCTGTCCGAGGCGGCGGCGCGGCAGCCGCAGGGCTCGTAGCCGCGGGCGCCCGACAGAGCGAACTGATACTGAAAGCAGGAGACATGAGGTCCAGGAGCCGCTCGCTGGTGGTGACGCTGCTCGCCACGGCGACCCTCACGGCGACGGCCCAACTCACCCTCCCGGCCCCCGCCGCCCGGGCGGACGACAACGGCCAGTGCACCTTCCCCTCCGAGAAGTACGAGGGCCGCCCCTGGTCACTGCAGCGCGTCAACCTCGACGAGCTGTGGGCGCGGACGAAGGGCGAGGGGGTCCGGGTCGCCGTCGTCGACACGGGCGTCGACGTCAAGAACCCCCAACTCGCCAAGGCTGTCGACGTGTCGAAGGGCAGGAACTTCCTCCCCGAGAAGAACAAGAACGGCGAGAAGATCGAACGCGGCAACGCGAGCGGCACCACGGACACCGTCGGCCACGGCACCCGTGTGGCCGGCATCATCGCCGCACGCCCCATGAGGGGGACCGGCTTCGTAGGCCTGGCACCCGAGGCCACGATCATCCCGATCAAGCAGAACGACGCCGAAGGCAATGGCACGGCGCTCACCCTGGCAGAGTCGATCCGTCATGCCGTGGACGTGGGCGCGGACGTCATCAACATCTCCCAGGACACGGCCAACGCCGTGAAACCGGCCGATGAGCTGGAACAGGCGGTGAACTACGCTCTCGGCAAGCAGGTGGTCGTCGTCGCCTCGGCCGGCAACGACGGCCTCGGCGGCAACGTCAAGGTCACCTACCCCGCGTCGTACCAGGGCGTCCTCGCCGTGGCCTCCTCCGACCGCAACAATGAGCGCGCGCCCTTCTCCCAGTCCGGTGGCTTCGTGGGCGTGGCCGCTCCCGGCGTCGACATGGTCTCCACCGTCCCCGGGGACGGCCACTGCTCCGACAACGGCACCAGCTTCTCCGCCCCCTACGTCGCCGGCGTGGCCGCCCTGCTGAGGGCCAAGTACCCCAAGTGGACGGCGCGGCAGATCGTCGCCCAGATCGAACAGACCGCGGAACGCACCATCCCCGGCCACGACATCCTCGTCGGCTGGGGCGTGGTCGACCCGGTCAAGGCCCTCACCGACGTCGACCCGGCCAACCCCGTCGAGTCCCCCCGCCCCGAACAGAACCCGGTCGGCGCAGAGGCACCCTCGGTGGCCCCCGTCCGTTTCGGCGAGACACCGGAGGAACGCAACACCCGCCTCGGCACCTACGTCGTGGTCGGCGGCCTCGTCCTGGCGGTGGGGCTGAGCGGGACGGCGGTGGCGGTGCGGGACGCGCGACGCCGGCGGAGAGGTCTGGGAGGCCCGGCATGCTGACGAAAATGTCGGTCATCATCTTCGCCCTGGCGGCCGTGCTGATCGCAATGGCCTGCATCAAGGCGGATCGGGTGCGTTCGTGGCGCGAGTCCCTGAACCCGGCCGCGCCGGAGCTCCCGGACGCGGCGTTCGTCGCCGCCCGCATCCTCCTCGTAGGCATGGCGTTGATCGGCACGGTGAAGGGCTTTCAAGGCCTCGGCGCGGAAGACGACTCGAAGTGGAGCGACGACGAGTTGAAGAGCGCGGTGGAACAGGCCACGTACGAGCTCGACGGGTTCCTGTACCGGATCGACCAATCGGGCGAACCCGTCGTCTACATCTACGAGTACGACACGCTCATCGAGAGCGAGGTCACCGAGAACGGCGGGGGCGACGCCCCGCAGGACGGTGTCGCCGCAGCTGCGGCCGACGGCAACACGGACGCTGACGCGTACTTCACCGTCTCCGCGAACGGCGCGGACGCCGAGTTCTGCGTCCACATCGAGCGCGTCCGCTCGAAGCGGGACGACTACACGCCGCCTGGGCAAGCTCCGTCGCATTGATGGGAGTTCCGCAGGCGGACTGCGGAACCGTGTACTCTCGCTCCTGGTTCTCGTCTGTGCACCCCGACACATTGGCTAGGGCGGCAGTCGCCCCAAGAATGACGACTGCGCGCCGCTGCAGCGTTGGGGCCTGATGGCGCTTCATGCTTGCTCGCTCAGGTTCAATGTCATTCGGATGTAGCCGGGAGTCCTTCATCTCGGAGGCGGAATTACCTCCGGCCGTGCATCACCGGCACGCGTTCGAACCTGCGACAGACTGAGTGTAAGAGGAGATTAGCTTCTTCACGGCGCCGTCATTGTCGACACCGTCAGCGTGGATCTCCAGCGCGGTGAAGAGAGCGTGATCAGGATGACCTGGGTTGATGCAGCCCGTCACCCTCATCACCGCACCGGTGCCAGAGCTGATATAAGTGCCGCTGTCATCAGTTAGTCTGGCCGACTCAAGCTGCGGGACGGAGGCGGCGACATCAACGATGGTGTCACTGTCTTCCCACCATTCCTGGCTGGCGATGAGAGCGGCCTTGCCGTCGACGTTCACCTGGCACTCGTTCCTTCGGTGCACAGGGTTCTTCTCAATAATCTCGATTTCACTCCCGGAGGGTAGGAGATCGGAGACTGCGTTGGGGTCCACCGTAACGCCGCACAGAGCACTGGGAACCTGATAGTCCCGTTCCTCTCCAGAATCCGAGCAGCCGACGAGGGTGCTGAACGCGGTTAGCAGCACCCATACTTTAGCGCCTCGCAGATTGATCATAATAACGGCCTCTCGTTCACCCGGACGCAGACCCCTCGGGGTCGTTCAGGCCTGTTCCTGAATTTTACTTTTAGATGTCGGTGACCAGCTCCGGCGCAATTGTTCGCATGTAGCTACCAGCGTCCAGGAACGCTTTGGAAGACTCATCTTCCGCCCAAGACGCGATATCCCCGGAGTGCTGGAGGTTGTACATTCTGGCGGCTTCCGAAGCGGCTAGTCGAGTGTATTCCATATTGGCCTTACGGCCGTTCTGCCAGTCGTCGCCGATCTTGGGGCCTGCGGTGTCCTTTGCGTTCCCTTCCGCGTCCTGAAAAAGCTCTTCCAGGATTACGCTTGTCACGGTGCCTGCCGCACCGCCGACACCGGCTCCGACAGCGGGAGTCGCAATGAAAGACGTGCCGACGCCCACTCCTGTACCGACGGTTCCCGAGACTACGTTCTTCCACTGGGCCATCGAGTGGTCGTACTCTTCGTCCGACTTGACTGCTTCGGAGGCGACAGCCTCGTTTCGCCCCATGGCGAGGACGCCTGAAACGTCGCCCGAATGGCGGGCAATGGATCGAACGGTGAGTTCCAGGTCGTGATGAGGGCGCTGGCTTTCTGGCAGATTCGGGTTGAGGTGATACTCCATCAAATCACCCAAATACTTCGTCTGGCCGACTTCGACGGCCGCGTATCCTTCAGGATTCTGACCTACGGCGAAGAGGAAACGCGCTACCTTATTGTGTTCCAATTCGGCGGAGGATCCGAAGACGGGATAGAGTTTCTGGGTGCGCTCCCAAGCGTCTTGTTTGTCTCTCTCGTCCTCACCTGGGTGCGGATCCACTTCTGTCGTTGCGCGGTTGATGTCGGGCAGGTACTCCGATGCGATCTGTCCGATGCTGTCTGACATGTAACCGCTCTCGGTGAGGCGTGTATCGTTATCCGCGATTGATGCCACGATGGCCTCGAAAAGCTTGGTTTGGCCCTCGTTGTGCGCCGGAGTGTCATCGGTTGGGATTTCCCCAGCCGGATGCCCAGTGGTAGCTGCCTCCAGAGCCAGCGCCAGATTGTTCTTCCCTGTGTGGAGATCATCGCCCTTGAGATTGCTCTCCTGCGGCCACTCCCGCTCCTCGAAAAGGTACTGGAAGTTGGAGAGTGTGACCTTGCCGTTCTTTCCGTCGCCGTCCGTGTCCCGTTCGAAGGGGTTGTCCTTGTCGTTCTTGTTGATGAACTCCTGGTTGAAGAAATTCGTGGCTGCGTCCGGGCTGTTGGAGAGCCCCTTCAGGTAGCCAGTAAGCGGATCGTTGCCGCTGTCATCGCCGATCCGGTTCAGCTGAGGGCCAGCGGACATCCCTCGCATCCACGCCGGGTTGGCATGCTCCCCGTTGCCGGTGAGCTTGCGCTCGGTGGCCATGAGCTTGTTGCCGTAGTCCTTCAGGAACTGGTCGTCGTAGTCCCCGGTCCGCATCAGGTTGCTCATGACCTGGAAGCCCATGGGGCCGCCGTTGTTGCCGTAGATCGGCTTGTCGCCGGCGTCGACCATGGTGCGCTTCCAGTCGGTCATCGCGACGGAATCGCTCTGCGTTGCATTGGCGAGCGTGGTGCTCAGGCTGCGCTGCAGATTGTCGAACTTGTCCAGGCGCTCACGCCCGAGTTCATAGTTGCCCCGGTGCGGGTCGTTGACGCCGGTCCAGAACTCCAGCGTCTTCTGCGGGCCGAGCGTCGTGGCGAACCGTTCGGCGAACAGATCGTCGTCGCCGTACTTGTCGAGCCCGTTGAGGAGCCGGTCGAACTCCTCGGGGCTGAGGTCCTTGGGGTTCTGCCGCGTCAGCTTCGCCAGCTCGTCGGCCTGCTTGACGGCCTCAGCGGCGCTGTCTCGGTCCTTGTACGAGGCGTCCGAGAAACCGAGCCTGCTCTGGTCTGCGATGGCAGTAAGGACGGTCTTGGCCGAGTTGTCGCTCTCGGACGCCTTGTCGAGGATCCTCTGGAGCTGGTCGCGGAGCGCGGTGATCTCGGACTGGTTGTCCTTGTCCTGTGCCGCCCGGCCCTCCGGCGGCACGTTCGTGGTGACGGTGAACCCGCCCTCGTAGGCGATGACCGTCAGGTTGTTCTTCCGGCCACCCTCAATCGCCTCGACGAGCTCCTGGTGATAGCCCTTCAGCTCCGTCCGTGTGTCCTCGAGAATCTTGTGGATGGTCGTCGCCTGCGTGTGCGCGTCGCTGAACTCACCGGCCGTCTTACCGATGAACTCCTTCGACACCTGAGCGTTCACACCGGCCCAGTCCGCCTTGTTCGCGGCCTGGTGCAGTTCCTCCTCGGCGTCCTTCTTCAGCGTCTCCAGGTGCTTGACCAGGGTCGACCAGTCCGTGACGGCGTCGTCGAGCAGTTTGAAGTTGGCGTCGCGCAGAGTTTCGAGGTCCATCGGTCTCTATCCCCGGAAGTGTCGAGCAGTGGCTGAGTGGCAAGTCGGCGTAAACCTGCGCGGCCCTACTCGTCCTTCTTCTTCTCGTCCTTCTTCTCCCCGTAGACGGGGTTCTTCTCGCCGGGCTGCCCGACGCGCTCGTCGAAGCCGGCGTCCAAGGTGTCGATGCTGCTCATCTGGCGCACGATGAAGTTGTCGTCGCCGACGTGGATCTTCCTCGTGACCTGCAGGTGGTTCGTGATCTGCGCGCAGGCGTCCATGAGGGACTTGAGCTGTGCCTCCCACCGGTTCGACACGTGCTGCAGCCCCGCTCCGAGCGCGAAGCCCTGCTTCGACAGATCACTGGCCGCGGAGTCACTGCTGGGGACGGAGACGCGAGCCTTGTCCCACAGCGCGTTGTACAAGCTGTGCGCGGATTTGCCGATCTTCGTCAGCGAAGCGTTGGCGACCTTCAGATCGCCGTACGACGACGGCCTTCCCGCCGTACCCGGCGATCCGTCGCCAGGGTCGAGCTGGTTCAACTGCATCTGCGTGGACTGCCGCTCGGCCGCCTGAGTCTTGAGCTGCTCCCACTCGTCCCATGCCATGAGTCGACCTCTTCCCCCGTGCTGCTCGGCTCCCGGAGCTCAGCTCGTACCGGTCTGGATGACTTGGTTCCGGGGCTGTGGTTGAGAGTCAACCTAGCAACCGGGTTCGGTGGGGGAGAGGAGCAGGTCTCTTGTGTGTGGATTGTCCGCGGTGAAGATTCGGGGGAGGCACACGTCCGGGTAGTGGTCCAAGGTGGTACGGGTCGGGTCAGGCTCATGGGCCGGAAACGATGGATCGCGGGGGCGGCCTCGGGGTGAGTCGAAGTCGACCCGCAAGCGGCGCAGGGGGCAGTCGGTGGCGCGAACTCGAGTTTCGCAACTGAGTTAGGGCTGGCGGCGGTTGGACCCGTTGTGCAGGTTGACTAGAGTGGCAAAAGCGTTGTCCGAGCACTTGGCCTTGCGATCGTACGGCGCACGAGTGGTGGGTCCGGATCTGGTCCGGGTCGATGAACGTTCATGGGGAAACGGGGAGGAACGTCGTGCTTCCAGCGGGCATGGGGGGTGTGTCGGCGGCCAGGGCGGCGGACCTTGAGGTCAGTGGTGAACTGCTGAAGGACTTCGTCGACCGTGTGGACGCGGTGCTTCGGGATCTTGAGGAGTCAGCCGGCAATCCGACGAAGGTGGGCGCGCAGACGATCAAGGCGTCGTCCCTGAGTAACGGGCGGGCCGGTGTCTTTCCCGAGGCCCAGAGCCTGTACGCCCAGTACCACGGCGTCCACGAGCAGCTCACCGCCTTGTCCAAGACGCTGCACCTTCACATCGAGGCGATCGCCATCGGGGTCAAGGGCGCGGCCATCGGCTACGACAACCTCGAAGATGAACAGCGCCGGCGCTTCTGGGCGATTCACTGGCAGCTCGAATCCATGCAGGACGACAAGAGCGGCCAGTACACCCGCGAAGACGAGTCCGGGATGGGGGCCTGACCTTGAGTGACGAGCAGCGCAAGCAGGACTTGGAGCGCGCTTCCGATCAGAACAACTTCGCCGACGTCGCCCGAAAGGTCGAGCATTCCGAGGGCGGTGGATTCCTCCCCGGGTTCGTGAACGACTCTTTGCGGGCGGTGGTCGGGTCCACCGCGCAGGGCAAGGCGGTCTTCGGCAGTACGGACTTCGGCGCGAAGGACCTCGACCTCAACGCGATGATCGATCTGGTCGAGGAGACGGCTCCCGAGGACCTGGAGTCGTCCGGAAAGGCTCTGTGGGACGCGCGTGACGCCATCAAGTCGGCGGCGGATGAGCTCAGGGGGCGCATCGAGCGCGTCAAATGGAAGGGCCAAGCAGGAACTGACTACCAGAAGTACGGTCGTTCACTCGTCCAGAGTACGGACGGGCTGAGCGAGTTCGCTGGAAAGGCGGGTGACCAGATTTCCGCGGCCGCGGTGGGTCTGGCCTCAGTGCGTGCGGCCATGCCAAAGCGTGACCCGCGGAACCTCAAGCGACCTGAAAACTACAGCGACGCAGAGAAGACTGAAAAGAAGGACGAATACGAAGCTGCCGTCAAGGTGGAGAAAGACCGGCAAGAGGCGATCAACCAGATGAATCGGTTGGCGTCGTACTACGCGGTTTCCAGCCAGCAGCTTTCGGTGCTGCAGGAGCAGCCTCCGACGTTCCGGTCGTTGCCGACCATGGGCATGCCGCCCGAGAGCGTGGACGGTGGTTCGGGCGCAGTCGGGGAAGGGGCGAGGACTGCGGCAAGAACTGCTGTAACCACGTACCACGCACCGACGGAGCCGCAGGGCCGCTCCAGTGTGGATGGCGTCACGGACGCGCGGGCGTCCGAGGGACCCGGCAGGGGCAGGGTCGCGTACCCCGACGACGCTGTGGGTACCACCATCGACAGCGTCGGTACGCTGCCGCCGTCCACGACGACCCCGGCCACCGGGAACATGCCTCCGGTCACCGGAACGCCCTCTACGGCGGGTGGACCGCCCGGCACCTTCGACAACTACGCGCCCATTGTGCCGGGCAGGGCCAACGGCAGGGCCACGGGCGGAACGGGTGGGCCCCGCCCCCCTGTCACTGCCCGAGGACGTACTCAGCCCGGATCGACCCCCTCGGCCAACGGGCGCACCACCGGTCCCGGTGCCACGAACCAGATGGGTCGTCCCACGGCGACGGGCCAGCCGATCGCCAAGGGGACGGGTTCCGGTTCCAGGCCGTTCCCAATGGGACAGCCGGGCGTGCACGGAGGCACTCCCCGCCCCGGTGGCACGGCCGCACTGCGGGCGAGCACCGGTCCGACCACTGGTGCCGGGCGGGCGAACGGAGTGGTCGGCGGGCGACCCGCGACCACCAGTGGTGCGGTGGCGAAGGGTGCGCAGCAGATCCCTCGCGGCAACGTGATCGGTGCCGGTCCCCAAGCCGGCGTCCGGCCGTCGCCTGGTGGTCCCGGACAGCGAGGTGTCTTCGGCGCGCCCCAGACCGGTGTGAGGCCCGGCGCCGGCGGTGCTTCGCGCGGGGGCGTCACGGGAGGGAACAGGCCTGTGACAGGCAACCCGGCAGGGCGTAACTCCACTGTCCAAGCGGAGCGCAATGGCATGACGCGTGGTGGCGCCGGACTGGCACGGCGGCCTGACAAGAGCAAGTCCGGTGACGAGAGAGACGCACAGGGTTCACAGCGTCCCGACCATGTGGTCGAGGACGAGCAGACGCATCTGCCCGACAAGCCCCGGCGCGATGTGCCGCCGGTCGTCAATTGAGTGCTAGCGAGGATCGACACGCCATGAAGTCAGGGACGACCTTCCTCGGTAGGTGGTGCGGCAGGTGGGTGCGCACTGCAGGCACGATCGTCGGCACGCTGGCTGCCGTGGGGATGGGGCTGGTGCCGAACGCCACAGCCGCCGAGGGTGATCTGCATCAGTGGTACCTGGAGCCGATGCAGACCGAGCGGATGTGGAAGGTCAGTACAGGCAAGGGTGTCAAAGTCGCCGTCATCGACAGCGGGGTGAACGCTGACACTCCTTCACTGAAGGGGCAGGTACTGGTCGACGAGGTTCCCAAGTCGGTTGCGTATCGTGCGACCGCCGACTACAGCGGTCACGGGACGAGCATGGCGGAACTGATCGCCGGTACGGGTGAGGGAGGCGGCATCCGAGGGCTGGCTCCTGGGGCCAAGATCGTCCCCTACCGAGTTGAGACTTTTGCCCAGTCGAACGCGGACAGGGAGAAGACGCCGCAGACATACCAAGCACTCAGGGCAGCGGCCGACAGCGACGCCAAGATCATCAACATGTCCATCGGTGGTATGAATTCCGACGAGGACAAGGCCGCGGTCAAGTACGCCGCTTCAAAGGGAAAGCTGCTCATCGCCTCGGTGGGCAACGACGGCGTGCCCAACGCGCCCGCGATCCTTCCCTACGTGGTCGGTGTCGGGGCGGTCGACTCCTCCTACGAGGTGACGGAGTTCTCGAAGAAGTCGGCACACGGCTTCGCCGACCTCGTAGCGCCGGGTAAGGACGTGCCTACCTGGTGCGACGAGAAGTTCCGTTCCTACTGTAAGTCCGCAGGAACCAGCCAGGCTGCCGCCCTCGTCTCCGCCTCCGCCGCGCTCATCTGGTCCGCCCACCCCGACTGGACCGTCAACCAGGTCACCCGAGCCTTGCTCGACACCGCGAGTCGCGGCTGGCCCAAAGACGAACCGAGCAAGTACGCGGGCTACGGAATGATCCGTCCACGAGTCGTCCTGGCCGACCCCGACTACGACGCCGGCGCGCCGGACGTCGACCCGCTGGCGAAGATCAACGGCGGCGACGTACTCACCAAGGCAGGGGCACGGCAGGCAAGCGAAGCCGACAACGCCCATGACGCTGACAACTCCGCCTCCCACCCCTCCGCTTCTGCATCAGCCGCGTCACGGGGAACCGAGAAGGGTTCCGCCGACGGCACGTCGGCGGAAGGATCGAACGCGGAGGAAGCCGCCGCCGACAACAGCAGCAGCTCCCTGTGGATCCCTCTGGGCGCCGCAGCCGCGGTGATCGTGATCAGCGGAGCAGGAGCGGCCGTACTACGGGCACGGCGCGCGAGGTGACGTGACCAGCCGCCCGAGCCGAGTGAACACCCGGCCATGGGCCGTGGGGCCTTCGGTTCGGCCTCAACACCGCGTCGGCCCGTCGAGGTCATGACGTGGGACCGATCGACCAGACAACACACAGCGGAAGGGACGGCTGGCCATGGCGATGGACCAGAAGCTCGAAGATGCAGCGGTAGTCAAGCTGCAGAAGCAGATGTTCGAGAAGTACGAGAACATCCGGAAGCGGGTGCACAGGCTTCAGGGCGTCATCGACGGCCTCGAAGGCCAGTGGCAGGGTATCGGTCGCGCCGAGTTCGACCGGAAGCAGTACGAGATCAACGAGTCTCTGGCCAAGATCGGCAACATCCTCGGTGAGGTCATGGAAGCCATGACCACCACACGCAACATCAAGGACAGCAAGGAAGACGAGGTCCGCGCGGCGGTCAACCGGATCAACCTCCAGGACGGTGCCCCCACGGTTCAGCCGTCTGCTTTCAACTCGATGTGAGCGGCCCGCAACCGACGACTCGATTCCCGGTTCAGGGCATCGAGCAGCCAGTTCACCCCCACATCACCCACCGCACACGAGCGATACGAGGTAGGCAGGCATGAGCCGCAACGATGACGGACTTTCCGTAACGTACGACGCGCTGGACTTCGCGGCCACCAACATCGGCAACGAGGCGAAGCAGCTCGAGCAGGATTTGGCGGAGCTCCGCAAGCTCGTCGAGAGCAGCAAGCAGTACTGGGCGGGTGAGGCCCAGGGCACCTTCGGTGACAAGCTGGCCCGCTGGGACAAGGAAGCCAACGACATCCACCAGGCGCTGACGGGCATCGGCCACGTCGTCGGCCAGTCCGGTGGTACGTACATGGAAGGCGACAAGAAGGCCGCCAGCTACTTCCTGTAAGAGGACCGCAGGACCGCAGGACGGCACGACGGCTGGTTCGCAGCCGCAGCCGCAGCCGCAGGATGAGCACAGGGTGGGCGCGCACGGGAGGCGCCCACCCTGCTGCGTTCGATGGGCGGGACGAGGAACGCAAGGAAGGCACGGGGGAGCCGGCGCGTGCGTGTTGCCCCAACGCCCACCCCCCGCCCCTCACACGTCAAACGGCAACGGGGCCGCCCCGCCGAAGCGAAACGACCCCGAAGCCGCCCGTCCCGCACCGGCGGTGCCCGTCACCGAAGCCCGTCCGCCACCAACCCCACCTGGACCAACGGCTTCCCCCGCTTCCGCGACACGAACACGCCCCGCCCCGCGGGCATCCGACGCGGTCGCACACCGCCCAGCAGGTCGCCCTCGGCGGAGTCGCCGGCGAGGACCACGCCCTGGGCACCGAGTTCCTTCAAGCGCTGCATGAACGGCTCATAGCCCGCACGGCCCGCGCCCGCGGTGGAGCGGGCGATGATGAAGCGGACGCCGACGTCCCGGGCGAACGGGAGCATCTCCGTGAGGCCGGACAGCGGGTTGCCGCTGGACGTGGACACCAGGTCGTAGTCGTCGATGACGATGTACACGGTGGGGCCCTGCCACCAGCTGCGGTCGCGCAGTTGCTCGGGAGTGACGTCGGCGGTCGGCGTGCGGCGCTGCATCAGGTTGGCCAGCGCGTCCATATGGTGCTGCATCTGGTTGGACATGGGGATGTACTCCGCCAGATGCGAGTCCGGGGTCACGCCGAGCAGCGAGCGCCGGTTGTCGACCACGAAGAGCTTCGCCTCGTTGCCGTCGTGACGCGCGGTGATCTGCTGGACGAGCAGCTTGAGCAGGTTCGACTTGCCGGACTCGCTCTCGCCGAAGACCAGGAAGAACGGGTCCTGCTCGAAGTCGACGAACACCGGCTCGAGGTTGTCCTCGTCGAGAGCGAAGGCGACGCCGCGGTTCGGGAAGCGGTTGCCGGGCGGGAGCTGCTGCGCCGGGAACTCCCGGGGCAGCAGCCGCACCTCGGGGGCACCGGGCTGCTGCCAGTGCCGGGAGACCTCGGCGGCGAGCGCCTGCGTCGCCTCGGCCAGGTCGGTGTCGGAGAACAGACCGTCTATGCGGGGGACCGCCGCCATGAAGTGCTGCCGCTGCGGGGTCTGGCCGCGGCCCGGGACACCGGTCGGCACGTTGGCCGCGACCTTGCGGTCGAACTCGGAGTCCATGGGGTCGCCGAGCCGTAGTTCCAGGCGGTTCATCAGGTGATCCTTGAGGTTGGAGCGGACCTCCATCGACCGCGAGGCGGTGAGGATCAGGTGCATGCCGAATCCGAGGCCGCGCGCCGCGATGTCGACGACAGCCGGCTCCAGACCGTCGTAGTCCTGACGGAAGTTGCCCCAGCCGTCGACGACCAGGAAGACGTCGCCCCACGGCTGGTCGGTCGTGGAGATCTCACCGCGTGCGCGCCGGGTGCGGAACTCGGCGATCGAGGAGATGCCCGAGGTGCGGAAGTACTCCTCGCGGCGGGTCATGATGCCGTACACCTCGGCGACCGTGCGCCGGACCTTCTCCGGGTCGAGGCGTGAGGCGACACCGCCCACGTGCGGCAGGCCCGCCACGGAAGCCAGACCGCCGCCGCCGAAGTCCAGGCCGTAGAACTGGACCTCCTGCGGGGTGTGCGTCAGCGCGAAGGAGGCGACGATCGAGCGCAGCAGGGTCGACTTGCCGGACTGCGGACCGCCAAGGATCTGCATGTGGCCGGCCGCACCGCCGAAGTCCGTCCAGAGCGGGTCACGACGCTGCTCGAACGGCTTGTCGACGATGCCGACGGGGATCACCAGCCGGCCCGCGCCTTCGTAACCGGGCTGCGTCAGCCCGCGTCCGGGCACGGCGGCGAGGCCGGGCAGCAGGGAGTCCAGCGACGGCGGGCTGTCCAGCGGCGGCAGCCAGACCTGGTGGGCCGCCGGACCCTGCGCCTCCAGCCGCCGCACGATGACGTCGAGCACGGTGTCGGCGAGCGCGTCGTCGGTCCGCTCGGGCTCCTCCTGCTGTCGCTGCTGAGGCACCGCCACGTACTGCACCGGTACCTGCGCCGCGGTGAACAGCACGGGCCGGCGGTCCACCGGGAGCGGACCGCCGTAGGACGCCGCCTGCCGGGCGCTGGAGCGGTACACGCCGGAGACATACGCCGCTTTGAAGCGGTCCATTTCGTCCGTGCCGTACTTCAGGAAGCCGGAACCGGGCACGTTCGGCAGCTCGTAGGCGTCCGGGACGCCGATCGCGGCGCGTGACTCGGCCGCCGAGAAGGTGCGCAGACCGATCCGGTAGGAGAGGTAGGTCTCCAGGCCGCGCAGGCGGCCCTCCTCCAGGCGCTGCGAGGCCAGCAGCAGGTGCACGCCGAGCGACCGGCCGATGCGGCCGATCTGCACGAACATCTCGATGAAGTCCGGCTTGGCGGTGAGCAGTTCGCTGAACTCGTCGATGACGAGGACGAGCGAGGGGATCGGCTGGAGCGCGGCACCGGCCGCGCGGGCTTTCTCGTAGGCGTGGATGTTGGCGTAGTTGCCCGCGTCGCGCAGCATCTCCTGGCGGCGGTTGAGTTCGCCGCGGATCGAGTCGCCCATGCGGTCGACGAGGGTCAGGTCGTCGGCGAGGTTGGTGATGACCGCGGCCACGTGCGGCATCTGGGACATCCCCGCGAACGTCGCACCGCCCTTGAAGTCGGCGAGGACGAAGTTCAGAGTCTCGGAGGAGTGGGTGACCGCGAGGCCGAGGACCAGGGTGCGCAGCAGCTCCGACTTGCCGGAACCGGTCGCGCCGACACACAGGCCGTGTGGCCCCATCCCCTCCTGGGCGGCCTCTTTGAGGTCGAGCATCACGGGCCGGCCGTCCTCGCCGACACCGATCGGCACGCGCAGCCGCTCGGACTGCGAACGCGGCCGCCAGGTACGCCGCGGGTCGACGGCGGCGGCGTCCCCGAGGTTCAGCAGATCGGTGAACTCCAGGTTGGCCAGCAGTGGTTCGTCGTCGTCACCGCCGGAGGCCATCCGCAGCGGCGCGAGCTGACGGGCCAGCGCCTCCGCCGCCTCGTAGGACAGCACGTCGGGCGTGCCCTCGTAGACCATGCCGTGCGCCGACTCCAGGCGCAGCTCGCGCGGGTGCACGACGACGGACAGGTCGCCGCGCCCGGTGGTGAGCTCGCCGGGTACGACCTCCAGGACCGTCACGCCCTGCAGCCCTTCGGGGCTGGCGAGCAGGGAGGCCGGGGGCAGGGAGACGCCGTCCAGGACGACCACCACGTGCGGCTGCTCGGGCACCGGCGGGGCACTCGGGTGGAAGCGCGGGCGGCTCTGGAGCCTGGCACCCAGCAGGTCCTCCAGCTCAACCGGGCTCGTGGTGATCAGACGCAGGCTGCCGGCGCCGTCCGCATCGCCCTTGGCCTGTACGTGCGGCAGCCACTTCGCCCACTCCCACTCGGGCGCGGACTCCCGCCCGGTGGCGACGGCGATGACGAGGTCCTCGGGGGAGTGGAGCGAGGCCAGGGCGCTCGTCACCGCGCGCGCGGCGCCGCGCACGGTGGCCGGCTCACCGCTGATCGACACGTGGTAGAAGGCCCGCAGCGAGACCGCCATCGGCAGGTCATCGAGCGTGCTGTGCGTGGCCAGGAACCTCTGCATGGCGCCCGCGGTCAGCGGCTCCAGCTGGTCCACCGGCGCGGTCTCCGGCGCAAGCAGCGGGGTGGCCAGGGACTGCGCGCCGAGACCCACGCGCACCTGCCCGAAGTCCTCGTCGCCGGCGCGGCGCTCCCACACCCGGCTGCCCTCGGCGACCAGCGCCCACAGTTGCTCCGGCGAAGGGTGCAGGTAGTACTGGGCGTCGCGCTGCGCCTTGGCGGTTCGCTGTGCCGCACGCCGGGTCTGCGACAGGTACCGCAGGTAGTCGCGGCGGATGTCGGCGATCTGCCCCTGGCTGCCCCGCCGGTAGCGGATCAGCATCGCGATGCCCATCGCGATCGTGGAGGCCACCATGACCATGCCCATGATCTTCATGAAGGGCTGGGCCTGGGGATTGAAGAAGAACACCACCGACCCACCCATGCCGAGCATCGGCAGGAGCTGCATCAGGGCGCCCTCCCGCTCCCCGCGCGGCAGTTCCGGCGGCGGTTGCAGGACGACCTCGTTCGTGGGCACTTCCCGCGGCAGAGCCCGCGGTGGGCGCTTGACGACGATGTGGCTCACTTCGCACCAATTCCCCTTGCCGGAGCGACCGTTCCGTCCGCCGCCCCGTGTCCGGCGAATGTCGATCGCGAAGCGCGATCCTACTGACAACCACTGACATCAGCGGGCGGTAGGGTGCCCGTGGGACGTGTGAGCAGATGCGAATCGGGTGCCGGAAAGCCGGACATCCCGCACTGTCCGTGGGGTGTTCGCCGCCATCTCCAGGGCGACAGGACGCACGCGACCGGCGGCGCGGATGGCAAGGCGCAACCCACACAGGATCGTTACAGGCGGTCGCGCGCTCGGAGCCGCGAACGCCGCACCACCGACGAGGGGGACCAGCAGGTGAGCATGACGGCCTCCGCGCCGACCGGCGCGACCGGGGGAGCGGGCACCGGAACTCCTTCCGGAACGGGCACCGGATTCGGCTTCTGCAGAGTCACCATCGTGGCGCCCGACAGCCGTATCGACGTCGCGCTGCCTGACGACGTGTCAGTCGCCGACCTCTACCCGGAGATCCTGCGGCTCTCCCGGCAAAGCCCTGCCGAAGGCGCCCCGGTCGGTTACCACCTCGTGCGCCGGGACGGCACCGTGCTCGATGGGTCGCGATCCTTCGCCGCCCAGCGCATCCTCGACGGTGAGCTGCTGACGCTGCGTCCGTTCGCCGAGTCACTGCCGCCGGCCGTCCACGACGACGTCTCCGAGGCGGTCGCCTCCGCCGTGACCGAGGACCGCACGCTGTGGAGCGGCACCCTCACTCGCGCCGCCGGCCTGGTTGCGGGCGGGGTCTTGCCCGCGCTGCTCGCGTTCGTGGTCTGGAGCTCGGAGATCCGCCACGACATGAACAGCCTCCAGGGCGTCCTGGCCGCCGTCACCGGTCTCCTCCTGGTCACCATCGCGTGCGTCCGCGCTCGGGTCTACGACGACCGCGGCTCGGCTGTCGCCTTGGGCCTGGGGGCCCTGCCGAACATCGCCGTGGCCGGCTCCGGACTGCTCCCGCTGTCCGAGGGGCAGGGCATCGGACGCCTGCAGTTCCTGCTCGCCTGCGCGGCCGTCCTCGTCGCCGCACTGGTCCTCGCGCTGGTGTCGCCCAGCGGCGACGGCCCCTTCGTGGCGTTCGTGTTCGCCTCCGCCATCGGCCTGCTGACCACGTTCATCGCGATGCTCACGCATCTGAGGCCCATCGAGACGGCCGCCGTCTGTGCGCCGCTCGCGGTGTGCGCCCTCGCGTTCCTGCCCGGCCTGTCCATGCGCTTCGCCCGGCTGCCCATCGGCTTCGAACCGCCGAACCCCGGCCGCGGCTACACCACCGAGGAGACCACCGGCCGGCACGAGCCCGTCGACGCCCGGCGCATCGCCGCCCAGGTCCGCCGCGGCCACGAACTCCTCGTCGGCCTCGTCGGCGGTTGCGCGCTCGTCACGGTCGGCGCGTCCATCGTCCTCGGCTTCTCCCAGAACGTGTGGGCGCAGCTCCTCGCCCTCGCCACGGGCGTCGCCATGCTGATGCGGGCCCACCTGTTCCGTTACACCGCGCAGGTCGGCGCCACGCTCGCGGCCGGTCTCGCCGCCCTCGTCTTCCTCGGCCTCGGGCTCGCCCTGAACCCGCCCGTGGAATTCCTGCGCGACGCGATCCAGGGCGACACCACCGGCCTCGACATCCGCTCGGTCTGGCTCGCCGTGGCGATCGCCGCGACCGCCGCCCTGCTGACCGCCATCGGTCTGATTGCTCCGCGCAGCGGCGTCACCCCCTTCTGGGGGCGGTTCACGGAGATCGCCGAGGCCTTCGTCCTGCTGACGCTAGTACCGCTGGCGCTCGCCGTGTTCGACGTGTACGCGTCCGCACGGTCCATGGCCGGAAACTGAGCCGCCGTCCACGACGACCGGGAGCGGCCCTTGTGATCTTCGGCCCGCCTGATCGCCGACTTCTTCCGCGGCGGCCGACCGGCAGCGCAGGAAGCGTCGTACGGCCCTGTTCACCGCCGCCGGCGGCAGCGTGGCCGTAGTGGCCCGAGGCGGCGCGTTTCGCCCTGCCCGCACGGCTGATCGGTGGGCGGCCGCCGCACGCCCGTGGCAGCAGTGGTGGCCGAGGTGTGCAGGAAGATGCGCCAGGGCGGCGACGAACGCGCGCGTGGGCCGGCCGGACACCGGCTCACGCGCGCGTACCCGCTACTCCCCGGTACCCGGCTCCAGATCGAACTCCCCGTCCCGCGCCCCCAGTACGAAGGCCCGCCACTCCGCCTCCGTGTAGCGCAGCACCGTGTCCGGGTCGAGCGAGGACCGCATCGCCACGGCCCCCTCGGGCAGGTACGCGATCTCGACCCGCTCCTCGTGCTCCTCGGCGCCCGGCGCGCAGTGCCACTCGACACCGGAGATGTCGAGGGCGTAGAGCTCGTCGCGCTCCCGCTCCTTGCGTGCCTTGATCTCCTCAGCCGTCTCCGCCATGCCGCAGCGACCCCTTCCCGACGTACGAACGATCCGAGCCCACTCACCCTAGTGGCCCCCTCCGCCCCGGCCGGGACGTTCGGAAGACCAGGGCAAAGGGGACCCCGACCGCCTGGTACCCTGGTCGACGGCCGTTTGTGTACGCACCCCCGGAGCCCCGCGTTCTGGAGGCCGCGCCCAGCGGATCCCCGCCTCCCGAGTAACGGAAGCTCCCCCGAGACACAGACCGGGGGCACTCGGTGGCCACACGAAGACTACGAGGAGTACGCGTGCCGCTCGACGCCGCTACGAAGAAGCAGATCATCACCGAGTTCGGCCAGAAGGAGGGCGACACCGGCTCCCCCGAGGTCCAGGTCGCCATGCTCTCGCGCCGCATCTCGGACCTGACGGAGCACCTCAAGACCCACAAGCACGACCACCACTCCCGTCGTGGTCTGCTGATCCTGGTCGGTCAGCGCCGCCGCCTTCTCCAGTACCTGGCGAAGAAGGACATCCAGCGCTTCCGTGCGCTGGTCGACCGCCTCGGCATCCGCCGCGGTGCGGCGGGCGCCAAGTAAGACGCCGTGAAGGGAGCGGTTCCCGGGAGCAACGGGACCGCTCCCTTTGCTGTACGCACGGAACTGTACGTGCGGAGTGTCACCACCCCTTTGTAGTGTGGTAGCACAACGCAAGAGAGACGACACAGCGTGACGGTGCCCCGACATACGGACAAGGGGCGCGTCCCGCACCACGAACGAGGAGAAGCGCACCTCGCCGCCGCCGGTCCTCGGTAGTGGCCCCCGGGGGGAAGTGAGCCCCGGGTGCTTCGATCGAAGACCGGCCCGCACCAGACGGTGCGCTTCTCCGCCACCGCCCCCCTGCCACACGGGCAGGACGGGCGAAAGACGACAAGTAACGGAGAAATCGCTAGTGGAGAACGAGACCCACTACGCCGAGGCCGTCATCGACAACGGCACCTTCGGCACCCGCACCATCCGCTTCGAGACGGGCCGCCTGGCCAAGCAGGCCGCCGGCTCCGCCGTGGCGTACCTGGACGACGACACCATGGTGCTGTCGGCCACCACCGCCTCCAAGAACCCCAAGGACCAGCTCGACTTCTTCCCCCTCACGGTGGACGTCGAGGAGCGGATGTACGCCGCTGGCAAGATCCCCGGCAGCTTCTTCCGCCGTGAGGGCCGCCCCTCCGAGGACGCCATCCTCACCTGCCGCCTGATCGACCGCCCGCTGCGCCCCTCCTTCAAGAAGGGCCTGCGCAACGAGATCCAGGTCGTCGCCACGATCATGGCGCTCAACCCCGACCACCTGTACGACGTCGTGGCGATCAACGCCGCGTCCGCGTCCACGCAGCTGGCCGGCCTGCCCTTCTCGGGTCCGATCGGCGGCGTCCGCGTCGCGCTGATCCGCGGCCAGTGGGTGGCCTTCCCGACGCACACCGAGCTCGAGGACGCCGTCTTCGACATGGTCGTCGCGGGCCGCGCCCTGGAGGACGGCGACGTCGCGATCATGATGGTCGAGGCCGAGGCCACCGAGAAGACCATCCAGCTGGTCAAGGGCGGCGCCGAGGCCCCCACCGAGGAGGTCGTCGCCGCCGGTCTCGAGGCAGCGAAGCCCTTCATCAAGGTCCTGTGCAAGGCGCAGTCCGACCTCGCCTCGAAGGCCGCCAAGCCGACCGCCGAGTTCCCGATCTTCCTCGACTACCAGGACGACGTCCTGGAGGCGCTGTCCGCCGCCGTCCGCCCGGAGCTCGCGCAGGCGCTGACGATCGCGGGCAAGCAGGAGCGCGAGACGGAGCTCGACCGCGTCAAGGCGCTCGCCGCCGAGAAGCTCCTGCCGGAGTTCGAGGGCCGCGAGAAGGAGATCTCCGCCGCGTACCGCTCGCTGACCAAGCAGCTGGTCCGCGAGCGTGTGATCAAGGAGAAGAAGCGCATCGACGGCCGCGGGGTGACGGACATCCGCACCCTCGCCGCCGAGGTCGAGGCCATCCCGCGGGTCCACGGCTCCGCCGTGTTCGAGCGTGGCGAGACCCAGATCCTGGGCGTCACGACCCTGAACATGCTCCGCATGGAGCAGCAGCTGGACACCCTCTCCCCGGTGACCCGCAAGCGCTACATGCACAACTACAACTTCCCGCCGTACTCCACCGGCGAGACCGGCCGCGTCGGCTCCCCGAAGCGCCGCGAGATCGGCCACGGCGCCCTCGCCGAGCGCGCCCTGGTCCCGGTCCTGCCGACGCGCGAGGAGTTCCCGTACGCGATCCGCCAGGTCTCCGAGGCGCTGAGCTCCAACGGCTCGACGTCCATGGGCTCGGTCTGCGCCTCCACCATGTCGCTGCTGAACGCCGGTGTGCCGCTGAAGGCCCCCGTCGCCGGTATCGCCATGGGCCTGATCTCCCAGGAGATCGAGGGCGAGACGCACTACGTCACCCTCACCGACATCCTCGGTGCGGAGGACGCCTTCGGTGACATGGACTTCAAGGTCGCCGGCACCAAGGAGTTCGTGACCGCCCTCCAGCTCGACACCAAGCTGGACGGCATCCCCGCCTCCGTCCTGGCCGCCGCCCTCAAGCAGGCCCGTGACGCCCGCCTCCACATCCTCGACGTGATGATGGAAGCGATCGACACGCCGGACGAGATGTCCCCGAACGCCCCGCGGATCATCACCGTCAAGATCCCCGTGGACAAGATCGGCGAGGTCATCGGCCCCAAGGGCAAGATGATCAACCAGATCCAGGAGGACACGGGCGCCGAGATCACGATCGAGGACGACGGCACGATCTACATCGGTGCCGCCGACGGCCCGGCCGCCGAGGCCGCCCGCGCGACGATCAACGGCATCGCCAACCCGACGATGCCCGAGGTCGGCGAGCGCTACCTCGGTACGGTCGTGAAGACCACCACCTTCGGTGCCTTCGTCTCCCTGCTGCCCGGCAAGGACGGCCTGCTGCACATCTCACAGATCCGCAAGCTGGCCGGCGGCAAGCGCGTGGAGAACGTCGAGGACGTGCTCGGCGTGGGTGCCAAGGTCCAGGTCGAGATCGCCGAGATCGACTCCCGCGGCAAGCTGTCCCTGATCCCCGTGATCGAGGGCGAGGACGGCTCGGACGAGAAGAAGGACGACGCCGACCAGTGACGTCCCGTGGCTCCGAGGCGACGGCCCGCACCTCTCCGGAGGCGCGGGCCGTCGCCCGTACCCAAACCCTCATCAAGGGCCAGAACGGCATCGGCACCGTCCGCAAGACCACCCTCCCCGGTGGCCTGCGCATCGTCACCGAGACCCTGCCCTCGGTCCGCTCCGCGACCTTCGGCATCTGGGCGCACGTCGGCTCCCGCGACGAGACCCCGGCGCTGAACGGCGCCACACACTACCTGGAGCACCTGCTCTTCAAGGGCACGGACCGCAGGTCCGCCCTGGACATCTCCTCCGCGATCGACGCGGTCGGCGGCGAGATGAACGCGTTCACGGCCAAGGAGTACACGTGCTACTACGCGCGCGTGCTCGACACCGACCTGCCGCTCGCCATCGACGTCGTCTGCGACATGCTGACCGGCTCGCTCATCCGCGAGGAGGACGTCGACGTCGAGCGCGGCGCCATCCTCGAAGAGATCGCCATGACCGAGGACGACCCGGGCGACTGCGTGCACGACCTGTTCGCGCACACCATGTTCGGAGACAACCCCCTCGGCCGCCCGGTCCTCGGCACGGTCGACACGGTCAACGCCCTCACCGCCGACCGCATCCGCCGCTTCTACAGGAAGCACTACGACCCGACCCACCTGGTCGTCGCCTGCGCCGGCAACATCGACCACGCCAAGGTCGTCCGGCAGGTCCGCGCCGCCTTCGAGAAGGCCGGAGCCCTCAAGGACCTCGCCGCCGACCCCGTCGCCCCCCGCAGCGGCAGCCGCGCCCTGCGCACCGCGGGCCGGGTCGAGCTGGTCGGCCGCAAGACCGAGCAGGCGCACGTCGTGCTCGGCATGCCGGGCCTGTCCCGCACCGACGAGCGGCGCTGGGCCCTCGGCGTGCTGAACACCGCCCTCGGCGGCGGCATGTCCTCCCGCCTCTTCCAGGAGGTCCGCGAGAAGCGCGGCCTGGCCTACAGCGTGTACTCGTACACCTCGGGCTTCGCCGACTGCGGCCTGTTCGGCGTGTACGCGGGCTGCCGCCCGTCACAGGTGCACGACGTGCTGAAGATCTGCCGCGACGAGCTCGACCAGGTCGCCGAGCACGGTCTCCCGGACGACGAGATCGGGCGTGCGATCGGCCAACTCCAGGGCTCCACGGTCCTCGGCCTGGAGGACACCGGCGCGCTGATGAACCGCATCGGCAAGAGCGAGCTGTGCTGGGGCGAGCAGATGTCTGTCGACGACATGCTCTCCCGCATAGCGTCGGTCACCCCGGACGACGTCCGCGCGGTCGCCCGCGAGATCCTGGGACGGCGGCCCTCCCTGTCGGTCATCGGCCCGCTGAAGGACAAACAGGCGGCCCGCCTGCACGACGCCGTCGCCTGACAACCCCTGGTGAAAGAAGCACACGAGATGAGCAAGCTGCGCGTGGCGGTCCTCGGCGCCAAGGGCCGGATCGGCTCCGAAGCCGTACGGGCCGTCGAGGCCGCCGAGGACATGGAACTGGTCGCCGCCCTCGGCCGGGGCGACCGGCTGGAGACGCTGACCGAGTCCGGCGCCCAGGTCGCGGTCGAGCTGACCACCCCCGACTCCGTCATGGCCAACCTCGACTTCTGCGTGCGTCACGGCATCCACGCGGTCGTCGGCACCACCGGCTGGACCGACGAGCGCCTCGCGCAGCTGAAGGCCCGGCTGGAGAAGTCCCCGGAGACCGGCGTGCTCATCGCGCCGAACTTCTCCATCGGGGCCGTCCTGACCATGAAGTTCGCCCAGATCGCCGCCCCGTACTTCGAGTCGGTCGAGGTCGTCGAACTGCACCACCCGAACAAGGTCGACGCCCCCTCCGGCACCGCCACGCGCACCGCGCAGCTCATCGCCGAGGCCCGCCGCGCCGCCGGCACCGCCCCGGCCCCCGACGCCACGACCACCGCCCTCGACGGCGCCCGCGGCGCCGACGTCGACGGCGTCCCGGTCCACGCCGTCCGGCTGCGCGGCCTGCTCGCCCACCAGGAGGTCCTGCTCGGCGCGGAGGGCGAGACCCTCACCGTCCGGCACGACTCGCTCCACCACAGCAGCTTCATGCCGGGCATCCTCCTCGGCGCCCGCCGCGTGGTGAGCACCCCGGGCCTGACCTTCGGCCTGGAACACTTCCTGGACCTGAGCTGAGCCGCGAACCGTCATGCGCGCCAAGCTCACCTACGTCGTCACGGCCGCCGTCCTGGTCGTCTACTTCGTCCTGGTCGGCAGCCGCGGCGTGCTGCTCATCGAGACCGGCACGCCCCTCACCGTCACCTTCGGCGTGGCGGTGCTGGTCCTACCGGTCATCGGCCTGTGGTTCCTGTGGAAGAACACCCAGTTCGTCCGCCGCGCCAACGCCCTCGCCGCCGAACTCGACGCCGAGGGCGGCCTGCCCGCCGACGAGTTGAAGCGCACCCCGAGCGGGCGCATCGACCGGGACTCGGCCGACGCGGTCTTCGCCCGGCGCAAGGCCGAGACGGAGGCCGCCCCCGACGACTGGCGCACCTGGTTCCGCCTCGCCGTCGCCTACCACGACGCCCGCGACACCCCGCGCGCCCGCAAGGCGATGCAGCGGGCCATCGCCCTGCACGACGGCAAGCAGCCCGGGACGGCCTGAACCACGGGCCCGTGACATGCGGGAGGGGCCGGACCGCATAACGGTCCGGCCCCTCC